>JAVBQR010000067.1:0-39041 GCA_031548865.1 Planctomycetota bacterium
TCGGGTACCGCAACCGCTGGCTCTGCGCAGAGCACTACTTCTGATTATGGGTTATAGCGGCGTTCAGGCAGGGCAATAGTATTATTTATTTTTTTTAAAAAAGGTTCCGCCAATATACTAGAACCGCTTTGGTTTTCGGGAAATTTCCTGTCTCCGCATCTTGTTCCGCTCCCCGTTATTCTCATGTTCCCGTGATTCCCACCCCCTAGATCTGGAAATCCAGGCAATCCCGAATCTGGCTTTGCGGGTCGATGCCGGGGAAAACTTCCTTGAGCCTTAGGCCGTGGGGAGTGAGTTCGAATACGCAGCGCTCGGTCACGTAGAGGACCCGCTGGCCGCGCCGGAGGGCGTTTTTCGCGGAAAAACTGATGCCGGCGACGCGTTTCCTGAATTTGGGGACCGAACCTTCCCGCACGATGCGGACCTTGCCGTCCGGATCGTGTTCGGCGTGGAGGCCCTTGGCATTGAAGGTCATGCAGAAGACGACGTGTTTGGTGGCGCCGGTGATGTTCGCGAAACCGCCGATGCCGACGAACCCCGACGGGGAGATGTGCGAGTTGACGTTCCCTTCGGCGTCGGCCTCGAGCCCGCCCATGAAACAAATGTCCAGGCCGCCGCCGTCGTAGAAGTCGAATTGCGAGGCCATGTCGCAGATCATGTCGGCGCCAATCGTCGCGCCGAAGGCGAGGCCGGGCGCGGGCAGGCCGCCGATGCCGCCGGACTCCACCGTGGTGACGATGTCCTTGAGAATGCCCAGCCGGCTGGCGTAGCTGGCGGCCATTTCCGGGATGCCGATGCCGATGTTGACGATGTTTCCGGCCCGGAGTTCGCGGGCGGCGCGTTCGCCGATGATGTGGTGGCTGGCGTCTTCCGAGTCGATTTTCTTCTTCCGCGAGGCGGGAAGCTGGGACATGAAGTAATCCATGTGGCTGGCGGGGACGTGAATGTCCCCGGACATCGAGGGGAAGTAGGGGAGAACCCCCGCCTCCCCTTCCGGCGCGACCACCACCGCGTCGACGAGAATCCCCGGGACGATGACGCTGCGCGGGCGCTTGAAGAGGTGGCTGACCGAATCGACCTGGACAATCACCACCCCGCCGTTCGCCTTCGCCGCCTGGGCCATGGCCAGGGCGTCGAGGGTGAGGTATTCCTTTTCCATCGAGATGTTGCCGTTGGGATCCGCCGAAGTTCCCTTGATTAGCGCCACGTCGATTTTCGGGGTTTTGTAATAGAGGAATTCCCGGCCGGCGATTTCAACCACCGAGACCAGTTCCTGCCGCGAGCGCGGATTAATGCCGAGGCGGCCGACCCGGGGGTCGGCGAAGATGTTCAGGCCGACTTCCGAGAGAAGCCCGTCCTGCCCGGCGGCGGCGGCGCGAATGGAATGGGAGAGTACGCCGAGAGGGACATTGTAGGCCTCGATTTCGTTGGCAAGCGCCTTTTTCACCACCGACGGCATGCTGGCGAAGTGTCCGGCGACGACTTCGTCGACCGCCCCGGCGGCGACGTAGGGGTCGGCGAAGCGGTTCTCGTCCCAGCCGCCGAAGCCGGCGGCGCAGAACATGCGCAGATGTTTCGGGTGGCCGGTGGCGCGGAAATGGCAATTGATGGCTTTATGGAGGTATTCGGGATTCGAAAGGGTGAGGAAGGAGTTGATGCCGATGCAGGCGCGGTCGGGGATGAGCTTGACCGCTTCTTCGGCCGGCATGATTTTAAACATGGGGAGGCCTTTCGCTGTGGGGAGTTGACTGTCGAGTGCTCGTTAAGATAATTATACGTGACTGGCGGGAGGAATGAATCATGAATAATATCACTATGGAAAAAACCGTGGTTATCGCCAAAGACGGCACGCCGCTTTCCGTGATGGAGCGCCCGGAAGGGCTGTGTACTTTTGCGGACTATCACCGGCGGGTGCAAGGTTTTCGGAAGCAGTATGCGCATTTGCTGAATCGGCAATCCTTTGACAATTACCTTAAGGAACGCAAGGAAGAGACTGCCAGGGAGTGGAAAGAATGAGCCGGAAAAGGCTGGTTATTGACACATCCGCGATCATAGCCGAATTGAAGAACGAACCGGGGGCGGAGAGAGTCAGGGAAATTATGGCGAAACCTCCGGAAGGCGGTTTTTATATGCACGCGGTCAATGTCTGAGAGGTCGCCTACTACTTGATAAAATCCGATGTGGCTGAATATGCCGCATGTGAGATGGCTACTCCAGATGGTGTGGATATTATCGATGATCTGCGCCCGGTATTGTGGAGAAGGACCGCCAGCCTTAAGGCTAGGTATAAAAACCTTGCCATGGGTGATTGTATTGCCATTGCCCTTGCCGAAATGCTGGATGCAGAGGTACTGACCGGAGACAGGGATTTTAAAAAAGTTGCCACAAGCATCGGCATAATAGAGTTTCGATAATCCCCATCTACTCCCCGCCATGCACCGCCAGCCACAGCGTCCCCACTTCGGTCGAGCGCACCCGGTGGCGGCGGCGCGGGGGGATGTACAGCCAATCGCCCTGCTGCAAACGCTCCTCGGCCGGCGGAGAGTCGAATTCCAACTCGGCGCCGCCCCTCAGGATCAACACCCATTCCCCCCAGGCCTGATCGTACCAATAACCTTCCGGAGTGCCTTGTCCGTCCGAGACAATCCGTTCGACCCGAACGGCGTCGCCGGAGAAGGCGGCCAGTTCCTGGATGATTTCCATGGCGCTGGCGTCGGGTAGATTCGTAGCCACGTTTCCCCGCTTCAGCATTCGTTATACTCCCCGAATCCGGGCTCTGTCCGGGATTCCCTACTTTTTCATCGCCGCCGCCAGCCGTTTCGACAATTCGACATAAACATGGCTGGCCAGTTTTTCCATTTCAAAATTGACGTCGATAAATTCCTGCACCAGCTTATCGTCGACGATTTCCTCGCGGCCGGTGGGGAAGCCGGCCTTTTTCCCGGGATGCGTCGCCTCCCACTCCCGCGCCTTCGCCATCACCGGTTCAAGCCGCGCCAAAGCCGCCTCGTTCGCCCGCTTCGCCGCCGACATGAAGTAACCGAGAGCCTTCTTCGAGTCGGGGTTGACGTCCTTCCCCTCGGCGTAAATCGAGCCGAGTTCCAGCATCGCCCTTACCGACCCGCCCGCCGCCGCGCGTTCGTAACACTCCCGCGCCAGCGCGGGTTTCCGCTCGATGCGGCCGCGTTCATCGTCGACGCCGTTCTGGTAAAAATTCCCCAGCGCGCAATCCGCCTCGGCCGAGCCCAGCCGCGCCGCCGCCCGGTAATACTCCAGCGCCAGACGGATATCGGCATTGCCGAAACGGCCCAATTCCTGGAACGCGCCGAGGATCGCCCCGACGTCGGCGCGCATCTTGCCGTCCGGCTGTTCGGCCAGGTACGCCCGCATCACCTTGTCGACCGACGCGTCCATTTCCCGGCGGATGCGTTCGATGGCGGGGTTGGGGGTTGGCGATTCCTCCTCTGCCGCCGGGGGGGGATCCCCGGCCGCAAACGCGGGCTCGCCCGCCCGGCCGTCCACTGTGGATGACATTGTTAAATATAAACCCGCCGTCAGCACCGCCGCCGCAACCGTCCGCAACCGGAAATACTCCACCGCCGTTCCCCCTTGAATATGAGGTTTCAACCTGGACTTTTGCAAAAGTTCAGTTCATTCACCCGCCAAATCCGGGTCTTTCGGGTCAATGAGAATCCGCCCCACCGACTGCAACCTGAGCGCCACCGCCAAGACCCGTTTCTGCGCCGCCTCGATGTCGTCCACCCCCGCGCGGGGAGGCGCGCTTTCCTTTAGCGCCCGTGCCCGGCCGGGGCTCACCACCCTTAGCACCCGCTCCCGCAACCGCGGCGCCGCGAAACGAATCGCCAGCGCCCCGTCCTCCACCTTCGCGGCGGTAAACACCTGCGCCAGCGCCTGGTCGTCCGAAAGCAGCAAATCGTCGAAGAAAAACATCCGGCCCCGGAGTTCCCGGAATAAGCCCGGATCGTCCAGCCGCACCGTCTCCCGCACTTCCGAATCGGCTTCCCGCAAAATCGCCGCCAGGATCGCCTTGCCGTCCATTCGGCGCGGCCCGGCGCCGGCGCGCCCCTCGTCCGTCCGTCCGGCGCCGGGCATTTCCCGCAGCCGCTTCGCCCCCTGGCCGACCAGGCGGGGCGTCCGGCTCATAGCCACTTTTCCCGCCCCCATCACCCCTTCGCGAGGTTCCTCCGCCTCCTCAAGCTTCCGCCGTTCCAGCGGCGACAAACCCCGCGCGGGACCTCCCGCCCGCGATCCCGCCGGGAGCGGCGGCTTCTTGCCGCCGCTTCCCTCCGGTCCTCTGCCGATGATCGCCGGCGCGCGGTTCGGGGCCGGGCCGTCCTTCTTGCCGGGGAGGAATTTTTCCTGCGCCCAGCCGATGCGGTGCAACAACTCCATCGCCAGCGGCGAGTCCATGGGATCGCCCGAAGCCGATTCCGGCCGGCCCGGCAGGGGCGGGCCGTTAATCGGCGAAGCGGTGGCGGCGCGGGGAATCCACTGGGTTGGGCCTTCCGGGCGTTTTGGCCGCTGGCCGCCGGAGGGGGCGGCGGAGGACGGACGCTCGCCGGGACGCCGGGGCGCGGGTACGGGCGGCCCGGCGGCGGGCTTCGCGTTTGGCGTTGGCCCCGGCGCCTGTTTGGCGGCGGACGAATTGGCGATAAGCCCCTTGCTGATTTCGGCGTGGGCCTGTTTAAGCACCTCCTTCAACTTGCCGCCCAGGTCGGACAAGGCCGATCCGGCTTTGGGCGGATTTCCCGACGGCGGCAGGGACGGCGCGACTGACGTCGATGCCGGCGCCGGGGGACCGGACAACACCGAGGAGTCCGGCGCCATTTCCGCGAAGGAAGGCGCCGGGTAGGGCGTTGGCTTGCCTCCGGCCCCATTCGCCGCGCCGGCGCCGGCGGTTCCCGCCGGCTTCACCGGGACACCCGGCGCCGCGCCGCCGCCTTTCAGACCCTGCCGTACCGGTCCGGCGGGGGTTCGCCCGGGCAGGGCTGGTCCGGGCCTGGCCGCAGGGTTTTGCGCGGGATTCGCCGGCGCGTTTGCCGGTATGTTAAGCGAAGGGTCGGTGGGCAGCGAGCCGGGGGATTGATATTGATAGGGATTCGCCGCCGGGGGAAAGGGCGGACCTGCCGGGGAGAATTCGGGGGATGGTCGCGGATCCGGCCGGGCCGAGTCTTCCCGCGGCGATTCGGAAACCGGCTCGGGTGTTTTTCGACCGGGAAGGGGCAACTTTTCCGCCAGGGATCTGGACATGGAAGCGATGGGGATGGAAGGGCTGGACAACGGCGCTTTGCCGGCCGGCGGACCTCCGGCGGGCTGCGCTGTTGGCGGCGGAGCGGGCCGGGGGGGCTGCGGCGGCGGTTTTGCGGACGGATTTGCCGGTGCCGCCCGACCCTCGGAGGGGGTGGCGTTTTGCGGCGTGTCCAATGCCGGGGCTCCCGCCTGGTTCGCCTTCGCGTCGGCGATTAGCCGGTGAATTTTCCCGGCCACCAGGTCGCGGTGCGCCTCGTCCACGCCCCGCGCTTCCCGCATGGCCGGCAGGAACGGTGCCTGCTTGTCCTCCGGATAATAGGCGAGGACCTGGAGGGCCAGGGCATGGGGGAGGCCGGTGAGGGCGACGGCGGCGTCTTCCAGAGGGAATTTTTCCAGCAGGCGATATAAGGTGGCGGGTTTGGCTTTGCTTAAAAATGCGAATTGATTGCCCATTTAGGCGTCCCCTCTGCGAATTGACCCGCGCGCTTCCGCCTCGTTTTGTCGCAAAAAAATCCCACACCGCCCCGGTTCCCCCGTTTCCATAATCCATATACCGGCGGGCAATGTCAACAGCAACCGGTTTTCCATGCCATTTATGCCTGCAGCCCCAGTTCTTCATTGTCAAGCCTCCGGTCATCATTTATGATAACGGACTGATTTTGGCCACGAGGGGGGAATACGGTGAATGAAACGGTAATGACGAAAATCCTGGGCTGGGTCTTCGACAAGGTCATGAATCGCCCCAACGCCAAATTCGCGGAAGCGGTCGCGAGGCCCTACGCCACCCAGGAGGCAGCGCTCCGCCGGATTCTCCGGGTCAACGCCGGCAGCGAATTCGGCACCAGGCATTCCTTCGCCCAATTGGCCGCCCTCCCCACCGGGGAAATCTGGAAAGTTTACCGGAAAACCCTGCCCATCCGCTCCTACCAGGATTTCGCCCCGGATATCGAACGCATGAAAAACGGCGAGGAAAACATCCTCATTCCCGGCAAGCCGGACATGTTCTCCCTCACCTCCGGCACCACTTCCCAGCCGAAATTCTGCCCGGTGAACCACGCCTTCATCAAGGAGCACCATTCCCAGCACCTGTTGTGGATGTACCGTGTCTACCGGGATCACCCGGCGGTCAACCAGGGTAAATACCTGGTGGTGGCGAGCCCGGCGGAGATCGGCCGCACCGCGGGCGGCATCCCCTACGGGGCGATGAGCGGCAAACAGCTCGACAGCCAATCCATCCCGATCCGGCGGCGCATGGCGGTGCCGGCGGCGGTGCAGCACCTCAAGAACGCCGACGACCGCTGGTTCGACCTGATCCTCTTCGCCCTGGCCGAGGAAAACCTGCGGGTGATCACGTCGGTAAACCCCTCGACCCTGGTCGCGCTGGCGGGCAGGCTGTCCCGCGACGCCGAGCGTTTCCTTGAATGCCTGGAAAAAGGCCATCCCGCCTTGGGCGACCCGAACGCCGGCGAGGAGCGCCGGGCCCTGGCGGCGACGTTCCGGGCGAATCCGGCCCGGGCCAGACATTTGCGGGAAGTGCTGAAAGCGGACGGCGATCTGCGGCCCAAGGCGGTGTGGCCGAATTTGGAGATTTTACTCACCTGGCAGGGCGGATCCTCGGGATTTTACCTTCCCCATGTGTCGACGTTATGGGGGAACACCGCCATGCGCTGCCTGGGCCTGCGGGCTTCGGAAGGGACTTTTTCCCTGCCGATGCAGGACCGGAGCCCCTCGGGGGTTCTGGCGGTCGGGGGGCACGTCATGGAGTTCATCCCGGCGGAGGCCGGGGAACCGACCGCGGATACGGCGACTCTGCTTGCGGGGCAATTGGAGGAAGGGAAGCTTTACCGGCTCATCATCACCACTTCGGGCGGTTTTTACCGGTATGACCTGGGGGATCTGCTGCGGGTGACCGGGTTCAACCGGCGCACGCCGGAGGTGGCGTTCGAACGCCGGGCTGGGGCGCAATTGTCGGCGACCGGCGAGAAATTGACCGAGGACCAGGTGGTGGCGGCGATGGAATTGGCGGCTGCGAACGGCCCCCTGTTGAACGGTTTTACCGTGACCTACGAGGTGACTGGCGAGGCGGCGGGTTATGTGGTGGCCTTGGAGGTGACGGGCGGCGGGGAACTCCTGCGCCACCGGCGTAATATCCTCAAGGAACGGGTGCGGCAGTTGTTGGCGGTTTTCGATGATGATTTAATGCGGCGCAACTGCGAGTACCAGGCGAAACGCGACGACGGCAGGCTCGCCCCGCCCCGCGCCGTACTTTTGGCCGACGGGACCTACGAGGCCTGGCGGGCGCGCATGGCCGGCGAAGGCAAGCCGGAAAGCCAGGTGAAATTGCCGGTGATGCTGGCGCCGCCCTCCAGCGGCAAATTCCCGGTGCGGGGGGACGGGAGCGGGTTTTTCGACCAGGTGACGATTACCGAAATGTGACCACTGCCGAGAGATATTGAGAAACAAAGGGCAAAACCATGCTGACCGCGATTTCCAGAAAGAAAAAATTACGGATCAAAGAGGAATATCTCCCCGATTCGGCGATTTACGGCACTATTGACGGCAAGGAATACATAATGTTGCCGGTCGAGGACTTCGGTGGTTGGCTGGAGGATATCGAAGATCGCTTGGCGGTGGAGGAGGCGCGGGAAGACCCCACTTCCGGAATCAGCCTTGAAGAATTGTTGGAAAAGGCGAACCGTACCCGAAAAGGAAAAAAATGAAACTATTATACCGGTCGCAAAACGAAATTGTGAAAATGCTTTTAACACAGAGGGCACGGAGGGCACAGAGGACACAGAGAACCGCAACAACCAACTAAACACTATACTGACTGGACTTTTGCAAAATCACCATTCAAAGCGCCGAATGGCGATTTTGTAAAATCAAAAACCCTTGAAATTCGGGCAAAAACGATTTTTGCAAAGTGGCGATTGGCGGTTTAATCGGCACTTTGCAAAAGTTCAGATACTGACAAGGAAATATTAAAAAAAGTGGTTTTGTGGTTCTCTGTGTCCTCTGTGTTAATGCGGTTTGCACGCTTACGACATGCGCTCGTTATGGAAAAGCCCACTCGCATCGTTATTCATATCTCAGCGCTTCAACCGGATCCATCCTGGCCGCCCGTCGCGCCGGGTAATAGCCGAAAAACACCCCTACAGCCACCGATACCCCCAGAGCCAAGGCGATACTTTTCCATTCCACCAGGGTCTTAAATTCCTGCCCGGAGAGCTTGGCCAGCCAGGGAATAAGTAGCGCCACCCCGATCCCCATCGCCACCCCGAGAATGCCGCCGCAACCCGACACCAGGACCGACTCAAAGAGGAATTGATTGCGGATATCCCCTTCGCGTGCGCCGATCGCCTTCCTGAGGCCGATCTCCCTGGTCCGTTCCGCCACCGTCACCAGCATGATGTTCATGATGCCGATTCCGCCGACCAGCAGGCTTATCCCCCCCAAACTGCCAAGGAGAATCGACATCGTCGTGCCGAAGGACTGTGCCATGTCGATCATCTCGGCTTGATCCCGGACGTTGAAATCGTCCTCCGCCGCGGGGAGAATCTTGTGCCGATCCCGAAGGACCCGGGTCACCTCCGCCACCACCGGGGCGTTCCCCTCCTTGGACTCCTGGGTCAGGACGTCAATCTCCCGCACCCGTTCCACCCCGAGAATCTGCTTCATCGCCGTGGAAATGGGGATAATCGCCTGGTCGTCCGGGTCTGACCAGCCTTGGTCGCCCTTGGCCTTGAGGACCCCGATGACCTGGAAATTCACCCCCTTGATTTTGATGGTCGCCCCCACCGGCTCGTCCTTGCCGAACAGGTTTTCCGCGGTGGTGGGGCCAATCACCGCCACCCGCGCCAGGCGATCCACCTCGAGGTCGGTGAAATTGCGGCCGTGGTCGATTTCGAAATTGCGGATATGCAGATAGCTCGGCGCCACGCCCATGGTCGAGGTCTGGGCGTTTTTGTTGAAATACTTCAACTGCAAATTCCCCGACACCACCGGTGACACCAACTCCACCCCCGGCACCTGCTTGGCAATCGCCAGGGCGTCGTCCATGGTCATCGTCTGCGCCATGCCGGACATCACCCCGCGCCGGCCGGCGATGCCCGGCCGCACGATGAGGAGGTTCGTCCCCATCGACGACACCCGCTCCATGATGTTCGCCCGCGTCCCCGCCCCCAGGGCCAGCATGGAAATGACCGCGCCGACGCCGATGATAATTCCCAACACCGCCAGAAAGCTCCGCAGTTTATTGGCCAAAAGCGCCTTCACCCCCACTTTGGCCAGCATCCACATCATCATCTCGACTATTCTCCCAAGTCTCGCGCCACCGTGGCCAACAACCCCGCGTCGGCGGAAAATTCCTGGCAACGCATAAAATCCAACGCATCGAACAGGCGCGGAAAATCCAGGCGCTTGGGGTCAGACAACAACGCCGCCGCCAAGCGGTCCCCGCTGCAGGAAAGGTAAAACTCCCCGCCTTTGCCCTTTTTCACATCTTCCAAACGCCGCAGCGTGTCCGGTTTCAAACGCCCTTCCCAATACCACCTGCCTTCGGCCGGCGACAGCACCTGGCTGTCCCCCACCTCCTCCCTGACCAAACCGCCGGGAACCTGCACCCCCAGCGCCACCAGCCTTTCCTCGACGCCGCTTCGGCTCACCTCCACCCCCGGCGGCGCCACCATGACCGGGGCCGGAAACGGCCGGGCCATTTTGGCGTTCAGGAACACCCCGTGGCGAACGGCGTCACCATTCCCGTCCGTCCGTTTGACATTGACCTGAATCGGCACCATTTCGACCACCGCCGGTCCGATCCGGCCGCGAAAACAGTCGCTTCCCGAACGCGTCTGGAAATTGGTGAACAGGAGGCTGTCCCGGATGGTGTCGTCGGGAACGGGGTGGTTGTTCTCGTGCACCAGGCCCGGGTCGATATGCTCGGCGAGACGGTTCACGAACACTTCCCTGAAGCCGGTCACCAGCGACTTCAGCCCGATGATGTAGGTCAGGCTGAACCCGACCATCCCCACCGCCAGCGGCGCCAGCAGGAGCATAGGCCAATAGGTGATGCTGTAGTCCTGCATCATCTTCCGGTAGGGAGCCATGAAAAAGTAGATCCCCACCGCGAAAACGACGAACAACCCCAACCCTACCACCAGCGCGGTCAGCAGGATGGAACGCTTTTTTTGGTTGACCTCTTGCACGGCGGGCCGGAGCCGTTCCTTGAGGAAAGCGGTGAAATTGCGGGAAAACTGTTCGTCCATGTCAGGTCCGCCTTTTAGGAATCTCCCCCGCCCATTATCCAATCCACAGCGTCGATGGTCCGGGAAAAAATTCGTTCCGCCCCGGACAGTTTTTCGGGCGGGAGGGTGGTGGCGATGGCCAACACCCGACAGCCTGCCGCGAGACCCGCCGCCATTCCGGCGATGGAATCCTCAAGGACGGCGGCACGTCCCGGGGCCACGCCCAGCCGTTTCGCCGCCTCGATATAAATGTCCGGGGCGGGCTTCCCCTCCTTCACGTCGTCAAGGGTAACCACCACCGGAAAACAGGGGAGAAACCCCGCCGCGATCAGGCCGGCGCGGGTGTTCGGGAGCTTGCTGTTCGTTCCCACCGCCAGGCCGAATCCGGCCCGGTCCAGCTTGGCCAACCGTTCCTTGAGGCCGGCAAACCCCAGTTCCTCGCCCTGGGCCGCCACCAATTCGCGGTAGATGGCCTGTTTCGATTCCAAAAGTTTTCCGTCCAGGTCAGTCAGCCCGGGGAAAGACGACAAAAGTTTGCCGAGGGCGAATTCGTCGGGGAGGCCGATGCATTCGTCGGTAAAATTGGGAGAGGGCGGTTTGAGGCCTTGGCGGCGGAGAAATTCATGCCAGGCGCCGGCATGCAGGGGTTCGGAGTCGATAAGGGTTCCGTCGAGGTCGAAGATTACCGCTTCGATAGGGGGCATGGCGCTTCTTCCTGGAGGCAAGGGTCTTGGCAAATGTTTAGGTACGCCCGACAACAAATGTCCGCCCATTATATAAATTTTTAGAGCCTTAACAACCGCATTCAGTTAATTACTCTCATTCATTCCCCTTGTATACTCCGGAAAATAACGCTGCAAAAACACCCCCAATAACGTCGCGTCGAACTCCTTCCCGGCACCCTGTGTCATGGCCTTGTACACCAATTCCTTCGGCATTGATTCCTTGTACTGCCTCTTGCTCATCAGTGCGTCATAAACATCGGCAATTTTGATAATCCGCCCCGCCAGGCTCAATTCGCCGCTCTTCATGCGGTGCGGGTAGCCTGTTCCGTCCAAGCGTTCGTGATGCTCGGCAATGCCGGATCTGACCGCCGCGGGCAACTCGATCTTCCCCATGATCGCCGCCCCGATCTCCGGGTGTTGATGCATGATTTCCATATCCTGGGTCGATAACCGCTGGGGAAAATTGAGAATGCGGTCGGGAATCCCGATTTTCCCGACATCGTGCAACAAGCCCGCGAAATACACCTCGTCCACCTCCTTCGGCGGCAGGCCGATATCCCGCGCCAACCCCCGCGCCAAGTCCGCCACCCGCTCCGAATGCCCGGCCGTGGTCGGATCCTTCGCGTCCACCGCCCCCATGATCAGGAGAATCACGTCCAGGAACAATTTCCGCCTGGCCTTCCCCTCTTCCCGCGCCTTGAAGTGCATCGCGGCGGAAACCACCAAGGCGCTCACCCCCTTCACCGTCTCCGGGCTTTTCCTGCCCCTCCACCCCAGAACCGCAAAGCGCTCCTCGCCGGTTCGCGTTTCCGGAAGACGCAGGAGAAGCCGGTTTTCGTCCAGCGAGGCGATGTGGGTCGCCGGATTCGCGCCGCCAGCCTCCTCCGCTTTCCCCTTCGCCATTTCGCCCAGGACAAACCGCACCTCGGGGTTGTCCTTGTCCGCGTAAGGTTCCAGGAGCTGTATCCCGCTCCATGGTTCCAGCAATTTCCAGCGCGAAGCAAGGTAGTCGGGAAAGGATATGTCCTCCTGCGAGCCCATGTCGGCGCCGCCGAGGGCGAGAAGCGATTCAATCGACAGGTGCGACACCCGCCACTCCCCGGACACCGCCCGCAGCTGGATGACGGAAGTGGTGAAAAACGCGGCCAGGAGCGCGCCCAGCGGCAGCACCGGCGGCAACCAGGTCCGGCCGTGATAGAATGCCAGCGCCGCAATCCCCAGCCAGAGGAAAGCCGCCGCCGCCGCCAGCACCCAGCCCCGCCGCAGCGAACGCGCCCAACCGATGCCCGCCCCCGCCGCCGCCAATAGCCCCGCCGCCGCGACAACCCACCAGCGCGGCGCTTGCGCCGGTATCCAGCCGTGCATGAGGGTAAGGAGGGTGTGGGCGTTGTAGAGGGTCGCCGGCAGAACCCGGGAGAGGCCGATGGGATAATGGTCGGTCGCCCCGATGGCGTTTACCCCGACAAAAACGATGGCGTTCCGGAATGTTTCCTCCGGGTATTTCCCGTTATAGACGTCGATGTATTCGTACACCGGGATTTCCGGCTGCGGATGGTGGATTTTGAAAGACAGGTTTTCGTTCAGGCGGGCCTGGCCGGCGGGCAAGGCGACGCCGGGGCGGCCGTTGTGCCGGACGACTTCGAGCGGCCGGTTGCCGGCGGCTTTCCACACGGCGGTCGGGAAGGAGGGGACGAGTTTGCCGGAAACCTCCCAGTACAGGTAGGCGTCCCGGTAAATGCCGTTCGGTTCGTCGGGGAGATTGGTGATGCCGGTTCCGGCGACCTTCGCCGCCAAGGCGGGAAAAGGCGGCACCAGCTGATCGCCGCCGCCGTCGGCGGGGACGTGGTACACGGCCTGGACTACATGCCCGAAGCGTTCGACCGCCGCCACATATTTGCCGTCCTCGACCGGGTCGGACAAATCTGACATGGTGATGTCCATCGCCACCACGTCTGCCAGGCGCAGGCGCTGCAATAGTTCCGCGTGGATGCCGCGCGGCCACGGCCATTCCCGGATGGCGAACATGCTTGGTTCCGAAGCCAGCACCACGACCACCTTTCGGCCGGGCGGCGGGGTTTTGATCCGCCCCTGGAAATAATGGTCGAACATGGTCATGTCCAACCGCTGGATCGGCAACGGATCCAGCCAGGCAACGCAAGCGGCCAAGCCGGCGGCGACCAGGCAGGCGACGACGACGGTTATGCTATGGCCTTTATTATCCCCCGCAATTATTCCGCCCATCGTGATCGCTCCCGGGGTAGGTGGCAGCATGCCGAAAACAATAATGACTTGACAGCGAAGGTGAGGAAAGGTACTGTCTGTCATAGTCCCAAAACGCTGGATCATAGCGCATTTTTACTCATATCCATAAATAATAAAACACAAATCGTCTCATGTAGGGTTTGCCCTGACGTAACCCCAGGTCAGGTTGGGGCGAAACCTGACAGTTTTCCCGCAATCGTCATCGTGTCAAGATGCTCCAACTTCATTCATAATGACTTCGAAGAAGGGAGGTGTCGGATGGTTGAGGCAAAGCGCCACACCGGAGGGGCAAAACTCGAGTATCTGATGGTAGGCGGAGGTCCCGGCGCGTTCATCGGCGCCGTGCACAAGGCCGCCTGCGACTTGCTGGGGCAGGCCAGGCTGGTCGGCGGCTGCTTCTCCCAGTCCTTCGAGAAAAGCCAGACGCAAGGCAAATTATGGGGGATCGAGCCGGACCGGGTTTATAAAACTTACCAGGAAATGCTTAAAACCGAAGCCGCCCGCAAAGACAAACCCGATTTCGTCGTCATCGTCACCCCGAACAGCACCCACCATCCTGTCGCCAAACTCGCCCTCGAAAACGGCTTCCACGTCGCCTGCGACAAACCGCTCTGCCTCACCGCCGCCGAAGCCGACGAACTCGCCCAACTCGCCAAGGAAAAGCGTCTCGAATTCCTGGTCACCTACACTTATCTCGGCTATCCCCTGGTCCGGCAAGCCCGGGAAATGGTCAAGCGGGGCGACCTCGGCGACCTCCGCCTGGTCGCGGCCGAGTATCTCCAGGACTGGCTTTCCGAAGACGCCAAAGGCAGCAAGCAGGCCGATTGGCGCACCGATCCGGCCCAAAGCGGCATCGCCGGCTGCCTCGGTGACATCGGCACCCATGCGGAAAGCATCGCGCATTACATCACCGGCCAGGCCATTTCCAGCCTCTCGGGACGGCTCAACTCTTTCGTGCCCGGCCGCAAACTGGACGACAACGCTTTTGTCTGGTACAAAACCAAGGCCGGAATCGAGGGAAGCATTTGGGCGAGCCAGGTGGCGGTCGGCCGCGAAAACGGCCTGTCCATCCGCATCTACGGCACCAAGGCCGGCCTCGAATGGCACCAGGAAAACCCCAACCGGCTGATGTTCTTCCCCAAGGGAAATACCGAACAGGTCCTCACCCGGGGCCAAGGTTACCTCCATCCCCACGCCGGACGTTACACCCACCTTCCCTCCGGACACCCCGAAGGCTTGTTCGAAGCTTTCGCGAACCTTTACGACGGTTTCATCTCCACCATTCTGGCCCGCCGCGAAGGCAGGGAACCGGGCGAGTTCGACTGGTATCCTTCGGTCCTGGACGGCGCGCGGGGCGTAAAGTTCGTGCACGCAGCGGTCGGGTCGTCGAAGCAGGGCGGGGTGTGGGTCGATACGAGTTTTTGAGAGCGAATTGGCTGAGTTATAAAGGTGGCGGAGCCTGACTCCAGGCCCTTTTCCGCCGCATTCCCCCCCACTCCGTCATCCCGGCGTCTTTCCATCGAACCGGGGTGTAAGCGATGGCGTGCCGGGACCCAGTGGAGAAACTTCTGCTACGTGGTATGTCGTCAATCACTTTATGTCTGGAGTTGGTGGAGTAAGAGTTCCGTAACTGGACTTTTGCAAAATCACCATTCAAACCGCCGAATGGCGATTTTGTAAAATCAAAAACCCTTGAAATTCGGGCAAAAACGATTTTTGCAAAGTGGCGATTGGCGGTTAAATCGCCACTTGGCAAAAGTTCAGTTCCGTAACATTCGTTAACTCCACTGGGTCCCGGCACGCCGACGTTTACACCCCGGTTCGATGTAAAGACGCCGGGATGACATTTTATGGGGCGCGAATGGGAGAAGTTCATCGAGACGCCCAGCACCTGTGATTTATTAAAATACCGTGTACCAGGAGGAAATGGAAATGGCAAAGCGTCCGGTAACCCTTTTCACCGGCCAATGGGCCGATTTACCGTTTGAAACGATCTGCCAGAAAGCCGCCGGTTTCGGCTACGACGGCCTGGAACTGGCGACCTGGGGCGATCACTGCGAAGTGGCCAAGGCCGCGTCCGATCCCGGCTACGCCAAAAACCGCCGGGATATTCTCGCCAAGCATAAGCTGAACTGTTGGGCGATCAGCGCCCACTTGTCGGGGCAGTGCGTCACTTCCCTTTACGACCCCCGTTACGACGGCTTCATGCCGTCCTCCATGAAAGGGAACTCGGCCGACATGCAGAAGTGGGCGGCGGAAGAGGTGAAACAGACCGCCCGCGCCGCGAAGAACCTGGGGGTCAAAATCGTCACCGGCTTTGTGGGGAGCCCGATTTGGAACTACTGGTACTCCTTCCCGCAGACTTCGCAGAAGCAGGTCGACGACGCCTTCAAGGAAGTGGTCGACAAGTGGACGCCGATCCTGGACGTCTTCGATCAGTGCGGGGTCAAGTTCGCCCTGGAAGTGCACCCCACGGAAATCGCCTTCGATTTCTACTCCACCGAAAAACTCCTGAAAGCCTTCAAATACCGCGAGACCTTCGGCCTCAACTTCGACCCCAGCCACCTGGTTTGGCAAGGCGTGAACCCGGCCCTGTTCGTGCGGGAATTCGCCAGCCGCATCTACCACGTCCACGTCAAGGACGCCCAGGTGAACCTGGACGGCCGGGCCGGGATTCTGGGGAGCCACATCGAATTCGGCGACATGCGCCGGGGCTGGAATTTCGTGTCGCCCGGGCACGGGAACGTCAAATTCGACCCCATCGTCAGGGAACTGAACGCGGCGAAGTATACCGGGCCCATGTCGGTGGAATGGGAAGACAGCGGCATGGACCGCGAGTTCGGGGCCAGGGAGGCCTGCGAATTCGTGCGCAAATTCGACTATCCGCCGTCCGACGTGGCTTTCGACGAAGCCCTGAAGAAAGACTGACCCGTGGTCCAAAACGACAGCCCGGTCCTCAGCGTCAGAAACGTCTCGAAGGATTTCTCCGGGGTGCGGGTCCTGGACTCGGTGTCCGCGGACGTGCGCCCCGGCGAGGTTTTCGGCGTCATCGGCGAAAACGGGGCCGGAAAATCGACTCTCATGAAAATCATCGGCGGCGTCTACACCCCGACCGCCGGCGAGGTCTGGATTGGTTCCGAAAAGGTGGTCGAATTCGCCCCCCAGGCGGCGCGGGCGCGCGGGGTCACCCTTATCCCGCAGGAGTTCAACCTGGTCGGCGACCTGACCGTTTTCGAGAATATTTTTCTCGGGCAGGAGCCTCTGGGCCGCTTCGGGTTCCTTGACAAACGCAGCATGCGGGAACGCTCGCACGCGCTTCTCGAACACCTTCGCGCCGGGCACATCAACCCGTCGGCCCGCCTGGACAGCCTCTCGGCAGCCGAGCGGCAAATGGTGGAAATCGCCAAGGCCCTGGTGAACGCCGATTCCCGGGTCATCATCATGGACGAGCCGACGACGGTCCTGAACCAGGCCGAAGTCGACATCCTCTTCGGCATCATCCGCGAACTGAAAAGCCGCGGCGTCGCCGTGATGTACATCTCCCACAAACTCCGCGAAGTTAAGGCGATTTGCGACCGGGTGATGGTCCTCCGCGACGGGCAGTTCATCCTCCTGGACGACACCGCCAACCTCACCGAGCACCAGATGGCCTCCAGCATGGTCGGCCGCGAACTCACCCAGGTATTCCCGCCGAAAGCGACCCCGCGCCGCGAGGCGGCGTTGCGGGTCGAGGGCCTGCGGGTCGACGGGGTTCTCAACAACATTTCCTTCGAGGTCCGGAAGGGCGAGGTTTTCGGCCTGGCCGGTTTGATGGGGGCGGGCCGCACCGAAACGGCCGAGGCGGTCATGGGGCTCCTGCGCCGGCACGGCGGGCTGGTCGAAGCGGACGGCAAGCGCATTTCCTCCGGCAAACCCCTGGAAGCGGTCGAGGCGGGAGTCGCCTATTTGTCGGAGGACCGGCAGGGGAAGGGGATTCTCACCAAGGCCGACATTGTCGAAAACACCTGCCTGTCCAGTTTGGGGAAGTATGTCGGACGCTGCTTTATCAGCAATTCCCAACGCCGCCGGGCGTCGGAACGCTATGTCGGGGACTTTTCCATCCGCGCCGCCGATTTGGCGGCGAACCTCGAATTTTTCTCCGGCGGCAACCAGCAAAAAGTGTCTCTCGCGAAATGCCTCGACACTTCCCCCAAGGTCATCATCTTCGACGAGCCCACCCGGGGCATCGACATCAAGGCCAAATCCGACATCTACATCTTTATCCAGCGCCTCGCCCGGGACGGCCTCGCCTGCATCCTCATCTCCAGCGAACTCGAGGAACTCATCGGCCTCTGCCACCGGGTCGCGGTCCTGCACGAAGGGGAAATCACCGGCATTCTCGAAGGCGAAGCCATTAACGAGGAGGAAATAATGCTCTACGCTACCAGGCTGAAAACCGCCGGCCCCCAGCGGCCCCGTGCCGCCGGTGTCGTCAGGGACGCCGGTGTCGTCAGGGACGCCGGAACCGGCAGGGAGGGCGGACGATGATTCCCCGGCGCTCACGGCTGAACCTCGCGGCGCTGGCGCCGTACCTGGCTTTGGCCGCCATGATTGTCGTCGCATCATTGACGTCGGAGCATTTTTTCCAAATCCGCAATCTCCTGAACATTACCCGCCAGGTCTCCTACACCGGCATCATCGCCCTGGGTATGACCTTCGTGATTATCGCCGGCGGCATCGACCTCTCGGTCGGGAGCGCGGTGGCGTTCTTCGGCGGAGTGATGATCCTGGCCATGAACCACTGTTTCGCCGAACTCGTCCCGGGCTCGCAAGCGGCCTGTTTCCTCTTCGCCCTGGTCTGCGGCATTGGCCTCGGCCTCGTCGGCGGCCTCGCCTCCGGATTCCTCATCACCCGTTTCAACATCGCCCCCTTCATCACCACCCTGGGGTTCATGGGCATGTACCGTTCCCTCGCCCTTTATATCGGCGACGGCGGGGAATTCCGGGTCTCGGGTCCGATTACCCTTTTCTCCCGCTTCGGTACCGGTTCCTTTCTGGGCGTGCCGGTTCCATCCATCATCTTCCTGCTGCTGGCGGTCCTGTTTGGCATTATCCTCAACTGGACCCGCTTCGGGCGCTACGTCTGCGCCGTGGGGTCGAACGAGAAAGTCGCCGCCTACGCGGCCGTCAAGGTCGGGCGGGTCCGCACCCTCACTTACGTTATCTGCGGCTTGACCGTCGCGACCTCCGCCTTCCTCTTGGGGGGACGGATGAACTCAATCAATTCGACCAACGCCGGCAGTCTCTACGAACTCGACGCCATCGCGGCGGTGGTCATCGGCGGCACCTCGATGTCCGGGGGCAGCGGTTCGATGGCGGGAACGGTGGTGGGGGCGCTGATGCTCGGCATCATCAACAACATGCTCAACATGTGGGGCGTTTCCGCCTACCTGCAAGGCACGGTGAAGGCTTTGGTGATTGTCCTCGCGGTGTTGGTGCAGCGGCCGGAAGCGCAGGCTATGGTCAAGAACGCGTTTCGCGCCATTTTCGGCGGCAAAAAGTAATGACGGGTTAATATTTTGATAGTAGCTATACTGAGTGCGCAACGAAATGGTGAAAATCCTTTTTCACCACAGAGGCACAGAGGGCACAGAGGTTCACAGAGTCCTTGAGAATTTATGATCAACGGAAAGATAAATATAAAAGAATTTATTAACCTCCCCGACTTTTCTTTTCAGTTACTCTGTGAACCTCTGTGGTCTCTGTGCCTCTGTGGTGAAAAAGGATTTTCACATTTTCGATGTGCGTCAGGTATAAATTCCGGTGCGGTAATCGCTAACTCTACACCCCGAAGAAAACGACACGCATGTCATTCCGAGCGGTAGCGAGGAATCCGGGGGGCGCAGAGATTGAGTAGGAACTCTCGCATTTGGCTCGTAGGGGCGGCCCCAACCCATCCAAATGGGGGCGGTTTTTACTCCGCCATTGCGCCCGCTGGATTCCTCGCTACCGCTCGGAATGACAATTGTACCGCTTTTCACAACGAGCAAGGCTGCTACTGACGCACTCAAACTTACCGGCTACTACAAAGTTTTGCGGCGTACCACGGGTTTTCTCATTTTACAGGAGGAAGAACATGAAGCGTTTTGCTCTGGCGGTTGTGATGTGCCTGGCGGTCGGCTTCGCGGTTCAGGCCGGCGAGAAGGTGAAGATTGGCGTCTCCATCCCGACTGCCGACCACGGCTGGACCGGCGGCATCGTGTGGTGGGCGCAGAAGGCGGCGAAGGACTTGGCGGTAAAGTTCCCCAACGCCGAATTCCTGGTGGTGACGGCGGACGCTCCCGCCAAGCAGATTTCCGACATCGAGGACCTGGTCGTCAAGGGTATCAAGGCGCTGGTGGTTCTCCCGCACGAGCCGGCCCCCCTGACCCCGACCCTCAACAAGCTTAAGGACCAGGGCCTGTACATGGTGGTCG
The DNA here is from genome assembly GCA_031548865.1 of Planctomycetota bacterium. Taxonomy (GTDB): domain Bacteria; phylum Planctomycetota; class SZUA-567; order SZUA-567; family SZUA-567; genus JAJBSZ01. The sequence continues at coordinate 19,957 of JAVBQR010000067.1, forward strand.
TCGACCGCACCATTCCGGAACTCAAGAACGACATCTACGTCGCCGGCGACAACCCCGGCCTCGGCCGCCTCAGCGGCGAATTCCTGGCGAAGGAAATGGGCTCCGCCCCCTGCCAAATCGTGGTCATGACCGGCATTCCCTGCGACGTCGACACCCTCCGCGTCAACGCCTTCAACGAAGTCATGAAGAAGCACCCGAACATCAAGATCCTCGACACCCAGCCCGCCAACTGGTCCACCCAGAAGGGCTTGGAACTGATGGAAAACTATCTCCAGAAGTTCCCCAAAATCGACGCCGTATGGTGCCAGGACGACGACGTCCTGAAGGGCGTGATGCAGGCCTACAAGGAATCGGGCCGCAGCGACGTGAAGCTGATCCTGGGCGGCGCCGGTTCGAAGGACATCGTGAAGATGATCATGGACAACGACCCGCTGGTTCGCGGCACCGTCACCTACCACCCCAAGATGATTTACGACGGCATCGTCATGGCCGCCGAGCACATGATCAACGGCAAGACCTTCAACAAAAACACCATTCTGCCGGCCGAATTGGTGACCCGGGAAAACGCCAAGGACTTCTACTATCCGGACAGCATTTTCTAAGGTTACGATGCCAGGATTGCGGGAACCGCTCCGCAAACCCGGCATTGTATGAGCAATCGTTCCGGGGCGACACCGGCACATAATGAAAGGACGCTCCCGGTTGCCTGGCCGGGAGCGGTTTTTTCGGCGCCATTCTATCGTGTCCCCGAAACTCCGTTTCTCACCCCCTCTTTCACAAGCTGGAGCCCCGCATGAAAAAAATTCTTATCGCCGGCGAAACCTGGCTAAAGCACATCACCCACATCAAGGGGGTGGACATTTTCACCTCCTGCGAATACGAAACCGCCATTACCTGGCTGAAGGAGGCGTTGGAGAAAAAAGGCTTCCAGGTGGTGCATCTCCCTGGGCACGAGGTGCCGGACGGCTTCCCGTTCAGCCCCGAGGAACTGTCCCCCTACGCGGCGGTGGCGCTGTCGGACATCGGCGCGAATTCGCTCCTCCTTTCCAACCTGGTCTGCAAAAGCCAGATCACCCCCGACCGCTGCGAATCGATTAAGACCTATGTCGAACGTGGCGGCGGTTTCTGCATGATTGGCGGCTACCTGTCCTTCTCGGGGATGGACGCCAAGGCCCGCTATTCCCAGACGGTCATCAATGACATACTGCCGGTACGGATCCTGGACCGGGACGACCGGGTCGAGAAACCGGCCGGGGTGACCCCGGTAATCGCCAAGCCGGACCACCCCGTCTTCAAGGGCATCACCGGGACCTGGCCGCATTTCATGGGCTACAATCAGCTGGAAATGCGCCCGGAAGGCGAACTTCTCGCCAGCGTCGGCAAGGATCCCTTTGTCGCCGTTAGGACCTACGGCAAGGGTCGGACCGCCGCCTTCGCCTCCGACGCGGCTCCGCATTGGGGACCGCCGGAGTTCGTGAATTGGCGGCACTACGCCGACTTCTGGGGGAACCTTTTCGGCTGGCTCGCCGGGGCGTAGGCGCGGACCTAGCCACTGGCAAATACATGAAGGGGCACATATGCTGACGGACAAAATCGTCCTGGCGGTATTCACCGGAACCGGCAACACGCTCTTGGCCGCCGAGCGCCTGGCCGAGCGCCTTAAGGCGGCGGGGAAAAGCGTGCGGATCGTTTCCATGGACAAACCCGGGTCGCTCGCCGCCGCCCAATTAGACCCTGACGCCACTCTCGGCTTGGCGGTGCCGGTGGCGTGTTTCACCACCTACCCGACGGTATGGCGCTGGCTCGACATTCTCCCCGCCGGCGGCGGACGCGGCGTTTTCTTCCTCGCCACCATGGGCGGCATGGGCGCCGGCATGCAGGGTCCGGTGGGCCGTGCGCTGGCGGGGAAAGGCTATCGGCTCCTCGCCGCCGCCACGGTTGCCATGTGTGGCAATTACGGCAACGGCGCGCCACAGGAAAACGCCCGCGAAGCGGTATTTGCCCAAACCCGGGCCAAGGTCGACCGCTTTGCCGAGGATCTCCTGGCCGGACGGGGAAACTGGAGCCAGGGGCGGTTCAATCCGCTGAGCGCTTTCCTGGGCTGGCTGGGGCGCGAGAAGCATTCCTTCCGGTTTTTCCGCCGCATCTTTACCGCGACCGTGAACCGCGCGACCTGCACCGGCTGCCGTTTATGCGTGGAATTGTGCCCGGAACAGGCCATCGCCATGCAGGACGGCAAGGCGGCAATCGGCGCCGCCTGCCAGTCCTGCCAACGCTGCGTCGGCATCTGCCCGGTCGGGGCCATCGGCTTGCCGGGGAAGCCGGTCAGGCAATACCGCGCTTTGCCGCCGGGAAAGTTACAGGACTTTTTCAAGGGGAAAGGGGCTTAATATTCCGGCCGCGAAGTGAGATGGTGGAATTTCCACCCTTTCACTTCGCGGTCGGTATTATGTTGCGCACAAGTGGAGGTCTACCTCCGTTTAGTCCCGCCCACCCCGCCCGGCAAAATCCATGAATCGCCTATAAAAATCCCGCCTCGCCCGCTTCCCGGCCGCATTTCTGAATCGCATCCATCTTTCCCGGTGTGGAATCCAACGCCTTCCTTCATGCTTGACGATATACTATAATATCGAACTGTAGTTTTGCAAAGTGACGATTGAACCGCCAATCGTCGCTTTGCAAAAATCGTTTTTGCCCGAATTTCAGGGGGTTTTGATTTTACAAAATCGCCATTCGGCGGTTTGAATGGTGATTTTGCAAAAGGCCAGATCGAATAGCCGTAGGCGGATTATAGGCATGGCCTCCTGGCTATGGAAAGTGTGCGGAAGGTATGCGGACGGTATGGACAGGCGAATTCTCCCCCTTCTGGCTGGTTTGACCATTCTCTTCGCCACCGCCGCAGGCGCGGCGGCGGCGGAGCGGACCTTTGCCGTCGTCTATCCCATCATCAACCCCTTCTTTGCCGACACTTCGCTCGGGGCCGAAGCCGAAGCCCGGGCGCTGGGGGTCAAGGTGCTGATCAAGGGGCCGGATCGCGGCGACGTGCAGCAGCAAATCGAGATGGTCGAAAATCTCATCGAGCAAAAAATCGACGGCTTCGGCATCGGCCCCATCGACCCCAAGGCGCTGACCCCGATCATCAACCGCGCCGCCGAACAGGGAATCAAAGTCCTCACCTTCGACACCGACGCCCCGCAGTCCAAGCGCCTCGGCTATATCGGCACCGACAACGTGCTGGCCGGCGAGCATATGGGCGAAGCGCTGGCCAAGGCCCTCGGCGGCAAAGGGAAGGTGCTGGTGAGCCAGGGAATCTCCTCCCAGCTCAATTTGTCCGAACGCATGGAAGGGGTCGGGAAAATCCTGGCCGAGAGGTATCCGGACCTCCGCATCGTCGACATCCGTTCCGGACAGGGCGATCCCGACCAGACCCTGGCCAACATCGAGGCGATGATCCGCGCCCATCCCGATTTCGACGCCCTGATCGGGATGGACTCCTACGCCGGGCCGGCCATGGTCACGGCCTGGAAAGCCAAGGGGCTGAAGCAAATCTCCATCACCTTCGACGACATGCCCGAGGTCATCAAGGGCATTCGGGACGGCCAGATTTACTCCGCCATCGTCCAGCGGCAACACGCCTGGGGCTCCACCCTGGTGCGCCTCCTGGACGCCGCCTGCAACGGTAAGCCGGTCCCGGCCTACAGCGACACCGGCACCCTGGAGATTACCCGGGACAACGTCGATACCCATTATCCCGCCCCCTGAGGGCGGCAGGTTTTGAGGCAAGGAAGAGTGAACTTGCATGGGAATGCGAACGGCTGTGTGTTAGCTTTCCTTTGCAAGTCGAGGAAGAGCATGCAAGCTGATAACCCGCTGGGAATGGTGTTCGACATCAAGGAGTTCGCCCTCTACGACGGCCCGGGCCTGCGCTGCACGGTTTTCCTGAAGGGCTGTCCCCTGCGCTGCTCCTGGTGCCACAACCCGGAAGGGCTGGCGCCGGAACCGGAAACGCTGGAAACCGCCGCCGGCGTGCGGCGGGTGGGAAGGACCTACGACGCGGCGGATTTGACCCGAATCCTCCTTGGCTATAAGCCCGTATTCGACGCGGTGGGGGGAGGGGTGACCTTTTCCGGCGGCGAACCGCTCCTGCAGGCGGAATTTGTCGGCGCGGTCATGCGGGGTTTGCATGGGGCGGTGCACCTGGTCCTGCAGACTTCCGGCTATGCCGAGGCGGAGGTTTTCCGGACCGCCGCCGGCTTGGCCGATCTGGTGTTTTTCGATTTGAAGATTATCGACGCGGCGCTGCACCGCGAATTTACCGGCGTGGACAACCGGCGCATCCTGGACAACCTGGAGACGCTGAACCGCGAAGGGCTCCCCTATCGTCTACGCATCCCCATGATTCCGGGGGTAACCGACACGGCGGAGAATTACCGGGCCATGCGGAGTTTTATCGAAAATCGTTTGTCCCCCTGCACGGCGCAGGGTTTGGACCTGCTGCCCTTCAATCCTTTGGCGGGCGGCAAATATCAGGCGGTCGGCCGGCGTTTTGCGCCGGGCTTCGATGAAACGCGGCCTGAAAGCATCCTCCCGGATTATTTCCGGGACATCGTCAAGGAGGTAAAAGTGCTATGAATAATCCCCCAGAAGCAACGCCCCTAGGCGAAAGGGTCATGCTGCTCCGCCAGGCGGTGGCCGGTGGCGAACACAAAAAACACCGCACCACCCCGGTGCCGGACGCCGCCCTGATTTGCGAGCGGGAACAACTCGATTGGCCGCGGCGCGCGGCCAGGCTGACGGAAATCATGTGCGCGGCGGAGAAGCCGCTCATTCTCCCGGGCGAGAAGATCGTATTCACCCGGACCATCCCCTCCGTCCCGCCCTACTACGCGCCGGAACAGTGGCAGGAATTGTTCAAGGGCCACGCCATGCACGAGTCCGGCATCATTTCCAACATCTGCGCCGACTGGGAAATGGTTCTCGCGGAAGGGCTGGAGGCCAGGAAAAAAACGGTGCAGGAGCGCTTCGCCCGCGAAGGCGGGGAAAAGCTCCGCACCTTGGCGGAAACGGTGACCACCGCCGTCGACGCGGTTTTGGGGCTGGCGGAGCGTTATCGCCGGGAAGCGGAGCGGCTAGGCGAAACGGAAATCGCCGCGACCCTCGCCGCCGTGCCGGCCGGTCCCGCCCGCACCTTCCGCGACGCCCTGCAGTCCCTCAAGTTCGTGCATTCCGCCTTGTGGCTGAGCGGGCATTACCATGTCGGACTCGGGCGTTTCGACCAATACATGTGGAAATACGCCAAGCGCGACGTGGAGTCGGGCGCCCTCTCCTGGAACGAAGTGGCGGATCTGACGGCGGAATTTTTCGTCTCCCTCAACAAGGATTCCGATCTCTACCCCGGTATCCAGCAAGGCGACAACGGCCAGTCCATGATGCTGGGGGGAGTCGACGCCAACGGCATCCTCGGGGTCAACCGGCTGACCCGCATCGCCCTCGAGGCGACCCGGCAAATCCGCTTCATCGATCCGAAAATCAACCTCCGGGTCACCGCCGACACCCCCCGGGACATTCTCCTCAAGGCGGCGGAACTGACCAAAATCGGCCTCGGCTTTCCGCAATATTCAAATGACGAAGTGGTCATCCCCGGCCTGGTCGCCAGCGGTTACGAACTCCGCGACGCCCGCAACTACAGCGTGGCCGCCTGCTGGGAATTCATCATCCCCGGCGCCGGCATGGACGTGGTGAACATCGGCGCCGTCTCCTTCCCCCATGCCGCCGACGCCGGCATCAGGGGCGCCTTGAAGGAGAAGGCCGGCTTCGAGCGGGCGCTCGAACTCTGCCGCGACGACATCGAGCGCCAGGTCGCCAAGATGATCGCCGTCAAGAAGAACATCATCCTGCCGCCCGCGCCGCTGTACAGCGCCCTCATGACCGAACAATTGGAAAAGCGGGGCGACCTCTCCGAGGGGGCGAAATACAACAACCTCGGCATGCACGGTTCCGGCTCCGCCAATGCCGCCGACGCGCTGGCGGCGGTGAAGCGTTACGTCTACGAGGAGAAGACGGTCGCGCCGGAGCGGCTCCTGGCCGCCCTGGACCGCAACTACGCCGGCGACGACGAATTGTACCTGCTCCTCCATAACGAGGCCCCGAAAACCGGCAACAACGACGGCACGGCCGATCCGCTGCTCCAGAAGCTCTTCGCCTACTTCGCCGACGCCTGCGGCCAATACCATCCCATCAACCGGCGCTGGGGGCGCCTGCGGCCCGGGACCGGCTCGGCGATGTACTACCTCTGGCTGGCGCGGGGCCAGGAGGGCATGATCGAGCCCGCCGTCGGCGCCACCGCCGACGGCAGAAAACGCGGCGACTTCTTCAGTTCCAGCCTCGCCCCCGCCCAGGGCGTCAAGGTGTCAGGGCCGTTTGGCATCCTGCAGTCCTTCGCCAAGCTCGATTACGGCAAGGTGGTGAACGGCGGGCCGATTACCCTCGAGCTTTCGGACACGGTGTTCCGCACCGCCGATTCCATCGGCAAGGTGGCGGATCTTATCGTCCTGTTCCAGAAACTCGGCTGCCAGCAGTTGCAGCTTAACACCCTCAACGTCGAGGATCTCAAGGACGCCAAGCAACACCCGGATCGGCACCGCAACTTGGTGGTGCGGGTCTGGGGCTGGAGCGGCTATTTCTGCGAATTGTCGGAGGAGTACCAGGATCACATCATCCGCCGGCACATGCTGGCCGTGGGGTGAATATGGCAACGTAGCGCTTGAACGCCGGGCTCCTCCGAAACGCGACTTACGGAGGGGCCCGATTTTTTTCACTCGCCCGCCCTGAAGGTGCGGATGCTGACCCCCGAGGCGCGCTTGAAGACCCGGCTGAAGTATTGCGGATCCTTGTAGCCGACCCGCCGGGAAATTTCCGCCGCCGACAACGAGGTGGTTTTCAGCAGGCGGGTGGCGTTGTCCATGCGGATGCGGGACAGGTAGTCGCTGAACGTTTCGCCCGTTTCCCGGCTGAAAATGGCGCTGAAGTGGGTGGGGCTGACATGGACCCGCATCGCCATCATGTTCAGGGACAGATCCGGATTGTCGTAATTCTGGTCGATGAATTCCTTGGACTGGTTCAGGAGTTCGTGGTAGCGGCTGGCCAGGTGTTTCTTCCGGTATTCGACCACCCGTTCGCAAAGCGGCAGAATCTTCGCCTCTAGCTGCTCGGCGCTGGACACCCCCAGGGCGTTCTCGCCGAGGCGGCCCAGCTCGGGCAGGACCGTTTCGGGATCGACCTGCATGTTTTTGAGGAACCTGCCCGCGGTCATGAGCACGTCGATGTAGGCGTAATGGTAGCCCATCCCTCCCCCCACCCCGGCGGCGGCGCGGCCGATATCGGCGGTGTACTCCGCCGTCTCCGAGGGTTCGCCTTTCTGGAAAAACGTCTCCAGCCGTTCCAGCCGTTCCGCCAGGAGAAGCCCCGGCGCGCCGCCGTCCTTGCCGACGCCGGCGAAGCGGATCGGCTCGGCCGTCTCGGTGAAGATCGCATAATTGCAGGCGATGTCGCTTTCCCGCAGCGAGCGGCTCAATTCGTTAAGCCGTTCGGTCGGATTGCCGAGGCCGGCGAAAAGGTCGATCTCGAGATCGTTCCGGCAAATGCCGATGAATTCCCGCAAGGCCTCGTCGGCCCGGTCGCCCAGGACCACATCGTTTTCCCCCTGGAATATCACCGCGAATTCGCCTTTCCCCTGCTCGAGCACCAGCGCCGGCAGGGGGCCGGCGATGGCGGCCAATTCGTCCCGCATCCGCGCCTCGAGGCTGAGGCCGGGTTTGCGGCGGCCGGTTTTCAACGACGCCACCAGGTAGAGGTTTTCCCGGAAAGGGATGCCCAGTTCCGTCACCCGGGCGAATATCTCCGAGGGGGCGATGGCGCCGGAAAGGAGCTGACGCAGGAAATCGTCGAGTCTTTTCCGGTGCGCGAGGCGCTGCGAACTGGCGGTGCCGGAGTCGGCGGCGAGGCGCTCCCTGAGGTCCCCCGCCACCCGGTTGACCGCCTGAATCAGTTCCACCGGGCTGATTGGCTTCAAGAGATACTCGACCACTCCGAGGCGAATCGCCTTTTGCGCGTAGGCGAAGTCGCCGTGGCCGCTCAGGATGATGGTTTTCATTTCCGGCAATTCGTTATGCAGCAGCTCCGCCAATTCCAGGCCGTCCATGAACGGCATCTTTATGTCGGTGATGACGATGTCGGGGCGCAGCTTGCGAATGGCCTTCAGGGCCAGTTCGCCGTCCGGCGCGTCGCCGAGATATTCAAACCCGGCGGCGTTCCAATCGATGGTGTCGCGGATGCTCTGGCGGATGTTAACCTCGTCCTCGACCAGGAAAACCTTAAACATGCGGCGTCTCCACTGCGGGGAAAACCATGCTCACGCTGGTGCCTTTGTCCCATTCGCTTTCGAGCGACAGGCCGTAAGCCCGGCCATAGGACAGCTGGATGCGTTCGTGGACGTTCCGGAGCGCGTAACCCTCGTCCCGGTCGTCGGCCGGGTCCCGGAGGTCGGCCCGCACCTGCCGCAGGCGCTCCGGGGTCATGCCCTTGCCGTCGTCCTCAACCTGGAAGACGACGTTGCCGGCGGCGGCGTCCAGGGAGCCGTCGATACGGATGGTGCCGCCGCCGCGCTTGTTTTTCAGGCCGTGGTAGATGGCGTTTTCGATCAGCGGCTGGAGGGTGAGTTTGATCATCTGCAGGTGGAGGATGGCGGGGTCGACGGTGAAGTGGTAGAGGACGACGTCGGGGTAGCGCATGTGCTGGATGATGAGGTAATTCCTGGCGTGCTCCACCTCCTCGCCGACGCTGACCAGATCCCGGCCTTCGTTCAGGGTCAGGCGGAAGAAGCGGGACAGGGCGACGACCATTTCGGTGAGTTCGTCCCGGCGCGAGGCCTGCGCCATCCACAGGATGGAGTCGAGGGTATTGTAGAGGAAGTGCGGGTTGATTTGCGCCTGGAGGGCGCGGAATTCGGCTTTTTTCAAGTTTTCGTGCACCTGCTGCTGCTGTTGCATGAGATGGTGGATGCGCTCGACCATCGAGTTGAAGCTGTCGCCGAGGACGGCGATTTCGTCGCGGTTGGCGGCCTGGAAGCGCACGTTGAGGTCGCCGCCGGCGGCGGTGTTCATCTTGCTTTGCAGGATGGTCAGGGGTTTGGTCAGGCGGTCGCTGAGGAACCAGTAGAGGAGCATGGTGCAGACGCTGCAGGCGATGACGCTGGCGAGGGTGATATTGCGGATGCGGTAGGCTTTTTGCATCACCACGTCCAGGGGGGTGAAGCCGATAAGCCGCAGGCCGGTGCTTTGGGAAATCTTATAGACGAAAAATTTGTCGATGCCGCCCGAGGAACGGACGAAGTGCCCGGAGGGGTTTTGCCGCATCCGCTGGATGAAGTCATCCCACTCTTCCGGATCGATGCCGCTGGCGTCGCCGAACAGTTTGCGGCCTTCGCGATCATAGATGGAAAATACCGCCTCGCCCTGGCCGCCGCAGGCTTCCTCGATAATCCTGGAGTCCACCTCGACCACGGCGACGCCGAGGACGTTTTTCCGGATCGGGTCGCGGATGTAGCGGCCGAGGCCGAGGGAGAGGCGGTAATTGCGGATGGCGGCCCGCTGCCAGGCGGGTTTGTCCCAGTAGCCGGAGAAGTCGGAGCGGTTGAACTGGAATACGGTGGGGCTTTCGCTGCCGTATTCGAGGCGTTTCAGGGAGGGGATGACCTCGAAGCGGTTTTTGAGCCGGAATACGCCCTCCCGCTCGCTGATGCCGATTCCGTTGGTGCCGATGAGATAGATGTCGAGGATGTTTTCCGCCTTGAAGCGCTTGCCGCGGTAGAGCTTCATGATGGCGAGGATGGACTTGGCGTTGTCGTACTGGTCGCCCCGGGCGGCGAGGTAGTTCTCGGTGACGGTGTAGGAGTCGATTTCCAGGAACTGTTCGGCTTCGGTGAAGATGTCACCGACTTTTTCGGCTAGATGGTCGATAGTTTGCCTGGCGGCGAACAGGCTGCTTTCCCAGGCCGCTTCGTAATAATACCGGTAGGAGATGATGCCCAGCATTAGTAGCGGCAACACCATGAGAATGAAGAAGACGATTAGCAGCCGCGTTTTGAAGCTGAGAAAGCGTTTTTTCATGCCCACCCGTCAAGCAAAAATTCTGCCGGTACCGATATTTCGCCGAAGGGATAAATGATATGCCTCCGGTGGGGATTGGCCAAAGGTATTTGGGGAACGCACCCTATTTTTCCTGCCGGCGCGAGCGCCATTCATTGGCGAAGACCGCGATCACGATCAGGACGCCGGTGATGATTTTCTGCATAAAGGGGTACACCCCCATCAGGTTGAACAGGTTCTGCATCATGCAAATAAACACCGCCCCGCCGACGGCGCCGAATATCCGCCCCTCGCCCCCCACCAAACTGGCCCCGCCGATAACCGCCGCGGCGATGACGTCCATCTCCAGATCCAGCCCGATGCCGGGGTATGAGGAGCGGATGCGCGAACAAAGTATGATGGCGGCGAGGCTCGCCAAGGCGCCGTTAATCAGGTACAGCGCCAGCTTGGAGCGGGGGAGGCTCACCCCGGCCATGCGGGCGGCGTTTTCGTTGCCGCCCAACGCCAGCACCCGCAGCCCGAAGCGGCGCTGGTTGAGGAGAATATAAAACACCACCCCTAGCGCGAACATGATAATCACCGGAATGGGAATTTTCCCCACTGCCCCGTTCCCCAGGGTATCGAACCAGGCCGGGAAGTCGCCGATACTGTCCGGGGTCAGGGCGAAGGCGAAGCCGGCCCCCGCACTCATCAGGCCGAAGGTGGCGATGAAAGGCGGCATGTTGCAGTAGCCGATCAGGAAGCCGTTCGCGGCGCCGCTGACTATTCCCGCCCCCATGGCGGCGGCGAGGGCGAGGGTGAAATTGCCGGTCGCGCGCCAGACCGTCCCGAGAACCGCGCTCGACAGCGAGACCACGCTCCCCACCGAGAGGTCTATGCCCCCCGAGATGATGACCAGGGTCATGCCCAAGGCCATGATGGCGAAGATGGCGGCCTGGCGGAAAATATTGCGGAAATTCAGGTAGCTGAGGAAATACTCGCTCAGGAAGGAGAAGATCACCGCGAAGACGAGGATCCAGAACCAGATCCCCATGGCGTCGTAGAGGCGGAAGGCGAGGTCGCGGAAGGACCGGGAGGTGGTTTTGACGGCGGCCGGCTGGGTGCTCAAGTCATTCTCCAATGCTCTGTTTCTTTTGCCATTGATCCAGCAGGACGGCCAGGACAATGAGGCCGCCGAGGATGGGCTTCATGTAGGCGACAGGGATGTCCAGCATGTTGATGGCGTTTTGCACCTCGGCCATGAATACCGCCCCGAGAAGCGCCCCGGGAATGCCGCCGCTGCCCCCCAGCATCGAGGTGCCGCCGATGACCGCCGCGCCGATGGCCGACAGTTCATAACCGGTGCCGGCGTCCGGGTGCACCTGGTTGCCGCGGGCGGAAAGGATGATCCCGGCGATGGCGGCGAATAGCCCGCACAGGACATAGACGCTAACCAGCATCCCCTTCACGCCCATGCCGCAGAAGCGCGCCGTCTCCCGGTTGCCGCCCACGGCGAAGAGGGTTATGCCGTAGGTGGTGCGGGTCAGGACGATGTGCATGGCCAGGCCCAGGACCGCCATGATCAATACCGGCACCGGCACCGGGCCGAGGTGCCCCTGGCCGAGGTGCACGAGGGAGGTCGGCATGCCGTAGGTGGGGATGCCGGCGCTGATGTACTGGGCGAGGCCGCGGGTGGCGGTCATGACGCTTAGGGTGGCGATGAACGGCGGCAGCTTGGCCCAGGTGATGAGGAGCCCGTTGACCAGCCCGCACAGCATCCCGACCCCGAGGCAGAAGGCTAGGGCTTTGGCGATGATCCACGGATCGTTCGGCAGCACCAGCATGGCGGCGGTGTCGCGGTAGAGTTCGGGCGGGATGATGGTCATGGCCATCACGACCGAGGAAATTCCCAGGACGCTTCCGGCCGAGAGATCGATGCCGCCGCCGCCGGAGATGATGACCAGGGTCATGCCGATGGCCATGATGCCCACCACCGCCGACTGCGAGAGGATATTGACGAAATTGTCGACCGACAGGAAATGCTGGTTCGCGAGCGAGCAGGCGACCCCGACGGCGATTATCCAGGCGATGATTCCGGCTTCCTTGAACGCGGCCAGCCGGCGCAGGGCAATGGACATGTGGGCATTCTCCTTGAAGGGGAGTTATCAAGGAAATCGAGCGCTGCCGCCGCCCGATTTCCTTGAAAAGTAGCTAGAGCAACCTGCTAGAACGCGTCGGCCATGGATGCGTCGGCGTTTTCCGCGACGATCAGCTTGGTGCCGGAGTCGATGAAGCGCGGCAGGGAGGCGGGGTCGACCGTCTTGTTGTAGACGCCCACGCCGGTCTCGGCGGCCATGCGGCCGATCTTCACCGGGAACTGGGCGACGTCGGCGATGATCTTCCCTTCCTTGATGAGTTCGATGCCGAACTTGGAGCCGTCGAAGCTGAGGACCTTGATTTTCCCTTCCTTCCCCGCCAGCTTGATCGCCTCGAGGATGCCGCCGGTCATGCCGTCGGAGCAGGAGAAAATGAGGTCGACGTCGGGGTTGGCCTGGAGGATGTTTTCGGTGGCGGCCATGGCTTTTTCGTTGGTCCAGAAGCCGGACTGCGAGGCGGCGATGGTGATGGAGGAACCCTTGACGATGGTTTCCTTGAAGCCGTTTTTGCGGGCGTCGCCGACGGAGTTCCCCGGGGCGCCTTCGATAACCACCACCTTGCCCTTGCCGCCCAGCTCCTTCTTGGCGTATTCGGCGCCCATGGCGGCGGCCTGGTAGTTGTCGGTGGAGATGAAGGTGACGTAGTCGTTGCCTTCGGCGTTCGAGTCCATGCAGACGATGATGATGCCTTCGTCCTTGGCCTGCTTGAACACCGGGACCACCGCCTTGGCGTCGAGGGGGCTGATCAGGATGACGTCGGCGCGTTGGACGATGAGGTCTTCGACAATCCCGACCATCCGCTGCACCGCGGTCTGGCCGCCGGCCTGGTAGATGGCGGCGTCGGCGCCGAGTTCGATGGCCCGGTCGCGGGCGGCTTCGGCCATCTTGAGCTGGAAGACGTCGCCGGTGAGGGTTTTCACCACCACCGCCACCTTCGGCTTCCTTTCGCCGGCCATGAGCCGGGCGCTGGCCGCGAACACGGCGAACACGGTTAACAGGGCGCACATAACGAGAATTTTCCGCATCGTCTGATCTCCTGAATCAAAGGGAAGTAAAACCGGCATCTACCGAACTGGTTCGATATGAACCGGAACAATCACCGACTCAAACCCCCACCTCGTCACCACCCATGGCATAATGTAGAATCCGGTCCCCGGAAATTTCCGTCCCCGACAGGACGGCGGCGACGTGGTGGTTACGCATCACATAGACCCGGTCGCTCATGCCGACGATCTCCTGCAGCTCCGAGGAAATCATCAGGATCGCCTTGCCCCGGGCGGCCATTTCCGACATCAGCCGATAAATTGCCGCTTTCGCCGAGACGTCGATGCCCCGGGTCGGCTCGTCGAAGACGATGATTTTCGCGTCCGCCGCCAGCCACTTGCCGAGGATGACTTTCTGCTGGTTGCCGCCGCTCAGATAGCGGATGGCCTGGCCAATCGAGGCGGCCGCCACCTTCAGGCGCCCGACGTATTCCCTGGCCAGACGCGCCCGGGAACGGCGGCTGACAAAGCCGTAGCGGGCCAGCCGGCGCATGGAGACGTGGCACATGTTTTCGGAAATCGACATCAGGGGCACGATGCCTTGGCGCTTCCGGTCCTCGGGGATAAAGCCGAGGCCGGCGGCGATGGCGGCGCGGGGGGAATTTTTCGCCAGCGGCCGGCCGAATACGCTGACCTGCCCCGACACATAAGGATCGATCCCGAAGATGCGCCGGGCTAATTCGGTCCGGCCCGCGCCGACGATGCCGGCTAAGCCGACGATTTCACCTTCCCGTACTTCCAGGCTGATCGGCCTTGCGCCCGTCTCGGCCGCCATGTCGGTCACGGTCAGGGCAACGGCTCCGGTGGGACAGCGTTCCTTTTGAAACAGGTTTTCCAGCTTGGAGCCGATCATGAGTTGAATCATGCCGTCGACGTTTTCGATATCCCCCACCTCGACCGTCTTGATGGTTTTGCCGTCACGCAGAACTGTCACCCGGTCGCCGATTTCGAAAATTTCCTTCAGTTTGTGGGTGATGTAAATCATGCTGACACCCTGCGCCTTGAGGCCGCGCACGACCTTGAACAGGGAGTCGACCTGGTTGTCCGTAAGGGCGGAGGTGGGTTCGTCGAGAATCAGCACCTGCGGGTCGGCGGCCAGGGCCTTGGCGATTTCCACCAGCTGCTGTTCGGCGACGGCGAGGCTTTTCACTTTGCGCATCGGGTCGATGCCGGCGTCCAGGCGCCGCAATTGCCGCGAGGCGAGTTCGAGCATGGCCGGGAAATCGAGGAAGCCGCCCGCCTTCAGCCGTTCCCGGCCGAGGGCGATGTTTTCGGCGACGCTCAAGTTGGGGCAGAGGCTGAATTCCTGGGAGACAATGGCGACGCCGGATGCCAGGGCCTGGTGGGGATCGTTAGCGGAGATTTCCCGCCCACTGATGAAGATCCGCCCCCGATCCGGCTGGATGGCGCCGCAGATCATCTTGACGAGGGAAGACTTCCCCGCCCCGTTTTCCCCCAGCAGCACGTGCAGTTCCCCGGCCTTGAGGGCGAAATTGACGTCCGACAGCACGAGGATGTTTTTGTTCAAAGTCTTTCCGCCAAGGTCGTAAAGCCCCTTGTCGATATTCTCGAGCCTGATGACGCACTCCGTTTCGGCCAGGCGGTTGGTAGCGGCCATGCGGATCCTCCCCTTCGCCAATTATGATTGTGCATTGCGGCAGTATAGCGCCGACGCTGGCGCCTGGCGTTGTAGGTCGGGTTTGAAAACATGGGTTTTTTTATGGTTCTGCGCAATGCCGCGCCGCTTTCCGGACGATTTTTGGCCGAAGATGGAAAACCTTACGATTTCGGTAAAATCATACGACAATCCAAGTCTGGTGGAAGTTTTTCCCTCAGCGCTGCATCGGGGCCGAGCAAACCAAACAACGTCCATCTTTGTCGTTACCATTTCCAACGCAAAAAATAGCGCCTGGAAGTAAATTAAGCGTAAACCCGGAGAGAATGTTATGCCCCCCTTCATACAAATGTCGAACATCAGCAAACGTTTCCACAATACCCAGGCGCTCCGGGACGTGAGCGTAGCTTTCGAGCGGGGGGAGATCCACGTCGTCATCGGCGAGAACGGGGCCGGCAAGTCGACCCTGATGAAAATCGCCGCCGGTTTGTATCGCCAGGATGCCGGGGAGGTTTCCGTCAATTCCTCGCCGGTATCGTTTGCCAGCCCCCGCGAAGCCATACGCCACGGCATCGCGATGATCCACCAGGAACTCCTGCCCATCCCGGATTTGACCGCGGCGCAGAACATTTTCCTCGGCCGCGAGCCCCTCACCGTCCTCGGGACAATCGACCATGCCGGGATCAACCGGAAGGCCGGCGAACTGTTCGACCTGATGGGCATCGACGTCAATCCCCGGAAGACCATGCGCAGCCTCAGCACCGCCCAGGTGCAATTGGTGGAAATCGCCAAGGCCGTGTCCTTCCACTCGCAATTCCTGATCATGGACGAGCCGACCTCAGCCCTCAGCGACAAGGAAATCGACGGCCTCTACCGCCTGATTTTCAAGCTCAAGGCCGAAGGTACCGCCATCTCCTTCATTTCGCACAAGCTGGACGAGATTTTCCGGGTGGCGGACAAAATCACCGTCCTCCGGGACGGCGAAATGATCGGCACCCGCACCGCCGCCAGCATGGACAAGGACTCGCTCATCGCCATGATGATCGGCCGCGATCTGCGTAACGTCTACCCCAAGGAGGCGGTCCCCATCGGCGAACCGGTCCTCCAGGTCGAGAACCTGACCCAGAAGGGCGTGTTCGACAATATCAGCTTCACCCTCCACAAGGGGGAGATCCTGGGGATTTCCGGGCTCATGGGCGCGGGCCGGACCGAATTGGTCGAGTCGATTTTCGGCCTGCGCCGCCACGACTCCGGCCGCATCCTGATCCGGGGCGAAACGGTCCGCATTCGCGGCCCCCACGACGCCCAGCGAAACGGTCTCGCCTTGATTCCCGAGGACCGCAAGCTCCTGGGCTTGAACCTGAAGGCGAGCACCGGCTTCAATATCAGCATCTGCAATATCCGCGAATTCGTCCGCGCCACCCGGGTCAGCCGCAGGCTGGAAAACGCCGCCGTCGACCGGATGATCGGCGAACTCGGCATCAAGGTCGGGTCGCGGAACACCCCGGTCGTTTCCCTCTCCGGCGGCAACCAGCAGAAGGTGGTCCTGGCCAAATGGCTGATGACCCTCCCCGACATCCTGATCATGGACGAGCCGACCCGGGGCATCGACATCGGGGCCAAGGCGGAAATCTACCGGCTGATTGTCGCCATGGCCAAACAGGGCAAGTCCATCCTCATGGTGTCCTCCGAGCTGCCGGAGATCATGGGCCTGAGCGATCGGGTGCTGGTCCTCTGCGAAGGCCGGCTCAAGGGGGTGCTGCGAGGCGAGAACATCAATCAGCACGACATCATGCGCTGCGCGACCAATCAATTGGAATTGGTATAAACCCATTGCCCCTTCACCTCGCCGCCGTTTAAGGATGCGAACATGACCGCCATGCCCAAAGACACGGATTCGACCCGTATTTCCGAACTGATCACCAGGTACGGGATTTACCTGGCCTTCCTCATCATGTGCGCCTTCTTCGCCACCCAGAACGCGGTGTTCCTCACGCCCACCAACCTGATTAATATCCTGCGCCAGGTGTCGTTTAACGCCATCCTGGCCATGGGCATGACCATCGTCATCATCACCGGCGGCATCGACCTTTCGGTCGGCTCCGTTCTCGCCCTCTCGGCGGTGGTCACCGCCAGCCTGGTGCGTGCCACCAACCCGTTGTTGCCGGTGGCCGTCGCTATCGGCATCGGCCTGGGCATCGGGGCCTTGTGCGGGCTCTTCAGCGGCCTGGTGGTTACCAAGGGGCGCAAGCCGCCTTTTATCGCCACCCTGGTGATGATGACCATCGCCCGCGGCGCAGCCCAACTTTTCACCAAGGGCCGGCCGGTCACCGGGCTCCAGGCGGACTTCGCCTTCCTCGGCTCCGGTTTCCTTTTCGGCGTTCCGGTGCCCATTTACATCATGGGCCTGGTGATATTGGTCGCCTACCTGATTCTCAACCAGTTCCGGCTCGGGCGTTACATTTACGCCGTCGGCGGCAACGAAGCCTCGGCCCGCGCTTCCGGCATCAAGGTCGGGCTGGTGAAAAATTTCGCCTACATCTTTTCGGGGGTGTTGGCGGCCCTGGTGGGAATAGTGCTGGCGGCGAGGTTGAACTCGGCCGCGCCGGTCCTGGGAAGCGGCTACGAGCTTGACGCCATCGCCGCCGCGGTCATCGGCGGGACCAGCATGGACGGCGGCCGCGGCAACGTCATCGGCACCCTGGTCGGGGCGCTCATCATCGGCACAATTTCCAACGGCCTCGACATCCTCAACGTCTCGGCCTACTGGCAGCAAATCATCAAGGGTCTCATCATCCTGGTAGCGGTTCTCCTGGACCGGAAGGACTGAGCGGGACCGGCATATTTGCAATTCAAGGACGGCGTGTGCCGTTCCCCCTGATAGATGGAGGAAGACCATGAGGAAGATTGTGAAGTTGGCGTTGGCGGCCGCCCTGGTCATGGCGTTGGCGCTTCCCATAGGGAAGGCGTTCGCCGGACAAATCGTCGTTGGCTGCACTCTGCAGAACATGTCGGAAGAGTTCATGACCATGCTCAAGGGCGCGATGGAACTGCAGCTGAAGGAATACAAAGACGTCAAGCTGATCGTCAACGACGGCGAAGGCCGCCCCGACAAGCAGGCCGCCCAGCTGGACAGCTTCGCCGCCCAGAAGGTCAACGCCGTCATCATCTCCCCGGTCGACGCTGGCGCCCTGGCCCCGGCCGTGAAGTCGGTGGTCGCGGCCGGCATCCCGGTCATCGCCTGCAGCGCCGACGTCGAAGGCGATCAGGGCCAGGTGTGGGTCGGCTCCGAAAACGAGAACGGCGGCGAAATCGAGGCCCAGTACATCGCCGACCGCCTGAAGGGGAAGGGCAACATCGCCATCCTGCGCGGCCCCCTGGGCGCCTTCGCGGAACAGGGCCGCTTCGCCGGCTACGAGAAGGTTTTGAAAAAGTACCCCGACCTGAAAGTGGTCTTCGACCAGACCGCCAACTGGCAGCGTGAACAAGCCATGTCCATGGTCGAAAATCTGCTCACCTCCGGCAACCGCATCGACGCCATCCTCTGCCAGAACGACGGCATGGCGCTGGGCGCTTTGGAAGCGGTCAAGGCGGCAGGCAAGAAGGGGCAAATCGTCATCGCCGGCATCGACGCCATCAAGGACGCCCTGGATTCGATCAAGGCGGGCGATCTCGACGCCACCTGCTTCCAGGACGCGATTGGCCAGGGGAAGGGCGCCCTCGACATGGCGGTGCGGGCGGCGCGGGGCGAGAAGATCCAGCGGACCAACATCCCCTTCGAATTGGTGACCAAGGCCAACGTCGATTCGTACTATTCGCGGATCAAGCTTCCGGACTGATGCGGCCGACGGCCGAGACCCGGGGGCGGCGGTTAGCGTTGGCCGCTTCCCCCCAAAAAAAAGGTAGGGCAGCTCTGGAATTCTCTGCAGAGCTGCCCGGTTTTTTATATGGAACTGGACTTTTGCAAAATCACCATTCAAACCGCCGAATGGCGATTTTGTAAAAGCAAAAACCCTTGAAATCCGGGCAAAAACGATTTTTGCAAAGTGGCGATTGGCGGTTAAATCGCCACTTTGCAAAAGTTCAGATGGAACGCATATCATGATTGTGAAAGTTCTTCTGGCCATGTCCAACCTCCATTCTTCCC
>JAVBQR010000177.1:0-5936 GCA_031548865.1 Planctomycetota bacterium
TGGTTTCTTGAATATTGTACTTATTTACCGAATCAGCAGACAATGTTAAGATGCAACATATAGGAGCAGCCGTGTGAGGGATAAATAACCGACAGGAGATTATGCCCATGACAGACGATAAAAAGGGGAAAAAACGTCTCACCACCAACGCCGGCGCGCCGGTGGTGGACAACCAGAATGTCCTGACTGCGGGCAAGCGCGGACCGCAACTTCTGCAGGATATCTGGTTCCTGGAAAAGCTGGCGCATTTCGACCGGGAAGTCATTCCCGAACGTCGTATGCACGCCAAGGGTTCCGGCGCCTACGGGACCTTCACCGTCACCCATGACATCACCAAATACACGAAAGCGAAAATCTTCTCGGAAGTAGGCAAAAAAACCGATCTCTTCATGCGTTTTTCCACCGTGGCCGGCGAACGCGGTGCCGCCGACGCCGAGCGGGATATCCGCGGCTTCGCCATCAAATTTTACACCGAACAAGGCAATTGGGATTTGGTCGGCAACAACACCCCGGTCTTTTTTCTCCGCGATCCCCTCAAATTCCCCGACCTCAACCACGCGGTGAAACGCGACCCCCGTTCGAACCTCCGCAGCGCCCTCAACAATTGGGATTTCTGGTCCTCCCTCCCCGAAGCCCTGCATCAAGTCACCATCGTCATGAGCGACCGCGGCATTCCCGCCACCTACCGCCACATGCACGGCTTCGGCAGCCACACCTTCAGCATGATCAATGCCAGGAATCAGCGCTTCTGGGTCAAATACCACTTCAAGACCCAGCAAGGCATCAAGAATCTCACCGACCAGGAAGCCGAAATGCTGATCGGCAAGGACCGCGAAAGCCACCAGCGCGACCTCCTGGACAGTATCGACCGCAAGGACTATCCGCGCTGGACCGTGTATATCCAGGTTATGCCCGAGCTTGACGCGGCCAAATGCCCCTATCACCCCTTCGACCTGACCAAAGTCTGGTTCCACAAGGACTTTCCGCTGATCGAAGTGGGAGTGCTGGAGCTGAACCGCAATCCCGAGAATTATTTCGCCGAAGTGGAGCAATCGGCCTTCAACCCCGCCAACATCGTGCCGGGCCTGGGCTTCTCGCCCGACAAAATGCTCCAGGGCCGCCTTTTCTCCTACGGGGACGCCCAGCGTTACCGCCTCGGCGTCAACCACCACCTCATCCCCGTCAACAAGTCGCGCTGCCCCTTCCACAGCTTCCACCGCGACGGCTCCATGCGCGTCGACGGCAACTACGGAAGTACTCTAGGCTACGAGCCAAACAGCTTCGGCGAATGGCAGGAACAGCCCGACTTCGCCGAACCGCCGCTGGCTCTGGACGGCGCCGCCGATCACTGGAATTTCCGCGAGGACGACAGCGATTATTACTCCCAGCCGGGCGCCTTGTTCCGGCTCATGTCTGATACCCAGAAAATCGCCCTCTTCGAAAACACCGCCCGCAACTTCGCCGCGGCGGGCAAGGAAGTCCAGCTTCGCCACATCGGCAATTGCCGCAAGGCCGACCCGGCTTACGGCGCAGGCGTGGAGAAGGCGCTGGCCATGCTGATGAAGCAACCATGATCGATATCAGTAGGCTTTACTGCGGCCAAGTCAGCGAATCCAACCGGCTTCGTTACGGCTCCGGCAAGCGTCACCCGGCGGCGGTCCGGCCGGTGGTGGTGTGGAATGTCACCCGACGCTGCAATCTGAACTGCAGCCACTGCTACGCGCTGGCGACGGACGAGGCGTCCCCGCATGAACTCGACAGCCTAGAGGCGGAAACGCTCCTCGACGATCTCGCCGCTTTCGGCGTCCCGGTGGTTCTATTTTCCGGCGGCGAACCGCTGACCCGGCCGGACCTCCCCCGCTTGGTCGCCTACGCGACGGCACGGGGCATCAAAGCCGCCCTCAGCACGAACGGGATGCTTCTCGATCGGGATTTGGCCCTGCGGCTCAAGGACGCCGGACTGACTTACGCCGGCATCAGCATCGACGGCAATCCCGACACCCACAACCGCCTCCGGCGGGATTCCGGCGCATACCGGAATACCTTGGCGGGACTGCAGGCGGCCCGGAGCGCCGGACTCCGGGTCGGCCTGCGTCATACCCTGACCCGGGACAGTTTCCAACAAGTCCGGCATCTGTTTCGCCTCATGGAGTCGGAGGATGTGCAGCGGCTGTGCTTTTACCACCTGGTCCCGACCGGTCGGGCGGGCGAAGCGAAACAGGCGGAACCGCTCAGCGGAGAGGAAACGCGCCGGGCGGTGGACGAGATCATGGATCTCACCGCCGCAATGATTGCCGGAGGAAGCGCTCCCGAGGTACTTACCGTCGACAACCATGCCGACGGCGTCCATGTATATCTGCGTTTATTGCAGGAAAATCCCGGCCGGGCGGAGGAGGCGCGGGCGCTCCTCTCCGCCAACGGCGGCAACCGCTCCGGCTCGGCCATCGCCTGTGTGGGTTGGGACGGCAGCGTGCACCCGGACCAATTCTGGCGGAACCAGGTGCTTGGGAATGTCCGGGAACGCCCGTTCAGCGCGATTTGGTCGGATTCCTCCGCCGGGCTTCTCGCCCGGCTCCGCCAGCGGGAGGGCCGTATCGGTGGCCGCTGTTCCCGCTGCCGCCACTTCGCGCTTTGCGGCGGCAACCTTCGCGCCCGGGCCGAAGCATTGACAGGCGACGCCTGGGCGTCCGATCCCGGCTGTTATTTGACTGACAGCGAGATTTTTCTTGAAGCCGTGACAAAGTGAAATGGCGCTGAAATAATCAGCGCCATTCGGTGGTGCAAGGTTATTTGTTATGCGTTCTACATTGGATGATGAGGATGTAAGTTTCTTTGACCGCATATACCAAACGATGTTCATCGTCTATTCTACGGCTCCATAATCCTTCCATATCGTGGCGGAGGGGTTCGGGTTTACCAATTCCATCATGTCCATTGCGCTCGATATCCCGCAGTAATTCATTGATTTTACGGAGAAGCTTTCGATCATTGGCCATCCAATATTGGTAATCTGCCCAAGACCTATCCGTAAACATTTTATTCATTGTCGATCTCGACTAGCTCTTTGCAGACTTCGGAAAGTTCGTTGTCGACCTCGACCAGCTCATGAATCTTCGCCTCGCCCCGCTCCGCCTGGTCTATTGACTTCAACAGATTTTCATAATTTGCCCTATTACTACGGATGTATAGATTCTCCATGAGGTTATCATACTCGCTTTGGGACATAATGACGACATTCTCGCCCGATTCCCTGACGACGATAATCGTTTCGGAATTACGGACAGCAACGTGACAGTAATTATCGAAATCGTTTTTTGCCTTGGTATTGCTGATTGCAATCATCATCTGCCCTCCTTCCCGGTATTGTACAAAATCCTGCACAGGTTAACAAGAGTTGGGGTGGTGATTCGGGAACAGTATAGAAATCAACGGAAGGAAGACCGGAACAATGCCTGATTTCGATGCGCCCGCCTTGCAAGTGGTTGCCTGGGAAACGACCCGGCGCTGCCCCTTACGCTGCCGGCATTGCCGCGGTTCGGCCCGGGACGAGCTTCAGGCGGGAGAGTTGGACACCGGTGAAGGTAAAAGGCTCATCGACGCGGTGGCCGAGGCGGCGGGGCGGCTGTTAATCTTCACCGGCGGCGAGCCGCTGACCCGTCCCGATTTGTACCCGCTTCTGGAATACGCCCGGGAGCGGGGGCTGCGCACCGCGCTTGCCGCTTGCGGGCCGTCATTGGATGAACGGACTACGGAGCGCCTGCGCCGTGCCGGAGTGGCGCGGATCAGCGTCAGCCTGGACAGCCATGCCGCGCCGGCGCACGATCGCTTTCGCGGAGTGGACGGCGCTTTCGCCGCCGCCCTGGCGGGGCTGGACAACGCCCGGCGGGCGGGCCTGCCGTTTCAGGTAAACACCACCGTCACCCGGCACAACCTGGAACACCTGCCGCAAATTCTGGAACTGGTCATACGTCTCGGCGCCGTGGCCTGGGACGTTTTCTTTTTGGTGCCGGTGGGTCGGGGCGAACAGTTGGCCGGCGAAGCGATGTCGGCCGAGGAAAGCGAAATGGTCCTGCGTTGGTTGGCGGAGGTGCGGGAACGCTCGCCCATACCGGTGCAGGTGACCTGCGCCCCGCAGCTCGCCCGGGTGTTGGCCGAGAGCCCGACCCTTTCGGGACAGTCGGCGCGGGGTTGTATGGCGGGGAGGGGATTTTTGTTCATTTCGCACCGGGGTGTTCTGCAGCCCTGCGGTTTTCTGGACGTTCCTTGCGGTGACTTGCGCCAAGCCGATTTCAACCTGTCGGAACTGCTTCGGACTTCGCCAACCCTGGCGGCGCTGCGCCACCCCGAGGATTTACGCGGTTCCTGCGGCGCCTGCCGCTACCGGCAGGCTTGCGGCGGTTGCCGCGCCCGCGCCAAGGCGGCGGGGGGTGACATCCTCGGCCCGGAACCGACCTGCTCCGGCAAGCGCGGCCCGCTGTGGCTGCCGCCGGCCGAAGCGGCCCGGCAACTCGACCCCGAACCGGAGGCGCGCGTCCTGCACCGGCTCCAGAGCGGCCTGCCGGTCGAGCCCCGGCCGTTCGCCGGTATTGGGCGGGAGCTCGGGCTGTCGGAGGAAGCGGTCATGGGCGTTGCCGAAGCGGCCTTGGCGGACGGCCGGGCCCGGCGGCTCGGCGGCATTTTCGATCCCGGGAGAATCGGCTACGCGAGCGCGCTTTGCGCGGTGGCGGTGGCTCCGGACGAGGCGAGGGAAACGGCATCCTACCTCGTGTCGGTCCCGGGCATCACCCATTGTTACCTCCGTAAGCCCTTTGTTCGCGGCCCGCGCCACGGCAACGGCAAAGTAGCCACTCCCAATCTCTGGTTCACCCTGCAAGCGCCCCGGGCGGAGTTCGATGCGGCCTGGGCGGATGTATGCGAACGCCTCCACCCCCGTGTTCCCGCTTTACTCCCGGCGCTTAACCGTTATAAGATCCAGGCGGTTTTCGGAGCGGACGGCAGCGTACTCCCGGACGCCGGCGCTCGCACCAATAACGCCGCCGGCGGCGCCGCCATAGTCCTGACCGAGGCCGAACGCCTGGCGGTGCGGATTTTGCAGGCCACCCTCCCGATAGCTTCCCGACCTTTCGCCGCCGCGGCCAAACAGGGCGGCATCAGCGAAGAAACGCTTCTATCCGCCGCCCAAAAATTCCAAAGCTGCGGGGCTTTGCGGCGGATTGCCTTGGTGGCGCGGCATCAGCTCCTGGGTTACCGGGCCAACGCCATGGTGGTCTGGGAAGTCGAGCCGCTCCGGGTGCGGGCGGCGGGCGAATGGTTGGCCGGGCGGCCGGACGTGACGCACTGCTATGAGCGGCGGCCCGCGCCGGGCGTCCCGGGGAACCTGTTCGCGATGTTTCATGCCAAGGATTGGGGGGAACTGTTCGGGGCGGTGGAAACGGCGGAAGCGCACTGCGGCATCCATGGCGGAATCGCCATGGTCACCACCCGCGAGTTCAAGAAAACCAGCATGCGCTACGCCCCCGAGGCGATTTATACCGGTTCCATTTTGGATTCTGGTGAAATAATGTCTCCGGTTCATGTCACGCCGGAACCTTCCCCACAGGTCAGCGGTAACGGCTAGACAAGGGTTCGGAGCTGCCATTCCCTTGCCTAGCCGTTGCCGCCAACGTTTGGGAGGGGTGGGCGTAACAAGATGCGGAGACAGGAAGTAACCCGAAAACCAAAGTGTCGCCGGTATAACGATCGCGGCGCGTAATGGTGAAAATTCTTTGGACCATGCTTAGCCCCCATTCTTCCCCAAAAGAAAAGAATGGAAATCCCGGCGGATCCATACCTGGGCCCAAAGGGCGATTTTTTTTGGGGTAAGATGGTCAGTCAAACCCCGGCGTGCTCTAGGATGGCCTAACTACCCGCCTTCTTCTCCTCCGCGACCCGTTAAA
>JAVBQR010000089.1:0-33112 GCA_031548865.1 Planctomycetota bacterium
TAAACAGGACGAAGTCCGCGCCAAGCTGCCGACTGGAGTACGTTCAGCTGAGCAATCGCCTCAGCTCGGAACCGGGCATGCCGTGAGGTGTGCCCGTTCGTCGTTTCCAGACGACCCTACAGGGAACTCGAACCACGGCGCAGCAGGAAAAGGCAATCTGCTGGTAACCTACGGAGACATGCCGCTCATCCAGGCCGCGACCTACGAAAAACTGGTCGAGACCCGGCTCATGGCCAATGCCGCCGCCGTGATCCTCACCGTTCCCATACCCCCGGACAGCCGCTACGGGCGGATCGTCCGCGACGCCTCCGGCGCGGTAACCGGCATCGTCGAGTATAAGGACGCCAGCCCTTCGGAACGCGCCATCGCCGAAGGCAATGCCGGCGTCTACTGTTTCCGCCCCGGCGCCCTGTGGGCCGCCCTGGAAAAGGTCGGCAACAACAACGCCCAGGGCGAGTATTACCTCACCGACGTCGTCGGCATCCTCATCGGCGCGGGAGAGAAAGTGGTTTGTCTGCAATCGGACACGCCGGGCGAAGAACTCGGGGTAAATACGCCGGAGGATCTGCTCCGGGCGGAAGAGGCTTTGGCCAGGCGTTTTGGTACGGCGTAAACCGCAAACCGCTTAACCGCATTTCACCACAGAGGCACAGAGAGCACAGAGTTTCACAGAGTCCTTAAGAATTGGGGTAAACTATAGAATACAAAAACATTAAAAAAGAATTATTGGCCACCATCTTTCTTTTTTGTTTCTCAGTGAAACTCTGTGTTCTCTGTGCCTCTGTGGTGAAATGCGGTTAAGCGGTTTGCGGTTAATTTTATTTTCTCAATTTCGTTTCTCACCGGCTTTTTTAAGAAGAAGGGAACCGTCTTGCGAATCTTCATCGGCAATGCCCACCGCGAACTCGGCCGCTCCATCTGCCAGCACCTGCAGATCGAGCCCGGCCGCATCGATGTCGTCCGCTTCCCCGATTCGGAAACGAAAGTGCGCATCATCGACGACGTCCGCGGCACCGACGCCTACATCATCCAGCCGACCAGCCCGCCGGTTAACGAAAACCTCATGGAACTCCTGATTATGGTCGACGCCCTGCGCCGGGCCAGCGCCAAATCGATCACCGCCGTCATCCCCTACTTCGGCTACGCCCGCCAGGACCGTAAGCACGAGGGACGCGTGCCGATCACCGCCAAGCTGGTCGCGAACCTCATCGCCGCGTCCGGGGTCAACCGGGTGCTCTGCCTCGACCTCCACGCCGCGCAAATCCAGGGCTTCTTCGACATCATGATGGACCACCTCCTGGCCCTGCCGTCCCTCATCGGCTACCTGCGGAAATTGAACCTCCGCGACCCGGTGGTACTGAGCCCTGACGTAGGTTCCTCGAAAATGGCCGACCGTTACGCCAAGCATATCGGCTGCGGGGTGGCGGTGGTGCAGAAGCGCCGCATCTCCGACGAAATCGTCGAAACGGGCCACGTCATCGGCGACGTCAAGGACAAGGACGTCATCATCGCCGACGACATGATCACCTCCGCCGGCAGCATGGCCGCCGCCATCAAAACCGCCCGCGAATACGGGGCGAAGACGGTTTACGCCATGGCCACCCACGGCCTGTTCGTCGGCAGCGCCTTCGAACGCCTGGTGGAAGCCGGCCCGACCGAGGTCATCGTCACCGACACCGTGCCGCCGCAAGCGGACGTGCCGCCGGAACTCAATCTCCACGTGATTTCCGTCGCGTCCCTCATTGCCGAGGCGATTTCCTACATCCACCGGAACAAGAGCATCTCGCTGTTGTTCGTGTGAGGACAGTTTCGATTTATCGATATTTTTAGCTGCATCAGCAATCACCTTCCGGCGAACCGGGGCACGGGTTCGGGTAGACCCGCCGGGGCGTCACTACCAGTTCCATAGAAACGAAACAGGAGAACCAAATGGCAATTCTTAAAGTGGAAAAGCGCGAAGGCGCCGGCAAGTATCACTCCTTCAAACTGAGAAAAGCCGGCAACATCCCCGGCATCGTCTACGGGAAAGGTATACAGGACAACCTCAACATCGCCCTGAACCTCAAGGAATTCCTGGCCATCATCAAGGCCGGCGACCGGCTGGTCGACCTCGACTTCGGCAGCAACAAGATGCGGGTTCTCCTCAAGGCCGTCCAGCACGGCACCTACGATCACGAAATCCTGCACGCCGATTTCCGCGCCATCTCCGAAAACGAAATCCTCGAAGTCAGCCTGGAAATCGTCCTCACCGGCGAAGCCCCCGGCCTCCAGGTCGGCGGCATGCTCGAACAAAACCTGCACCAGATCACCGCCAAGTGCCTGCCGAAGGATCTCCCGGAACGCGTCGCGGTCGACGTCTCCGGCCTCAACCTCGGCGACATCCTCTACGTGGCCGACCTGCCGAAATTGAACGGCGTCGAGTATGTCCAGCACGGCAACCCCGCCGTCGTCTCCTGCCACGCGCCGCGCGAAGCCGCCCCGGCCGCCGAAGCCGCCGGCGAAGGCGAAACGCCGACCGCTCCGGAAGTGATCGGCGAAAAGGAACGCGAGGAAAAAGAAAAGACGAAAGAGAAATAATGAAAGTGATCGTCGGCTTGGGGAATCCGGGGGGCGAGTACGAACGAACCCGGCACAATATCGGTTGGCTCGCCCTGGACGCCCTGGCCGAAAAAATCTCCGCCACGCGCTTCCGCCAGGAACGTTCCGTGGCGGCGGCGGAAGGAACTATCGCCGGCGAAAAGGTCTACCTCCTGAAACCGCAAACCTACATGAACCGAAGCGGGCAGGCCCTCGCCTCCTGGCTCGGCTGGATGGGGGAGATTCGCGAAGACATCCAGGAAAAAGCGGTCGCGCCGGAAGTATTCCCCGACGCCGCGAAGCCGTCCCGGCAGGACAAGGCGGACGATTTGGAATGCCAATGGCCGGGGCTCCTGGTCGTATCCGACGACGTGAACCTGCCGGTGGGGAAGCTCCGCTTCCGTCCGACCGGTTCCGCCGGCGGCCACAACGGCCTGGCCGATCTCGAGAAGGCCTTGGGCGGGAGAGGTTACCCCCGCCTGCGCCTCGGGGTGGGGGCGGTTCCGGAGCGGATGGACATGGCGGATTACGTGCTGTCCCGGTTTACGGCGGAGGAAATGCCGGTGGTGGTGAAAGTGGCAGGGGTCGCCGCCGAGGCGGTTCAGGATTGGCTGAAATACGGTTTGAACGCCGCCAGAGGCAAGTATAACGGCCTGGTGGTGGGAGGGGGAAGCGCGGCGGTGTAGATAAAACAGTAATATTTTGCGAGTGTTTTTATTGCTTTACATAAACAACTGGAGGAACGGGCGTGAGCAAATTGTATGAAGCGATGTTTATAGTGGACAGCGCCAAGGCCAAGGAAGACTACGCGAAGATGGAAGCCGAGTGCCTGGGCTGCCTGACCCGCCACGGCGCCGAAATCGTCAAAACCCTCAAGTGGGACGACCGGCGGCTTACCTACGACATCAAGAAGGTCCGCCGCGGCACCTACATCCTGGTGCACTTCAATTCGGATCCGGCGAACATCGTCAAGATGGAACGCCAGTGCTCCTTGAACGAAAATATCCTGCGCGTCCTGATTCTGGTGGACGAGGATGGGGTCGAGGTGCCGGTTTACGGCAGCCGGGACAGGAATGACAACGAGGTTCCGGCGGACATGCTGGACTAACGGCTGTCCCCGTCAGTTCCCCGCGGCTTTCAAAAGGAGAACATAGTGGCAGGATTCAACCGGGTTATTTTAATCGGCAACCTCACCCGCGATCCCGAGCTGCGCTATACCCCCCAAGGTACGGCGGTGGCGGATCTGCGGCTGGCGGTAACCACCGTTCGCGGCAAAAGCGGCACGGAACGGAAGGAAGAGACGCTCTTCATCGACTGTACGGTATGGGATCGCCAAGCCGAGACCTGCAGCGAGTATTTGTCCAAGGGGCGTCCGGTATTGGTGGAAGGGCGGCTGATTGAGGATCAGTGGCAGGACAAGGAAACGGGGGAGCGCCGCAGCCGCATCAAGGTGTATGTGCAGAATGTGCAGTTCCTGGGCGGTCGCGACGGCGGTCAGAGCGGACGCTTCGAGACGGGTTCGAGCGGCCGCTACGAGGCGACGAGTTCGAGCGGGCGCTACGACGCCCCTCCGGCCGAGGATCGGGGCGGGACGGCGACGGTCCGGCGCGCGCCGACCCCGGGCGGAGCCCCCACTCCGGGTGGCGCGGGCGGTTCCGGTGCCGCTGGCGGTGCGGGCGGTGCGGGCGGCCGGTATAACGAGGGGCGCCCGGGTGCCAGGAGTTCCGCCGCCGATGTTTTCGACGACGAGCCGGATCGTTCGAGCGGACCGGCGGGAGACGAAATTCCCTTTTAATTTTTATGACGATACCATTTTTGACGGGAGACGACTGTGAGTTCGGATTACGGCAAGGACAGGCAGGATTTCCATGTCGGCGGCGGGCGGTGCCGTTATTGCGGCAAGAACGCGCCGGCGGTGGTGGATTACAAGGACGTGAACACCTTGCAGAAGTTCATGAGTCCTCAGGGCAAGCTTTTTGACCGGAAGCGTTTGGGGAATTGCGCCAAGCACCAGCGGGCCATTGCCCGGGCGGTGAAGCGGGCGCGCATCCTCGGGCTGTTACGGGTCAGCGGCAAGCAGTAGTCCACAACATTCGGGAATAGAAGCTGGAGGCGTGATAATCATGGCCATGAAATTGTTGTTGAGTGAGGACGTAAAGGATCTCGGGCTGGCCGGCGACGTGGTGACGGTCGCGAACGGTTACGGCCGGAATTTCTTGTTGCCCAGAAAGCTTGCCGTGGAGGTGACGCAGGCGAATTTGAAGCAGATCGAAGGCTTGAAGAAGGTCCGGGCCGCCAAGGCTTTGGAGCGGGTCAAGGACTTCCGGATGCTGGCGGAGCGTATCGCGGCGGTGGACGTAACGGTCAAGGAGAGGGTGTCGGAGTCGGATGTCCTGTACGGTTCCGTGACGGCGAAGCAGCTCGTGGACTCCCTGGCCGCCGAAGGGATTCAGCTTGAGCCGGAGATGGTCAAGCTGGAAGAGCCGATCAAGACCCTGGGCGTGCACCGGGTCAAGATTCGCCTGCACCCCGAGGTGGAGACGGAACTCAAGGTTTGGGTGGTGGGAATCAAGGACAACGCCCCGGTGGAGTGAGGGGCGGCGGTCCGGATTTCGGCCTTGGGGCTGGTGGTTTGCCGCGTTTTGCCAGGTTATTCCTACAACGCTACTTTTACGGGAACCACTTCCGTAAAAGTAGCATGAGTATAGGGTTAGTTCTACAACGCTAGATTTGCGGGAACCGCCCCGCAAATCTAGCGTTGTAGAGTTATTCCGTCTTACCGTGAGGCGCCGCGCTCCCGGGATCGCGGCGCCTTTTTGCTGAAGTTTTGCCTAGTGACGATTGAACCGCCAATCGTCACTTGGCAAAAATCGTTGTTGCCTGAATATCAAGGGTTTTGATTACACTAAACCGCCGTTCGGCGGTTTGAATGGTGATTTTGCAAAAGTCCAGTTAATCAAGTTATTATTATCAAGCCTCCCCTGACTTGGGTGCGACCAGGGAGGAAGCGCGCCAAAGTTTCACAGGTTGACAGTGTGCGGAATTTGCACGACAATCACCCTGGCGCGACGTGGCTCCGCACCGGTATTACGAGACCCACCAAAATTGACAGGAGGGGATTTAGCAGGCCTTTCTCAGAAACATTGGAGAAAACATGAATGAACCGCTGCGTAAATGGATGCGAGTCGGCATAGTGAATTTCATGGCCTACCCCGCCACCATGAAGGGCGAGGGGGCGATTCTCGACGCGACCCGGGCCATATGCCGCGACGACTATTTCGACGTCATCGAAGTCACCTGGATTAAGGACGCGGAGGTCAGGAAACAAGTCCGGAAAATGGTCGAGACCGCCGGCCTGACCCTCACCTACGGGGCGCAGCCGCGCATGCTGACCACCGGGTCGAACATTAACGATCTCGACCCCGCCAAACGCCAGAACGCCCTGGCCTCGCTCAAGGCCGGCATCGACGAAGCTTATGAACTCGGCGCCAAAGGCTTCGCCTACCTGTCCGGCAAATACCAGGAGGAGACGAAGGAACAGTCCTACGCGGCGCTCCTCGCCTCCACCGTGGAGCTTTGCCGCCACGCCGCCGCCGCGGGCGACCTGCCGGTCCTGCTGGAAGTGTTCGACTACGACTTCGACAAGAAAAGCCTCATCGGTCCGGCTCCGCTGGCCCGGCGTTTCGCCGAAGAGGTCAGGTGCAAAGCCCCGAATTTCGGCCTGCTGGTTGACCTGTCGCACATCGTGCAAATTCACGAATCCATCAGGGAAAATATCCTGCCCGTCGCCCCTTATGTCCGGCACGCCCATATCGCCAACGCGGTTCTGCGTCCTGGCGCAGAAGCGGTCGGCGACATGCATCCCCGCTTTGGCTTCGCCAATTCGGCAATCGGCGTGAACGAAGTTTGCGAGTTCCTCCGCACCCTCATGGACATCGGGTATCTGAACACCCGGCAGCCGCCTATCGTCAGTTTTGAAGTCAAACCCTGGGGTGACGACGAGCCCGAGCTGGTCATCGCCAATGCCAAGCGGGTATTGAACGAGGCTTGGGCCAGACTTTGAGGCAGGCGCCGCCGCCGCCTTGTCGAGCAATAAGGAAAACCTGAGACTTTTGCAAAATCAAAAACCCTTGATATTCAGGCAACAACGATTTATGCAAAGTGACGATTGGCGGTTCAATCGTCACTTTGCAAAACTTCAGGAAAACCATAGAAGAAGGGAAGTGGATAATGAAGATTGTCGTCTTGGACGGTTATACCCTGAACCCGGGGGACATCTCCTGGCAAGGTTTCGAAAAACTCGGCGAACTCGTCTGCCACGATCGGACCCCGGCCGGTCAGATTGTCGAACGCATCGGAAATGCCGAAGCGGTGATCGTCAACAAAACGCCGCTCTCCGCCGCCACCCTGGACGCCTGCCCCGGCATAAAATACATAGGCGTGCTGGCCACGGGCTACAATGTCGTGGATATCGAGGCGGCGAAGCGGAAAGGCATCGCCGTAACGAACATCCCCACCTACGGCACCGTCGCCGTGGCCCAATACGTCTTCGCCCTGCTGCTGGAAATCTGCCACCACGTCGCCCACCACGCCGAGACGGTAAGGAACGGCCGCTGGAGCAAAAGCGTGGATTTCTGCTATTGGGATTACCCGCTGATCGAACTGGCCGGAAAAACCATGGGCATCATCGGCTTCGGCCGCATAGGCCAGGCGGTGGGGAAAATCGCCCAGGCCTTCGGCATGAAGGTCCTGGCAAACGACGCCTTCGTGAACCACGCCCTGGAAGGCGAGAATCTTCGCTACGCGGAGCTTGACGAATTGTTCGCCAAGTCGGACGTCATCAGTCTGCACGCGCCCCTATTCGACAGCACCAAAGGCATGATCAATGCCGCTTCCCTCGCCAAGATGCGTAATGGGGTGATTGTCATCAATACCTCGCGGGGACCGCTGGTGGTCGAGGAGGATATGGCAAAAGCCCTGGCCAGCGGCAAAATCGCCTTCTACGCGACCGACGTCGTGTCCGTGGAACCGATACTTCCCGACAACCCGCTCCTGCAAGCCAAGAACTGCCTCATCACCCCCCATATCGCCTGGGCCCCCAAAGCGGCCCGGCAGCGCCTCATGGACATCGCGGTGGACAACCTCGCCGCTTTCGTCGCCGGCAAGGCGAAGAACGTCGTGAACAAATAGGCGCCCAATTTTCCAAAAACAATCCTTGACAATTCGGGCCGGGTGTTATAGGATACGCAATCGTTAAGCTAACAACTTTGCGAAGGATTCGCATGGCCACCTTGCGCGACCTTGCCAAAGCCTGCGGGTGTTCGGTCACCTCCGTATCACGCGCCCTCAAGGACAGCAACACCATCTCCCGCGAGCTCCGTGCGAAAGTGAACCGCATGGCGGCCGAAATCGGGTACATCCCCAACGGCAACGCCGAAAGCATGCGCACCGGCCGGACCAACACCGTCGCCGTCATCATGCAGGACACCATGAACCCCTACTACTCCATCGTCGCCAGCATGGTGGAGCGCTATGCCGCCGAACGCCGCTACACCGTCATCATCTTCACCACCGACTTCCGCCGCGAGAGGGAGCTCAACGCGGTTTACGAAGCGCTCAAGAAACAGGTCGATGGCATTCTCCTATTCCCGCTTCAGGAAGACGCGCGCAGCCTCGAGGTCCTGGACAAGGCGCGCCAGCCTTACGTCCTGGTCGGGCGCTGCTTCGAGGATCGCTTCACCGATTGCGTGATGCCGGACGACCGGCAGGGGGTCTACCTCACGACCCGGCACCTCCTCGACAAGGGGCACCGCCGGATCCTGATGCTCAACTCCTTCAAGTATGTCTCGAGTTCCCGCCTCAGGGAGGAAGGCTTCCGCGCGGCGATGGCCGAGGCCAAACTGAAGGTGCGCGACCGCGACGTGCATTACATCTCCACCGACAAGGGCGTCTGTGGGCGCCTGGTCGAGGATATATTCTCCGCCAAGCACGACTACACGGCGATTTGCTGTTACAACGACATTCTGGCCTACGAGGCCTACTTTCACCTCCGACGCATGGGCTTCAAGATACCCGGGGACGTGGCCTTGACCGGGGTCGACGACCTTCACTCATACCTCACTTTTCCCGTGCGGGTGACGAGCGCCGGCTACGACATACACGGGGTCATGGCGCGCGCGCTCGATCTACTCCTAAGCAAGATCCAGGAAGCCGGCGCACGCGCCGCCAAGGAAGAAACACGTCAGAACAAGCTGATTCTCCTCAACCAATACCTGGTGGTGGGAGAAACCACATAATCCCTTATCCTTCTGCCGACCGCCCCGCCGCCTGGTCCGACACGCGATTCCATTGAACGGCGCGGTTCACACGTCGAGTCCCATTTTTCGCTGCGTTGCATGACAACCGGGATGCGGTCCCGATCGTGACCGCCCGCGTGGACACTTCACCTGGAAAACCCAAAAAAAGGAGGCGCGCATGAACTACCAGGAACTGGTGAAAAAAGTTATCGCCGAAAACAACGAGGTCCTCATGCGGGTCGATCCCAAGGAAGTCGACACGCTCATCGATTACATCTGCAAGGCGAAGCAGATCCAGATCTTTTCCATGGGCAGGTGCCAGCTTTCGGTCCGCGGCTTCGCCATGCGTCTCGCGCACATGGGCTTCCCCACCCACGTGGTCTTCGACACGGTGACGCCGGCGATCGGCCCCGGCGACCTCCTCATCGGCCACTGCAGCGCCAACAACGTCGAATTGAATGTCATCCAGCAGGCCAAGAAGGCCGGCGCCAAGATCGTCATCATCACCCCCTGCCTCGACACCCCGCAGGCCAAGCTCGCCGACTTCATCGTCAACCTGCCCGGGCAAATCTTCGGCGGCGCGAACGAAGTCGCGTCCATCCAGCCCATGGCCTCACTTCTGGAGCAGGCGCTCCTCCTGTTCACCGACATCGTGGTCATGATGCTTATCGAAAAGAAGAAAATCTCCATGAAGGAGATGCAGCTCCGGCACACCAACCTCGAAGGGCTGCCGCACGAATTCGCGTGAGGTTCACGGAATGGCGGAGGCTGTCAGCGCTCAGGAGAAAACATGTTCAAGAATGGCACCATCATGCAAGTCGGCCAGGTGGTCAAGGATCTCGACCGGCAAATGGCGATCCTCAACCGCGACTTCGGCTTTGGCCCTTTCGACGTGCACATTTTCGACGCGAGAAAAGTGGTGGATTCGATGGTGTGGGGGAAGCCGTCGGCCCACACTTATCTATGCGCCGCCTGCTGGTCCGGCGGGGTGCAGTTCGAGCTGATGCAACCGCTGGTCGGCAAGAGCATCTACGACGAATTCATGGTCGCCCACCACGGCGAAGGCCTGCAACACTGCAAAATCTACTATGACGAAGTCAAAAAGGCCCTGGCCGGCTACGAAAAGAAGGGCTACCGCGTCTCCCAAAGCGGCGGGATAGGCGAG
Source organism: Planctomycetota bacterium (assembly GCA_031548865.1). Classification (GTDB taxonomy): domain Bacteria; phylum Planctomycetota; class SZUA-567; order SZUA-567; family SZUA-567; genus JAJBSZ01. The sequence continues at coordinate 10,039 of JAVBQR010000089.1, forward strand.
GACCTGTTCTACTACCTGGACACCGAGAAGAAAACCGGCGGGGTAACCCTGGAAATCGGCAACGCCGCCAGCGTCCCGCCGCCGGATCGGGTCTATCCGCCCGGCAGCGCGCCGTCGCAGCACGAGAAACACCCCATGCGGGACGGCGACCTCATGCAGATCGGGCACGTGGTGCAGGATATCGAAAAAGCCATGCACGTCCTTTACTACGATTTCGGCATCGGCCCCTTCGAAGTCTTCACCTTCAACAAGTCGAACCACAAGAACCCCCTGACCCGCGGCAAGCCGAACGACCACACCTTCCGCTGCGCCTGCGCCTGGTCCGGCGACGTGCAGTACGAACTCATGCAGCCCCTCACCGGCCGGAGCATCTACAACGAATTCCTCGACGCCAAAGGGGAAGGCCTGCACCATCTCAAGCTCTATTACCAGGACGTGGAGAAGGCGGTCGCCGACTACCAGGCAAGGGGCTACTCGGTAATCCAGTCCGGCGGCATCGGCGAGGATCTTTACTACTATCTCGACACCGAAAAGAAGTGCTCCGGCCTCATCATCGAACTCGGCAACGCGGGAAAGATCCCGCCCCCGGAATATGTGTATCCGGCGCCGTGAGAAAAGCGGCAGGGCGCCGGTTGTGAAGTTTGCGCCAGGGTGGCGCTGACAAGGGGGCGGCTTCGATAAGGGCCTTATCCAAGCCGCCCGAATGGTGTTGGTCGATTGATGGAGGGAGACGAACAATGAAGAAGATGCTTTTGTGCCTGACCGCGGTGGCGCTGTTGGCCACGTCGGTCGCCCTTTCCGGCGAGAAGTACACCATGGTGTCCATCCCCAAACTGCGTTCGGTGTGGTTCAACCGGCTTGAGGTGGGTTTGAAGCAGGCCGGTGACAAATTCGGGATCGAGGTTTACCAGCAGGCGCCAGCCGCCGCCGACGAGGCGCAGCAGGTCCGCCTCATCGAGGACGCCATCGCCCAGGGCGTCAACGCCATTCTCGTCGTCCCGAACGACGCCAACTCGGTCGTCCCCGCCTTCCAGCGCGCCAAGGAACGCGGCATGGCCGTCGTAACCCACGAATCGATGAACCAGGAAGGCGCGGACTGGAACGTCGAGATGTTCGACAACGTCGTCTACGGCGAAACCGCCATGGACGAGCTGGCGAAGCTCATGGGCGAAGAAGGCGAATACGTCTGCTTCGTCGGCTCCCTGACCGTTCCCGCCCACAACATCTGGGCCGACGCCGGCATCGCCAGGCAGAAGAAGCTTTACCCCAAGATGAAGATGGTCGGCGACAAGTTCCCGGTCTCCGAAGACCGCAACCTCGCCCGCCAGGCCACCCTCGACATTCTCCAGACCTATCCGAACCTCAAGGGCATGTTCATATTCGGCAGCCAAGGCGGACCCGGCGCCGGCCAGGCCCTCCGCGAAAAGCACCTGAACGGCAAGATCCGCATGGTCGCTGGCGGCACCCCGAAGGAAGTCGGGAGTTTCCTCGAGGACGGCTCCATGGACGCGTCACTCCTCTGGGATCCGGGTGAAGCCGGCTATGCCATGACCTACATCGCCAAGATGGTCCTGGACGGCAAGTCCGACCAAATCAAGGTCGGCATGGAAATCCCCGGCCTCGGGAAAATCGCGGTGGTGAAGGACAACAACATCCTCCTGGACAACCCGATGATCGTCACCAAGGCTAATTACAAACAGTACGACTTCTAGTATTCCCACGCTGGATTTGCGGGTACCGCTCCGCAAATCCAGCATAGTAATGCTGTACATTACGGCTATCCAAAACATTCGAGGAAATCGGGCGGCGGCTTGCCCGATTTTCTCGAAAACAAAACGGAGTACCGATCTATGGCCTTCCTCGAGTTGAAAGACATTCGCAAGTCCTTCGACGGAGTCAATGCCCTCAAGGGTGTCGATTTCACCGTCGAGGCGGGCGACGTGCACGGGCTGGTCGGCGAAAACGGGTCCGGCAAGTCCACCCTGATGAAAATAATCGCGGGCGTCTATCGCCCGGACGCCGGCACGATCGCCATGGACGGCCGGCCGGTCACCGAGAATTCACCCTTTTTCTCCAGCATGAGCGGCATCAGCGTCATCTATCAGGACCTGTCCCTATTCCCCAACCTGACGGTGGCGGAAAACATTTACATGGGGAAGGTCGTGAGCGATCCCGGTAAGTTCGTCAATCACAATAAATATCTCCAGCCCGCCATCGACACCCTGAACGGGCTTGGCGTGGATATCAACCCCTACGAGGTGGTGGAGATGCTGCCAATAGCCAAGCAGCAGATCATCGCCATCGCCCGCGCCCTATCCAATAAAACCCGGCTGCTCATCCTCGACGAGCCCACCACCGCCCTGACCAGAAAGGAAATCCTTCAGCTCTTCGCCATCCTGGGGCGCCTGAAGGAGCAAGGCATATCGTTCATCTTCATCAGCCACAAGCTTGACGAGGTTCTGGAAATCTGCGATCGGGTCACGGTCATCCGCGACGGCAACCACATCGGCACCGAACCGACCTCCTGCCTGAGCATTGAAAAGCTCGAGGCGATGATGATCGGGAAGAGCCTGAGCTTTGAGCGCAAGTCCGCCTCCTCCGCCAAGGAGCGGGTGGTGCTGCGCCTGGACCGCCTCGGCCGGAAAAATAATTTCGCCGACGTGTCCCTGAATCTCAAAGCCGGCGAAATCGTGGGCATTTCCGGGCTCTTGGGGTCGGGACGCACCGAGTTGGTCCTCGCCCTCTTCGGGATCGCCCCCGCCGACAGCGGCCGCATTTTTGTCGACGGCGAGGAAGTGGGCATCAGATCGGTCGAGGACGCGGTCAGGCACGGCATCGCCTATGTGCCGGAGGATCGGCTCCTGCAGGGATTGATCATGGATCATTCCATCGGCGACAACATCGTCCTGTCGACCCTGGCCGAGTATGTGACGAAATTCGGCCTCCTGGATCGCAGCAAAATGGAGACGGTCTCCGGCCGCTGGATCAAGGATCTCAAAATCAAGACCGACAGTTCCCGGAAATCCGCCCGGGTGCTGTCCGGAGGCAACCAGCAGAAGGTGGTGGTGGCGAAGTGGCTGGCGATGTCCCCGTCGATACTCATTCTCGACAGCCCGACCGTCGGCATCGACGTCGGCGCCAAAAGCGGGCTCTACGAAACGATCCGCGCCAGCGCCGCCTCCGGGATGGCGATATTGATGATCGCCGACGAGATGCAGGAGCTCCTGGCCAATTGCGACCGCATTTACGTGATGCGTAACGGCCGAATTATTCGCGAGTACGATGCGTCGGCCATATGCGAAGCCGACCTCCGCAGCGCGCTGGAACTGGCCGGCGACACCTCGTTCCGCCGGGTCGGCGTTTAAGCATCTGGGGATATTATATGAGAAGATATTTTTTCAACCGGCACGAGTGGTTCCTGGTGGCAGTACTGGTGGTGCTCGGAGCCTGCATCACCTACGTCAACCCCAGTTTCCTGACCTTCGAAAACCTCACCGACCTCCTGAAGTCGGTGACGGTCCTCGGCATATTCTCGCTGGGACTGTTCATGGTCATCGTCTCCGGCGGTTTCGACATCTCCTTCACCGCCATCGCCCAGGTGACCCAGTACGCGGTGGTGGCGATGATGGTCTTCTGGTTCGAGGGGAACATCTGGCTCGCCCTCGCCATGGCCATCTTCTTCGGCTTGATTCTGGGCTGCGTCAACGGGGCCATCATCCATTATTTCCGCATTCCCCCCATAATGGTTACCATCGCGACGCAAAGCCTCTACTACGGCGTCATGTACGTGATTACCAAAGGCGACCTCATCCACGACATACCAATGTACTTCCGCAACTTTTCCTACGCGAGGATCATCGAGTTCCATAAAGCCGACGGCATCGCCTACGGCCTCACCCTGGTGACCTTCCTGTGGGTTGTGCTGGGGATCGCCGTGGCCCTGTTCCTCAAGTATACCCGCCTCGGGCGCAGCGTATACGCGGTCGGGGGGAGCCGCATCTCGGCGGAACGGCTCGGCTTCAACCTTTGCCTCACCACTATCTTCGTTTACGGCGCCATGGGCGCCATCGCCGGCTTTGCCTCTATTGTCGACGTCTCCATCGCCGGCTCCGTCATCCCCAATTCAATCGTCGGCAAGGAACTGCAAATCATCGCGGCGGTGATTCTCGGCGGCACGGCCATCACGGGAGGGAAGGGTTCAATCCAGGGCACCTTCCTTGGGGTCCTCCTGTTCGCGGTCCTCTCGAACAGCCTCACCCTGCTGAAGATATCCTCCTACTACTACAAGGTTTTTACCGGGCTTATCATCCTCATCTCCATCGCCGGCAACGCGCTGCAAATCAAGCGGCAGGAAAGCAAGAAGGTGCGGGTCCAGGTCGATCCGCTTTCACGCTGAGAGGCGTCGCGGGGACATGAATCATGTATGAAAAATTGAAAGAGTACTTCGGCGGCACCACCCTATCCCTCTTCGTCACCATGGTGCTGGTCTTTATTCTCATGTACGCCCTGAACGGCGGCAAATACATCGACAAGTACAATCTGGCTTCCATGGCCTACCAGTTGCCGATCATCGGCTTCCTTGCCGTCGGGATGATGTTCACCATGCTCACCGGCGGCATCAACCTGGCCATCGTCTCCAACGCCAACCTGAACGGACTGATCATCTGGGTCGTGCTGTCCTGGTTCACCGCCGGCGAGGCGACCAAGATGAAAGGGGCTTCCGTCTGGGAGGTGGCCCTGGCCATTCTGGCCGGCTTCCTGGTCAGCGCCGCCATAGGCGTCTTCCACGGTTTCATGGTGGCCTGGTTACGCATCCCCGCCCTCCTGGTCACGCTCGGCACCATGACCTTCATCATCGGCATCAACGAGGCCGTCACCCGCGGCTACACCGTCTCCGGCTTCCCCAAGTCTCTCACCGGCATAGGGAACGGACGCTTCAGTCTTTTCGGCCTCCTTGATGTCCCCATTCCCATTGTCCTTTTTATCGCCAGCTGCATCGTCGCCTATTACCTGCTACGGCGCACCCGTTTCGGGTTCTGCCTTTACATGATGGGCGCCAATGAAACGGCCGCCAAGTTTTCCGGCGTCAATATCCTCAAAATCAGCATCATTCAATATGTGATTTCCTCCCTGTTCGCCTCCATGACCTCCCTGGTCATGATCGGGCAACTAAACTCCATCAAGGCCAACTACTACGAATCCTACGTGCTGGTCGCGGTGCTGGCCTGTTTCCTGGGGGGAGTCGACCCGAACGGCGGTTTCGGCAGGCTGTCCGGAGTGATCATCGCCACCATCATCCTACAGCTCATCGCCAGCGGCCTGAACCTGCTGCGCATGGATCCCTTCATGATCACCGCCATGTGGGGCGGGATCGTCATAATCCTCATTTTCGGGCGGGCAGGCGTGGATTACTTGCGGAGAGTTTTGAAACGCAGGTCAAGAGCGGTGAACGGCGAGTAATATGACGACGCCAGATTTGCGGGAACCGCTCCGCAAATCTGGCGTGAATTACCGGTTGCGATGACTTTGGTTTTTTGCCGTGCTTTGCCGCCAGCACGGCGAGTGATACCTAACTCGATACTAATGCTACTTTTTACGGAAGCGGTTGCCGCAAAAGCAGCGTTGTGGTATTACCCTCTTGTCGCCTTGCGGACCGCGTCGATTATGTCCCCCAGCGAATTCGCCACCGGAATGGGGCGGTTCGCGAAACGGGACGTCTTTACCCCGAACTCGCCGTAATCCGCCTGCAAACGCTTTTCATCATAACTGTGGTAGGCAACCGTGGCGTGGGGATCCTTAAGCTGGTGGCCGGTGAGAACACACGCCACCACGCTGTCCTTGTCAACCACGCCCTTTTCCACCAAACGCTTCACCCCCGCCACCGAAGCCGCGCTCGCCGGCTCGCAGCCGATGCCGTCCCGGGCAATCCAGGCCTTGGCGTCGAGTATCTCCTGATCTCCCACGTCCAATACCACGCCGTTGGTGCGTTCAATCGCCCGCAGGCACTTTTTCAGGTTGACGGGCCGGTTGATTTCGATGGCGCTCGCCAGGGTGTGGGCCTTTTCCCCCTTGGCGTCCAGGTTCGCGTAATAGTCCTTGATGCTTTGGTCGTCGACCTTGCCGCCGTTCCACTTCAAGCCGTGCTGATTGACCAGGCGGGAGAAAGTCGGCGCGCCGGAGGAATTCACCACCGCGATACGGGGCATTTTCTTGATTAAGCCGTGATCGTAAAGCTCAAACAGCGCTTTCCCGAAGGCCGACGAATTCCCGAGGTTCCCGCCCGGGCAGACAATCCAGTCCGGCACCTGCCAGTCGAAGCCTTCCAACACCCGGTACATGGTGGTCTTCTGCCCTTCGAGCCGGAAAGGGTTCACCGAATTCACCAGGTAGATTTTTTCCTCGGCGCAGACCTCCTGCACCCGGGCCATGGCGTCGTCGAAGTCGCCCTTGACCAGCATGGTGACGGCGCCGTAGTCGAGGGCTTGGGAAAGTTTCCCGTAGGCGATTTTACCGTCCCCGATGAAGATGACCGCCTTCATGCCGCCCGAAGCCGAGGCGAAGGCGGCGAGGCTCGCAGAAGTGTTCCCGGTCGAAGCGCAGGCGGCGATGCGGGCGCCGACCATCCCGGCGTGGGTCAGGGCGCCGGCCATACCGTTATCCTTGAAGGATCCGGAAGGGTTCAGGCCTTCGTATTGGAGGCGGAAGTTTTCGTTCTTTACCCCGGCGTACGAGGCGGTGTGGGGGGAGACCCGCAACTGGGTGTGGCCTTCGCCGATGGTAGCCCGCTTGTTCTCCGGCGCAAACGGGAGAAGATCGCCGAAACGCCAAACCCCGGACACGGCGCCGAGTCCGCCCTTGGGCCAATCCTTGATTCTGCCGAGCTGCCTGGCGTCGGACGGCAGGTTCATCTTGTCCCAGTCGTAGGCGACGTCGAGAAGATTGCCGCATTTGGGGCATTTCGGAAGAACCTGCAGGATGTCGAATTCGGCACCGCAGGCGGGGTCGATACATTGTTGCCGGGCGTGGGACATGGGTGGGCTCCGTGGGGGTTTAATTTACTCCATTAACTCTACAACGCCAGATTTGCGGGAACCGCCCCGCAAATCTAGCATGAATAACCGGTTGCGGTGACCTTCGTTCTTTACCGCCAGCGCCGGAATTATTGTCTAACCCTATACTCATGCTACTTTTCCGGAAGTGGTTCCCGTAATAGTAGCGTTGTAGGATTAACAATTGACTGAAGTTATGCAAACTGGCGATTGGCAGTTAAATCGCCAGTTTGCAAAAGTCCCGGCAAAAGTCAATGAATCCCGTATTCGCGCATGATTTTCTGCGCCTGCATCTGATCCTTCAAACCGCTCAGGATCCCCCGCGCCTGTTCAATGTCGCGTTCCCCTGGTCTCCAGTCCGATAACAGCATTATCGCCGATTCGGTCCGCGCCGCTTCGGACGCGGCCTCCTGCTCGGGGTAGACCGCGTAAACGTCCGCGTAGGCCCGGAGCGCATCGCTCTGGCGGCGCTGGCTGCGGAAGATGCGGGCCGTCTCCAGGGTGATGAGCGCCGAATCCGGGCGGGAGTCGGGGTCGTTCCCCAACAGTTCCCGCGCCGCGTCCAGCTCGTTCAGGGCGCCTTCGAAGTCCGCCCCCTTGGCGAGAGCCTTGGCGGAAAGGATATAAAGCGAACGCTCGACCAGGCGGGGCAGATCCGGACGGCGCAGGACGTTTTTGCAGAATTCCGCCGCCGTCTTCCAGCCACCGCCACCCGCTTCGTTAAGCCAACTCTCGACCAGGAGGGTCAGCATGCGTATCGTCCAGGGATTGTCCAAATCGGCAAGGGCGGTTTGCTCCAGCCGGTTTCGCGCCGACTGGATGACTTGCGCCGGGGGAACGAGCGGATCCGCCTCGCCGGGCGAACGCAAGGCCAGCCTGGCGGCATGGAAGGAGGCGTCCTGGACCCGATTCGGCGTAGCCGGCGGGATGCTGGGGGAAGCGGGGTCGGAGGCGAAGCGGTATTGGTGGTAGGCTTCGCGGAAAAAGCCCGCGTCCTCCGCCAGGTGGCCGGCGAACAGGGCCGCCTCGGCGTCGATTTCCGTAAAAACCGCGAGGCGGGTGAGGGCGGCGCGGTTTTCCCCCAATTGCCCCATGCACATCGCCCAGCGCCGGGCGGCGTTGGCCCTAAGGATGCGGGGGAGTTCGGAATTGTTCATCAGGGCCAGATAATCGGCGGCGGCGGCGCGCCAGTCCCCCATCAGTTCCAGCGCCCGGCCCCGCGACCACTTCGCCCGCCGCGCCGCCAGGCTGGAGGGCCCGGAAGTGGTGAGGGCTTGGTTGAAGGGCCGCAGCGACGCCTCGATACGCTGCCTGGCTTCCTCACGCCAGATCAGGGCGCGTCCCGCGTAGGGACCGCGTTCCCAACGTTTCGACAGCTCCATCAGGAAGGCGCCGGACTCGAGGTTGACCATGCCCTGATTCAGGCTGTCCTGGAGCGAGAAGCCGCCGGCGGAGGCTTCCTGGAAGCTGGCGGCGGCGGCGGCGAAGTCGCCGAGGGAGCGGTCGATTGCCGCGTCGTCGGGTTGGGTCGAGGAGAGGATGAGGTCGGCGCGGGCGAGGGCGAGGGCGTGCCGGGCTTCGCCCTGGCGCGAGGAGAGGGTGCTGTCGGTCACGCCGGTGGGGCGGCGCTGGCGCAGGTGGGCGATCATGCCGATGGCGAGTTCGAGTTTGCCGATAGGTTCACCCTGCCATTCGTGGGCGGCTTCGCTTTGAACGGCGAGGTCGTAGGCGCGGTTGGGGTCGCCGCCGTTTTGCAGGAGCCGGACCAGGGCGAGGGAAACGCCCAGGAGGGACTCGGAACGTTTGTCCGCGAGGGACACGGTGGAAGCTTCGGACTCGGCGCTGAGGAGTTCCCGTTCGCTGGAAAGGGACAGGGGGGCGCCCATTTTCCCCAGCTTGAGGATGGTTTCCATGGCGAGAAACTCGGAGGTGAGGAGGGAACTATAGAGCCGGTTATCCCTGAGCATGCGGTTGGCTTGATGATTGAGGGCCAGGCTGAGGCCGAGGTCACGGCGGGCGTCGGCGGTGCGGGAGGCGTCGGTGGTGGCCTGGTAGCGGAGCCGCTGGTTCAGGTTGCCCGGGCGGGTGGCAGGGTAGAGGTAGGCCAGGGCGTTGGCGAGCCGTCCGCGGCGGAGTTCGGCGACGCCGGCGAGTCTCCAGGCGGCGGGGTTGGGCCTTTTGGCGTCGAGGACCGGCAGGAGGGTGTCGATGGCGGCGCTGGGTTGTTCGAGGTCGAGGAGGATTTCCGCCTTGATGACCCGGGCGTTGTCGAGCCGCGCGGGTTCGATTTTGCTGGCGAGGGCCTGGTCGAGGGCCTCGTTCGCCTGGCGGTAGAGGGCGGTTTTTTCGTCGGCGCCGGAGGATGCGGCGATTTCCATGAGGGCGAGGGCGAGGCCGACGCGAGCGCTGACTTGATCCTCTTCGTTGGGGGCTTCTTCCTGAAGGACTTTCTGGAACCAGGTCGCCGCTTCCTTGGGGTTCCCCAGGATGGCGGCGGCTTGGCCGCGATAGAGGACGGCGCGGGCGCGGAGGGGGTCCTTGGCCGGGTCGCTTTCGATATAGGCTTCGGCTTCGGTGGCGGCTTCGCGGATGAACTGTTCTTCGCGGCGGGCCATCCTTAGGACGATGAGGTCGAGTTCGATTTCCTTGCGGCGGTTTCCCACCGGGAAAGCCATGCGGGCGCGGTCGAGTTCGTTGATGGCCTGGTTGAGGAGCCGGTCGCGGCGTTGCCGGTCGCGGAGGGTGCCGGGATAGGGGATTTCCTCGGCAAGTTTACGGAGGCAACCGGACATTCTTTGCGCGGCATCGCCTTCCATGCCCTGCGGGAGGGTTACTCCGCCAACGCGGGAGTAGTAGTCGACTGCTTCGCGGAATTCGCCGGCCTGTTCGTAGGCTCGGGCGGCCCAGTAGGCGGATTGGACGTTGTAGGCGCTTTCCTGGAGGCGGTAGCGGTTGTTCGACAATTGCACGAACGCTTCGGCGATGTCCTCGAGTTCGTCCTGGGTTCTGGCGAGCCCGAGCCTGGCGCGTTCGCGGACAAAGCGGGCGGCTTCGCGGCGTTTCAACCAGTCCTCGCTGTCGTCGTATTGGACAATGGCGGAGGGGGCGGCATCGGGGTGGGCGAGGACGGAGTCGGCGAGTTCGAGGGCGCGGTCGTAGATTCCCCCCTGGAGCATGCGCTGGGCGATTTCGAGCCGGCTGTCCGCTTCCTGCAGGGTGATGGGGGGGAGCTGCGGGTTGACCGCGACGTCTGCGGCGGGGTTGACGGCGCTGTCGACGACCGGATTTGCGGCGGGGTTCACCGCCGCGTCGACCGCTTCCTGGGCACGAGCGTGAGGTACGGCAAAGGCCAGGTATAATGCGGTCAAGCAGAAGAGGAAATGTAGGGATACCTGCTTCATAAACTTCAGCTACCTCTACAACGCTAGATTTGCGGGAACCGCCCCTGCAAATCTAGCATGAATACCCAGTTGCGGTGACCTTCGTTCTTTACCGCCAGCGCCGGATTTATTGTCTGACCCTATACTCATGCTACTTTTACGGAAGTGGTTCCCGTAAAAGTAGCGTTGTAGAGCTACTCTTTGGCAATCGCCTTCATATCCGCAGCGGCGCGTTTAAACTCCGCCATGCTCTCGCAAGTGGCAGCCAACACCGCCAGCCTTTTCAACTCATCCAAGTCGGGAATTTTCCGGATAGCCTTTTCCAGCAATACCGGAACTTTCCCAAAACGGGCGGCAAGGATGGTCAACAGGGTGTCGATGGCGTTCACCCTGCCTTTTTCCTCACCCTTTTCCATACCTTTTTCCATACCTTTTTCCATACCTTCTTCAAGCCACTGTTCAGCCAAGGTTTTCGCCATTTTCTCACCTTCTTTCATACCAAAGACCTGTTCATAGGCCGAGCATACCACCTTGATGCTTTTCGGGGAGGTGCAATAACCGACGGCGTAATGCGCCATGGCATCCAAGCGATCCCGGAGCAGAACGTCTCGCTTGGATTTAGCCAACTTCCCCATGATGTCGGGCAAACGCTTCTCGAATTCGCCGTGGGCGGTGGAACGAAGCGCCTCCAGAAGCGCTTGCAGAATCAATGAACCCTTGAACTTGCCATGCTGCATTCCGGCGACATCCACCAATAGCAGCGGGAAGTCCAGGATGAACGGGTTGACACCCGGGGGCACGCCTATCAATTCCCGCATTTTGAGCGGTCCCTTCCAAGGTATTTTACCGTGATAAAGGACGATTGCCAAGGGATAGGGAAGAAGCGGCGACTTTTTTCCCTTTTGGCTCCGGCTAAGGAAATTATCATAGGCGTCGGAGAGGTAACGGAGGATGCGCAGCGCGATATGGCGCTGAGGTGAGGATTGGTGTTCAAGGAAGATGAAGGCCTCGAGAGGCAGTTTGGAGTTTTTAAACTCGCAATGATAGCGGAAATCGCCGATGCGTTCGGTCAGGTTGTTCTTGATGACCAACGGCGATTCCAGGTGGAGTTTGCTTAGATCGAGGCGGGGGACGAGTTCGGAGTCGCCGTAACAGAGCAGGAACTCGGCGAAAAGTCCCGGATCGGTGAAGTAGAATTTGGCGATGTGATCGTGGGGATGGGATAAAACCGGTTTGGCTTTTGGCGATCCGGTCCCGACCGCCCCGTTTCCATTCGCTTTCCTTCTAGCCATGAGGAAGGTTATCCTTCCTGAAGGTAAGGTGCCAGCGCCTCTTTTAGCGGCTCCGGAATAGCGCAAGGCTTGCCGCCCGCGTTTACGCAGGCCAACTCCACCGTCGCAGTAACCAGCGCCTTCTCCTCGCCGCTTCGATGCATGGCCGTGGTAAAGGTCAGGGTGGCGTGAGTCAACCGGGAGATATGGGAGCGGCAGTCCAGTAAATCGTCGTAAACTGCGTAGGAATGATAACGGACCTGGCAACTCCGAACCGGAAAGAAACAGCCGCCGGCTTCGATTTCCTTGTAGGGGAAGCCGATCTCCCGCAGAAACTCGGTCCGCGCCCGTTCGGCGACGACCAGGTAATTCGCATAATATACCCGGTCCATCCGATCCGTGTCGGCGTAGGAAACGCGGTAAAAACAGTTATGCCTCTTTCCAGCCATGGCGGATTTCCTAAGTGAATATTTGCGTGGTGGCGATTAATGAGCTATTCGCCGCTTGGCAAAATCGTTTCACCAGTATATCATAGTTCTGGGGTCACAAAAACACGCGGCGGATCTGTAAGCCGGCTTCTGTCGGGGATGGCTATTTATCTAGCGCGGACGTCACCGTCCGCGTCGTGCACGCTACCCGGGGCTGATGACGGAACAGGCGGTTCCGTAAGCGGAAGCGGGAGAACTGCGCCGCCCCGTTTTCGCCCCCTATTTGCGCTTGCACCGGAAGGGCAGTCGCCGTGCCGCCGGGCGTTACCGCCGGCGCGGTGGGCTCTTACCCCACCGTTTCACCCTTACCCCGCGGACTTGCGCCCGCGTGGCGGTTTGTTTTCTGTTGCCTGCCCCTGGAGTCGCCTCCGGCGGGCGTTACCCGCATTCCTGCCATGTGGTGGCCGGACTTTCCTCCGGGAGCTTACGCTCCCGGCAACCATCCGAACCGCCGCGTGAAAAATCGATGCAACCCACTTTCGGAATTGCTTCCGAAAATCATCCCACCATTATGGGAAAAAAGCCGGCAAAGAGCAACCGTAAACGAATCCGGGGTGGTACAAAAAATATCCGCGGCATGTTTGGGCGGGAAACGTCACATACACAAATAGCGGCAGGAAAATGCCGGAGTATTACGAGGGGAAATGAAATAGAGTGATGGGCACCCCTAAAAAATGGCTCTTCGGAGTTGCCCTACGGCACCAGGCGATCCGCCGCGTTCACCCTGCAAAAAGGAGGATAAACCCATGAAAACCGTCGGCGACAAACTCGAACCCTTCACTGTCGGTGGCGTCAAACCCGGCTTCAATCTCCCCGAGGAAAACGGCCAGTCCGCCATGGAGAAGATCACCGAAAAGTCCTTCCCGGGAAAATGGAAAATCATCTACTTCTACCCGAAGGATTTCTCCGGACTCTGCCCGACCGAAATCACCGCCTATAACAAACTGGTCAAGGATTTCGCCGACCGCGACGCCATCCTCATGGGCGGCTCCCCCGACAACGAATACGCCAAGCTGGCCTGGCGCCGCGAAAACCCCGACCTCGACCGCCTCGCCCACTGGCAGTTCGCCGACCCCAAAGGGGAGCTGATCGACCAGTTGGGCATCCGCGACAAAAACGCCGGCGTGCCGCTCCGTGCAACTTTCATCGTCGACCCGGACAACGTTATCCAGCACGTCACCGTGAACCCCCTCCGGATCGGCAGGAATTCCGACGAACCCCTGCGCGTTCTCGACGCCCTGCAAACCGGCGCCGCTTGCGCCTGCAACCGCCCGCTGGGAGGAAAGACCCTATGACCACCCCTACGCACAACGTGCAATCCGCGCTGCGGGAACTGATCCCCGATTACGCCAAGGACGTCCGCCTCAGCCTCGACTCCCTGCTCGCCCGGCCGCTCCTTTCCGACAACGAAACGTTCGGCATTGTCATGGCTGTGGCGCACGCGGCAAACAGCGCCAAACTTGCCGATTTGGTCCGGAACAGTGGCCGCCTGGACGACATCCACGCCCAGGCGGCAAAAACCGCCTCCAGCCTGATGGCCATGTCCAACGCCTGGTATTCCTACCTCGACCTCACCGACGACTCCGAGCTTAATACCCAGGACCTCGGCCTGCGCTTCACCGCCTACGGCAACAACGCCGGAGTCGACAAGCGCACTTTCGAAATGTATTGCCTCGCCGTCAGTATTGTCGGGCGTTGCCGGGCCTGCACTGCCGCGCATTTCCAGTCGCTTAAGAAAGACGGCCTTGGTATTCAGGAGCTGCGCGAAGTCGGTCGCCTCACCGCCGCCGCCAGCGCCGCCGCGCGCGTGGCGGAATGATAAGGCGTTATGCCGACCGCGAAGTGAAATGGTGAAAAAAGGATTTTCACAATTCCGTTCCGCATTCAGTAAAACCCGGCCGTCGCGCGCCTTCACGTGCATTTCTCGGAGGACGCCGAAATATAACCGCATTGCAGCGACAGTATATTTGCATAGAGGGGAAATTGGAGATCAGCCGCTCTAAAAATGTCCTTTTTAGAGGCGTCCAGTGCTTTTCAGAGCCTCAGGCGTCACTCCAGGTCTTGCGCGAACCTCATCGCTCGAAGGAGATTCCTTATGACAAAATTCCTTGCCAAAAGCGCCACCATCACCTTGACCACCGCCGCCCTGTTCCTGTTCCTTTTCGCCGCCCCTGCCCAAGCCGCCTGTACCGCCTGCTTCAATTCCCCGCCCCAAGTCGAACCGCCGGTCGTTTATACTCCGCCTCCCATGCCCGTCGCGCCCCTTGCCTACACCGCGCCGGTCGTTCCCCCGACTCCCGTGCTGACTTATCCGGTGGTGGCCACTTCCTACGCCGCGCCCATTTACGCACCGCCTATTTACGCCCCCATTTATACGCCCATCTACACTTCCGCCTATTGTCCGCAACCGGCGCCGGCGGTCAGTTGCGACGTCTGCCTCACCTCTGCCTCGCCTGTCGGACCCACCGCGCTGCCTGGTGTTTATGACTTGTCAGGTGCCGGCCTGAACCAGCCGGGCGTTTCCTACCTGGTTCCGACCCTAGGCGGAATGATCGAGACCGGTAACCCCCAACAGGTGCTGCAGCAAACCGAACTGTCATTGGCCATGCGCTAAGAACGCGGCAATCCGCCTCCATCCACGAATAAACCGCAGGTTCCGATAGGTGCACTTTTAAAGGAAAGCGAACAAAACACCGTTCGCTTTCCTTTATAGTTTGCGGGGGTCCCAATATCACTTTGAATTTATTACTGAACTTTTGCGAAGTGGCGATTTAACCGCCAATCGCCACTTCGCAAAAATCATTTTTGCCTGAATTCCAGGGGTTTTTGATTTTACAAAATCGCCATTCGGCGGTTTGAATGGTGATTTTGCAAAAGTCCAGTTATTACGGAAGTCGTCGTTGATCAAAAATTTAGTGGTCGACAAATTTCCGCCGCCACGCGCCTCATGCCCAGTCGCCGCGCGGGCGCGCCGCGCCGCCCTTGCTTCTCTTTTTCGCCCCGCCCGCGTTTTTCCGCCATTTGCCGCGACCGCGCGGGGCGGCGGCCCCTTGGTAGGAAATCGGTGCCTTCAATTCGAGCAGGCGATCCCGCAAGCGCGCCGCCTCCTCGTAACGCATTTCCCCCGCCGCCTGTTCCATCTCGATTTGCAGGAGGCGGATTTCCTCCTCGGGAGTGATGGCGCCGCCGGACTTCAGGGTCGCGCCCAAGGCGGGGATGTAGACGGACCGCTCCTCTTCCACGCCGAAAAATTCCTCCAACCCCGTTTCGATGGAGCGTTTCACCGTGGTCGGGACTATGCCGTGTTTCTTGTTGAAGGCGATCTGGGTCTCGCGGCGGCGCGCCGTTTCGTCCATGGTTTTCCGCATGGCGTCGGTGATGCGATCGGCGTAGAGAATCACCCGGCCCTCGGTGTTCCGGGCGCAGCGGCCGATGATTTGGATCAGGCTTGTCGTATTGCGGAGGAACCCCTCCTTGTCGGCGTCGAGAATCACCACCAGTGACACTTCCGGCAAATCCAAACCTTCGCGCAGCAGGTTGACCCCGATCAGCGCGTCATAACCGCCGGTGCGTAGGTCGCGGAGAATTTCGACCCGGTCCAAAGTGTGCACGTCGGAATGGAGGTAGGTGGTCCTGAGACCGTGTTCGCGGCAATATTCGTCCAGGTCCTCGGCAAGGCGTTTCGTGAGGGTGGTTACCAGTGCGCGTTCACCCTTTTCCGCCCTGGCCTTGATTTCTTCCATAATGTCCGGCACCTGGCCTTTCGTAGGCCTGACCTCGACCGGCGGGTCGACGAGTCCGGTCGGCCGGACCAAGAGCTCCACCGGGTGCCCCGAAGCCGCCAGTTCGTACGGCGCCGGCGTCGCCGACACGTAGATGCACTGCGGTTCGACCTCCTGGAATTCCTCCCACTTGAGGGGCCGGTTGTCGAGGGCCGAGGGGAGGCGGAAGCCGTGGTCGACCAGGACGCGTTTCCGGGCCTGGTCACCGTTGTACATGCCCCTGACCTGCGGCAGGGTGACGTGGGACTCGTCGACGATGAGGAGCCAGTCCCGGTCGGGGAAATAATCGAAGAGGCAAGCCGGGCGTTCGCCGGGACGGCGGCCGTCGAAGTGGCGGGAATAGTTCTCGATGCCTTTGCAGTAACCGATTTCCTCGATCATTTCCAGGTCGTACTTGGTGCGGCTTTCCAGACGCTGGGCTTCCAGGAGCTTCCCCTGCCCGCGGAACAGGGACAGCTGCTCCTCCAGTTCGACGCCGATCCCTTCCGTGGCGCGCTGGGACGCCTCCTCCGAAAGCACGAAGTGGGTGGCGGGGAATATGGCCCGGTGCTGGAAGCGCATGAGGATTTGCCCGGTAATCGGTTCGAATTCGTAAATTTCCTCGACCTCGTCGCCGAACAGTTCGATGCGGATGGCGGTTTGCATGTAGGCGGGCCAGACGTCGACGGCTTCGCCCCGCACGCGGAAGGTGCCGCGCTTGAAGTCGAAGTCGTTCCTTTGGTATTCCATCCGCACCAGCCGCCCGAGGAATTCGCGCCGGTCCACCGTATCCCCCACTTGCACCGTAAGGGCGATGTCCCGGTATTCCTGCGGCCTGCCCAAACCGTAGATGCAGGAGACGGAGGCGACGACCACGACGTCGCGGCGGGTCAGGAGGGCCGAGGTGGCGGAGAGGCGGAGGCGTTCCAGATCGTCGTTGATGGCCGCGTCTTTTTCAATATAGGCGTCGGTTTGCGGGATGTAGGCCTCGGGTTGGTAGTAGTCGTAGTAGGAGACGAAATACTCGACCGCGTTGTCGGGGAAGAATTGGCGGAATTCGGAATAGAGCTGCGCCGTCAGGGTTTTGTTGTGGGAGAGGATCAGGGCCGGCTTTTCCGAGTTGGCGATGAGGTTCGCCATGACGAAGGTTTTCCCGGAGCCGGTGACGCCCAGGAGGGTCTGGTGCGGTTTACCCGCCTTGACGCCGGCGGTGAGCTTGGCGATGGCGTCCGGCTGATGTCCCGCCGGGGCGAAGTCGGACTTCAGGTTGAAGAGGGGCATGGGTTATTCCATATGGGAGAGAATAGTATTCACGACCGTGTCGGGAGTCATGAAGCTGGTGTCGAGGTAGAGGATGCCGTCCTTCGCCAGGGCGCGGTCGCGGGCGTCTTTCATGGGTCCGACCTGGTAGTCGAGTTCGTCCCGGTGATTGATGTCGGCGAGGATGCCGGCCAGGTTCACGGCGAGTCCGGCGGCGCACATTTCCTCGAAGCGGCGTTTGGCGCGGACTTCGGGACTGGCGGTAAGGAAAAATTTCCAGCGGGCCAGGGGCAGGACGACGGTGGTGATGTCCCGGCCTTCCATGACGACCGGCCGCTGGCGGCAAAGGGCGCGCTGCTGGTCGATAAGCTGTTTTCTGACTCCAGCCACCCGGGCCATGAATTTGACGTTGGCGGTGACTTCGGGGCTGCGGATTTCCCGCGAGACGTCGGCGGAGCCCAGGAATATCCGCGCGCCGTCCTCGCTGAAGCGGATTTGCGACTCGGCGGCGATACTGACCATCGCGGCTTCGTCATCAAGGTTGGCGTGCCGCCGCATGGCCTCCAGGGCGAGGGCGCGGTACATGGCGCCGGTGTCGATGTAGAGGAATTTTTTGGCCTGGGCGACGGCGCGGGCGACGGAGCTTTTCCCCGAACCGGCCGGTCCGTCGATGGCGACGGCGGGGAGGAGGTCTTTCCGATCGTGCATTGGGTCTCCGGATGGGGAGTATTTCTGCGCGGGTGTTCTATCAGATTCGGGAGGCAACTTCCTTGGCGAACTTTTCAACCACTTGGTCATGAAGAATTTTCAAGGAGCGTTTCGTTTCGCCGGCCAGGAGAATGCGCGCCTCCCAAACTTGCCGCATATCGTCGGTCGAATGCAAGGCCCGGTTTTTGCAGCGCATGATGTTGGCGTCGATTTGGCTTGGCCCCTTGTCATTCGGCTGCTTCTCGACACTGGTTTTATTGTCTTTTTGCCCGGCGTTGGCAATCAGGTACTCCACCGGATTCCGCCGCATTTGTCCCACTACCAGGAAAACTGACTGGTAATCGGTCATGGCGTTTTGAATGGCGGTTCGCTCTTCCCTGGTTTTTGCCAAAGAAAGATCCGTATGCTGCAGCGCCAATTCCTGATTAAGCAAGTCTTCTATCGAATCCGCCCTTTGAATGCCCCGTCCAATCGCCGCCACTAAATCGTCGCTGGCTTTCATCGCCTTCATGTATTGCGGTGTTTTTTCCAGCTTTTCCTGGGCGCCAATGTATTCACTGACAAAAAAATCGTACCGCTCAATTTTCTGCGGCATCTAGCCAGCCCTCCCCGAAAACAAGATTGGCTTCGGTTAAATCGGCGCCAATCTCCACTAGATAATCCTTCCCCTTGAAAAGTTTCATTTTCCTGGCAATGACGGGATGGAGCGGCAGCGACAAGGTAATGCGGTTGTATTCGTCAATATCGCCCCGGTCATCGGCGGCCATGGCCAGATCAACAATTTCGCAATATTCGTCATAAGTATAATTCCGGTCCTTGCCGTGCAGGAAGACTTCGTCGTCCTCGCCGGCGTTCGCCCCGGTTGCCGGCGTTCCCTTGCCTGAACGGTTGCACGGAAGTAGGTCCGGCGGCAGCAGCTCGATCTTCTCAATCCGCTTGACATGCCGGGGATCCCCCGAAAACGGCGTGTTCAACCAGGCGTCGAGAATGCGTTCGTGCGGGGCGTAAATCTTCGCCCGGCCGGGCATGACCAGGATGTTCGAATCGTTGTGTTCGCGGGCGAGCTTGGCGTATTCCTCGTCCAGGCACAAGGCGGCGCGGACGCCGTGGTAACGGTTCGCGGTATAACTCACCCCCAAGCCGGTCCCGCACAGGAGGAGCCCCTTGGGGAAATCCCCTTTCGTCACCGCCTGGGCGACCTTGTGGGCGGGGTCGGGGTAATCGGCCTTGCCGTCGACGATCTCGGTGAAATCCTTGACCTCCCAGCCGAGGTCCAGCAAATGGGCGACCAGGCGGTCTTTCACTTCCGCCGCCGCATGATCCGAACCGACCGCGATGCGCTTGTCTTCCGCCATGATGATGCAACCTTTCTTGGATTTTTCGAAGAAATCGGGCAAAACCGCCGCCAAAATTTTCCCGAAAAGTCAGCTTTCCCGTCAATTCATTCCGTCAAAGAATCCCGCCAAACCGCCCGTAAATCCGCCTCCGGCAAAGCGCCTTGGCGTAGTATTTGCAAATCGTTCCCATTGCAACGCGCCACCGTCGACGCCACCCCGCCGGGAATGGCCCCGCCGTCGATAAAGAGATCGGCTCCGACCGCGAGGGCGAATTCCCACGCCGCTTCGCCGTCCAGGGCCGGCGGCAAGCCGGGCTCGTTCGCGCTGGAGGAGACGATGGGTGAAGCCAACAAGCGGCACACCTCGAGAACCCAGGGGAAAGCGGGAACGCGCACCCCCAGCGTTCCATCAGCAGACTCGCCGACGGAATCGTTCGCCGTGGCGATGGCGCTACCGTTTGCATTATCCCGAAGCGACGCCGGCAACACCGCTTTCGCCGGCAACACCAGGGTCAGCGGCCCCGGCCAGAATTTCTCCGCCAAACGCCGGGCCGAAGGCGAAAAAACCGTCCCCAGCCGCTCGGCCATTTCCACGTCCGCCGCCAGCCGCTGAAACGGTTTGCCGCCGTCCCGCCGCTTTATTTCCCGGAGCCGCCCGAGAGCCGCCGCGTCACCCGCCGCCACTCCCACTCCGTACACCGTCTCGGTCGGAAACACCACCACCCCGCCCCGGAGAAAACATTCGGCCGCCCGCCGCAGCGTTCCGGCGAAATCCTCCCGCACCAGCAGCCGTTCCGGTTTCATTGGTGCAAACCTTCCACATCCGCCAAATCAACTTCGTCAATCACCAGTTCGCCCGCCTCCTCGGCCCGGCGCTT
The DNA here is from genome assembly GCA_031548865.1 of Planctomycetota bacterium. Classification (GTDB taxonomy): domain Bacteria; phylum Planctomycetota; class SZUA-567; order SZUA-567; family SZUA-567; genus JAJBSZ01. Next base: position 30,170 of record JAVBQR010000089.1, read on the forward strand.
CAGCAGTTCGAGGAATTCGCCACCTTTGCGAATGAAGCGCTCCTCCTCGTAGCGCGCGGTCACTTCCCCCCGCACCTCATCGAAGGTGGGTTCGCGTCTCTCCTCGCGGTCCAGCACCTTCAGGATATGGTAACCCATCGCGGTTTTGATCGGGGTGGTGAGGGATTCCTTTTCGATGGAAAAAGCCGGCCCGTCCAGCTCGCGGAGCAGTTCCCCGCGTTCGACCCACCGCGGTGCGGTGGTGCCGCTGCCGTAAATCCTGGCCACTTCGTCGAAGGAGCTGCCCATCCGGAGTTGCGTCTCGGCTTCCCGCATGGAACGTTCCGCCCGCTTCCAGTCGTGTTCGGTGGGGATGCCGCCGGCGTCGACGGACGGAGTGGGGGGGATGAAGAGCTGGCTGATTTTCACCCGCTCCGGCCGGATAAAATTCGCCCGGATTTCCGCGTAATAGCGGCGCAGATCCTCCTCTTCCGGCCGCACCGAAACCTGCATGATTTTCCGCAAGGCCAGTTCCGTCCACACCGTCCGGTCGCGGTATTCCTCCAGGGGCATGCCGGCGGCGGCGCGGGTGAGGTCGTCGGGACGGCGAAGGTAGGGAAAAGCTTTCCGGAGCCCGGCGAGGTGACGCTCGAGCTGCTCCTCGACTTCATCCCCCCGGATGGTCAAACCGTATTCGCGGAGTTCCCTGCGGAGTATCCCCTGACCGACCAGCCAGTCGAACGTTTCCCGGCCCCGGCGCCGCCACAATTCGCGGGCCACGTCAGCGTCGGAAATGATCTCGCCGTACAGGGTGGCGAGGGTGCGGGGCTGGCGTTTCCCGAGATCTATGACCTGGGAGATCAGGACCGCTTCCGGGACCGGATCGACACTTTCCAGGACGATTTGCGGGGAATGCGGTTGCGGGTTTTCCGCCGCCACAACGGTGACGGGATCGCTGCGGAGGCCTTCACTCACTATGCGTTCGCCCGGTTCAAGCGCCGCTTCCGGCGACGCACTCAAATGCGAACCGGGGAATTCGTCAATCGTCACCATCGCCGAGGCGTCGGAATCGCCGGATGAGCTTGGGGTGATATCGGGCGGCGTAGCGGAGGCGGAGCCGGTATTGGCCGCGGGAGAGGTCGCGGTGGAAGCGGTGGAAGTGGTCGCGGGGGAGTTCGCGGTAGAGATCGCGGTAATCCCGGAGACATTGTTCTTTGACGCGGCGTTGGTTGCGCTGTTATTGCTCGCGACTGAATCCGCCGCCGTAGCGCCAGAGGCAAGTGTTGGTGCGGAAGGGGGGTTCGCGCCGGAAGGATAGGCCTTCGCCGGCTCGCTCGTGCCGTATGTCCCGGCGGCGTCGGACGCCTGGGGCGACGCGGGCGTGGCCACGGCTTTGGGTTCCAGGCGGATGACGTCGCGGTTTTCCGGATAGGTTACGTTGACCCGGACTTTCGGGTAGCTGACGGAAGACGCGTTGTCGGTGATGCGTTTCGGCTCGGTGGACGTTTCCAAAGGCGGCGGAGCTTCCATGGCGGCGGCGGCGGCAATGCCGATGCCGCCGCCGAGGATCAGGGACAACCAGATGCGGCCACGTTTTTGCATGTTCGATGTTCCTGCGGTTTCATACCAAAGGTGCGGTTCGAGCTGATTTTTCGAAAAAATCGAACCGCGGCTGGCTCGATTTTCCCAAAAAATCCACGCTGAAAAAGGTTATTTTTTGGAAGAGTCCATAAGCGTGTTCCAAAACGCTTCGCCCGCTTTCATGAAGGAGCTCATCCCTTTCTCGGCGACCCCCATCAATTCGGCCATGGGACAGACCGCTCCGCCGGAGGCCTGGCTTTTGCCGGAGTCGGTGGAAGTGTCGTGGGAGGCGAATTCGCCCCAGTAGGCGGCGGAAGGATCGCGGTCGCCGACAAAGTGCATTCTCGCCCCTTCGGGCTGGGTGATTTCCCCGGACAGGATCTTCGCCGGCACTCCGCTGGCGAACCAGTCCAGAAGATCCATGCGGCGGATGAGCGCCACCGAATTATGGCGGTTCATGGCGAAGACGAAGCGGCTGAATTTGCTGTTGGACCAATCGTTCCGCTGCGAAAGGGCTTCGAGGCCCTGGACGCGGAGGTCGTCCTGTTTCCCGATGCCGCCCCAGGCATTTTCACCGGCGCCGGCTTCGCGGGACAGGAGCTGTCGGACGCCTTCGGCGTCGCCCCGAGCCATGGCGGCGGCGCGGTCGGCGGAAAACAGGGCGTAGCGGCGCCAGTTTTCAATGCCCCAGGCGGGAAGGGCGGCGGGGGCGCCGAAAATTCCGTAAGCGTCCAGGAACCAGCGGGCGAAATCGGTGGCGGCCATCAACGGAGCGTTCCCGAGGCGAATCAGGCCGGCCTGTTGGGCGAGGAGGGCTTCCATTTCGATTTCCGGGAGCTCGGTGAGGAGCCGGCTAGAAATGATGACGGCGGGATTGTCGCCGCCGCCTCGGAGGGCGCAGGGGCTGGCCGCGTTCCAGGCGATGTGGAGGGGAATGTCGGGGAGGCCGAAGAGGCCGCGGGTTTCGGTCCAAAGTTCGTGGAGGGCGGGGTAAATACCGGGGCCGACCCGGGCCATGCTGGCGGTTTCGGCCTGGCGTTCCGCCTTGAGGGTGGTGTTGTCGCCGACCATGGCCAGGGCTTTTTGAAAGCCGGGAATTTTCTCCAGCTTGCTTTTGGCTTCGATTTCACCCGGGTGGCGATAGAGTTCGGGATTGATGTATTTGAAATCGACTTTCGCGGTCATGGAAATCTCCTTTGTATGATGTCAACCCCTCGTCTGGGCGCGCCAGCAGCGCGCTTGATATACTGAATGCGGAACGGAATTGTGAAAATCCTTTTTCACCACAGAGGCACAGAGACCACAGAGGTTCACAGAGTCCTTGAGAAATTGGGATAAACAGAAATTCTTGCTATACAATAAAAAATCTTAAGCCACCCCCGA
>JAVBQR010000003.1:0-6227 GCA_031548865.1 Planctomycetota bacterium
CTATCGCTCGCCGATGTAATGGTTGTCGCCCTCTCCAGGCGCCTTGGTGGTTTGATTTTAACCAGCGACAAGGAATTCAATCGCGCCAAAACAGCGGCGAACATTGAACAAATCCGCTAAACAAAATACGAAGTTTGTTAAATGAAAGCGACCTTGTCATGTCCCCAGCCACTCCACCCCTGGCCGATCGCCTGCGTCCCCGCACCTTCGACGAATTCCAGGGGCAGGAACACTTGGTCGGACCGGGTCGGCTGATACGCAAGAGTATCGAGTCGGACGTCATCCCTTCGATGATCCTCTGGGGACCGCCGGGCAGCGGCAAAACCACTCTCGCCCAGGTCATCGCCCACACCACCAAACGCACCTTCATCACCTTTTCGGCGGTGCTGCAAGGAGTCAAGGAAGTCCGCGCCATTGTCGAGGAAGCCCGCGAACGCCTGCAAAACAATCGGGGCGGCACCATCCTGTTCGTCGACGAGATCCACCGCTTCAACAAAAGCCAGCAGGATGCTTTCCTCCCCCACGTCGAAGCCGGAACCATCACCCTCATCGGCGCCACCACCGAAAACCCCTCATTCGAAGTGAACGGCGCTTTGCTTTCCCGCTGTCGCACCTATATACTTAAAGCGCTATCGGACAAGGATATCGCGAACATCGTCGACCACGCGATTGCCGACCGGGAACGGGGACTTGGCAGCGAAAACCTCCGTCTCGCCCCCGACGCGCGGGAGCTCCTGGTGAACTATGCCAACGGCGACGCCCGCACCGCCCTGAACGCCCTGGAAACGGCTGCGGCGGGAACGTCCCCGGGGCAGGACGGGGCCAAGGAAATCGGCCTGGAACTGATGCGCGAAGCCATCACCCAGCGTCGCGTCGCCTTCGACAACAAAGGCGAGGAATGGTACAACCTCATTTCGGCTCTGCATAAAAGCCTTCGGGGCAGCGACCCCCAAGCCGGACTATACTGGCTGGCCCGGATGATCGAAGGCGGAGCGGATCCCCTCTACATCACCCGGCGCCTGGTCCGGTTCGCCTCCGAAGACGTCGGCCTCGCCGACCCGAACGCTTTGGTCCAGGCCGTTTCCGTCAAGGACGCCGTGCATTTCCTGGGCCTCCCCGAGTGTAACACCGCCCTGGCGCAACTGGTGGTGTACCTCGCCACTGCGCCAAAATCCAATCATATTTACACCGCTTACTCCCAGGCCCGGCAGGACGTGGAAAAAACCCGGAACGACCCGGTGCCTCTGCATATCCGCAACGCCTCCACCAAACTGATGGAACAGGCCGGCTACGGCAAAGGCTACCAATACGACCCCGACAGCCCCGACGGTTTTTCCGGGCAGGACTACCTCCCCGAGACGCTGCAAGGCAAGGTCTATTATGAACCCGGCCCCTATGGTTTCGAGAAAGACATAAAACGCCGCATCGATTACTGGAACGGACTTCGCGCCAAAAGGAAGGGTAAATGAAAATCGACCTGCACCTGCACTCCACCCACTCGGACGACGGCCAATTCACCCCCGAGGAGCTGGTTGCCATTGCCGCCAAGGAGGGAGTCGGAATCATAAGCCTGACCGACCACAACGCGACCGGCGGGGTCGCGGCGGCGATTGAGGCGGGCAGGGGGGCGGGCGTGACGGTAATCCCCGGCGTTGAATTGGACTGTATATACCGGGACCAGGTTCTCCATATCCTCGGCTACCATATCGAGCATCTGGATCCGCGTTACCAGTTGCTCCGGGATCACATTTGGCAGGAGGAAAAGGCGGCGGCCGGGCAGCGCTTGGCTTATGCAAAGCAGCTCGGCTTGACCCTCGACGTCCCGGCGCTGCTCGCCGCCGCCGAAGCCGGCGGCGGAGTCGTCACTCCGGAGTTGGTCGCCGAGTTCGCGCTGCAGCATCCCGACAACGACAACGCGGAAATCCTCAAACCCTACCGTCCCGGCGGTTGGCGCTCCGACAATCCTTTCGTGAATTATTACTGGGACTATTGTTCCCCCGGGAAACCCTGTTTTGTGCCGATAGACTTTCTGACCCTGGAAGCCGGGGTCGAATTGATTCATTCCACCGGAGGCGTGGCGGTTCTCGCCCATCCGGGGGCTTACCTGAAGGGACGCAAGGACGAAGCGCCGGTCATCATGCGGTCGGGTGTGTCGGGAGTCGAGGTTTATTCCGGCTATCACGACGCGGCGGCGCGGGAGCATTGGGCCGAGGTCTGTCGAGAATTGGGGATTGCCTTATGGACTTGCGGGAGCGATTTCCACGGTAAGTCCAAGCCGGCCATTCGCATGGGATCGCATGGGGATCCACGCGGGGATCAGGCGGTTAAGGATTTAGCGCGCTGCCTGTAGTAAGTCAAATGTCGCGTTGTGGAGCTAATGCGGTTTCACGATTTCGCCTCGTCGTCGGTATTGTTTTTTTCTTCGTTTCCACCCCCAAAAAATTTCACTATAATGTCCGATAATGCCTGTTATGTTGCATTGGGGATCACGGAACAAACTTAGCCGCGATCTCCGGGGTTTGTGTGGCTCATATGGACGGTAATTCGCATCCGCTTTGTTCCGTTTCGAGACTCGCCGAAGGAGAACCAATGGAGAATTTGCTGGAATTGCTGAACACTATCGACAGTGTCATCTGGGGCGCCCCCATGCTTATTCTGCTGATGGGCACCGGACTTCTCCTCACCATCCGCCTGAACGCGCTTCAGGTCACCAAACTGCCGATGGCTCTTGGTCTCATCTTCACGGCGCCCAACGAGGGTGAAGGCGATGTCAGTTCCTTCAAGTCTCTTTGCACCGCTCTCGCCGCCACCATCGGCACGGGGAATATCGTCGGCGTCACCACCGCCATCGCCGCCGGCGGCCCCGGCGCCTTGTTCTGGATGTGGACCGCCGCCTTCTTCGGCATCGCCACCAAATACGCCGAAGGCCTGCTTTCCATCAAATTCCGTGTCGTCGACGCCAAAGGCGAAATGTCCGGCGGCCCCATGCGGTATATCGAATTGGGCATGGGCTCGAAATACAAGGCCCTCGCCATGCTCTTCGCCCTCTTCGGAGCCGCCGCCGGCGTAATGGGTATCGGCACCACCACCCAGGCGAACTCCATCAAGGACGCTCTCGAAGGATCCTTCGGCATCGATCCCATCTGGTCCTCGGCTATTCTCGCCCTGATCGTCGCGGCGGTGGTTCTGGGTGGCCTCAAGTCCATCGCCTCCGTCTCCTCGGCGGTGGTTCCCTTTATGGCGGTCGTGTACTTCATATTCGGCTTTGGCATCATCTTGATGCATTGGAGCCAAATCCCCGCCGCCATCGATCTGATTATCGCCTCGGCTTTCAACGGTCACGCCGTTCTCGGCGGGTTTGGCGGAGCGGCCTTCGCCAATGCCATTCGTTCCGGGGTCGCCCGCGGGATTTTCTCGAACGAAGCCGGCCTCGGCTCCGCCCCCATAGCTTCGGCGGCGGCCAAGACCAAATGGCCTGCCGAACAGGGGCTTATTTCCATGACCGGCACCTTCCTCGACACCATTGTCGTCTGTTCCATTACCGGTTTGTCCCTGATTCTCACCGGCGCCTGGACCGGTCAAGTCAAGGGTGCGAAAATGACCCAGAGCGCTTTCGCCAGCGTCTATCCCCAATCCGGATCTTATATCCTCACCGTCTGCCTGGTTCTCTTCGCCTTCACCACCATCCTGGGCTGGGCCTATTACGGCGAACGCTGTCTGTCCTACCTCTTCGGGGTCAAGGCCACCCTGCCCTACCGCATCCTCTACGTGATTGTCGTGGGTATCGGTCCCTTCCTGCCGCTGGATTTCGTCTGGACCCTCGCCGATATCACCAACGGCCTGATGGCTTTCCCGAACCTAATCGCCCTGGTCTTTTTGTCCGGCGTGGTGGTGTCGGAGACGAAGGATTATTTTCATCATCTGGCCGAACTCAAGCGGGAACGGCGCGAGCTGCTCTATGGCCGGCACCAAGCCGTACCTGGAGTCGAGGACCCGGACACCAGCGGCGCTCCTGGCCGGAATGAATAAGCGGGACGAGGATTTCTTGCCATTAACGCGTTTTACGTCGATAAATATTGCAGCGTATAATAAGAGTAGGGAACCTTGGAAACCTTATAGGAAAGCGACGGCTGTTTGTTCGCTTTTCTCAGAAAGTCGACACTCACCATTCCACGGGAGAAGCCCATGAGACGAGCCGCCCTCGCCGGAGCACGCATTACCCAAGGCCCATCCGACTGGCAGATCCTCCAGCGCCGCCTTGATAATAACGTCGACATCCCCATCGCCGGCACGTGGCTGGATCCGGCCGAACGGAATGGCACAGTGGAAGTGCGGGTGGTGGACGAGCGTTTCCAACGGCCGCCGGCGGATCATCTCGACTGGCAGGACGCCGACACCACGCCGGACCGGAACTGGCGTCACGTTCTGGAGAATGTCCCTGCCGGCGGGCCATACCGTATCGAAACGCGTCTCCGTCTCGGGGGCGACTCCTGGCGTCTCGCGGGGGATCAGATCCTGCATTTGGGAGTGGGGGATCTCTGGCTGATTGCCGGTGACGACAATGCCCTCGGCTTTGGGCACGGCTGGGTCGAGGACGCCCCGGAGTTCGGGGTGCACATGTTCAGAAAAAACGAACGCTGGAATCTCGCCTCCCACCCGATTCACGACATCACGGGACTCCGGAACGCGCGGTACTTTTCCAGCGGGGCCGCCACGCATTCCCCCTGGCTGGCATTTGGGAAGGCGCTCCAGCGCGAGACAGGGTTGCCGATCGGCCTGATTCCCGCCGGTCAGGAGGGAACCGGCCTGGAAAATTGGCATATTCGCAAAAAAGGCCTGCCCTCCCCCGCCCTCGACAATCTGCTGGCACTGGTGTGGACGGCGACGTCCTTGTACGATTTTGCCAATTTCAGTTTGCATGACGGCGGACCGCGTTTGATACCAAAACCGGAGACGCCCCCCGGCGCGGTGGCGGGTTGCATTTGGTATCAGGGCAATGCCGACTGCCGGCGCGAGGGCGCGGCGGCGGCTTACGGCGAGGTTTTCAAGGAGTTTATTCATAATTTCCGGAGTATTATGGAAGCGCCGGGTCTGCCGCTGATCGTCTGCCAGTTGAATCGGGTCATCGGAGTGTCGAAACCGGGGGAAAGCCTATTGTGGGGGCAGGTTCGCGAGGCGCAGCGCGAGGCCGCTTACGGGCTCGAAAATGTCGCGGTTATTCCCACCCTGGACGCGGGTTTGTCGGACGGGATCCACAATTCGGCGGCGGGGAACAGTGTCATTGGGGAACGCGCGGCGCGGGCGGCCTTGGGTTTGGTATATGGGAAAAAGGCGCCGTGGCGGGCGCCGGATTTCAAAGACGCCTGGTTTGTGGACGGCGACAAGTCGAAGGTGATGCTGGAATTTGCGCATGTCAGTGGGGAACTCCGCCCGGTTGCCGGAGAGGTCGGCTGTTTGTCCTTGGGCGATAAGAACGGCGGCGCGCCGATTCGGAGGGTGAAGCAGTCGGGGCGTGACCGTATTTACATTGAACTGAACCGTGAACTGGGCGAATGCCCGGTAGTGAGTTATTGCGCGACCCACAATCCGCCGCTGGCCTTTGTCGATGAGAGCAATTGTCCCCCGTTGGCGTTCATGAATGTGGGGATAAGGGAAGGGTGATGGCATCGAAACGAGAGGTAATTCTGTGACCTGAGGGTATGGCGCTGAAGTAAGCACAACTAAGTGAAAACGTGAGAATAACGGGGACATGATGTTTAATTGGCCGGCGGTTTGGCCAATTAAATTTCGTGTCCCCGGTATTCGCACTTTGGTTTTCGGGAAACTTCCTGTCTCCGCATCTTGTTACGCCCACCCCTCCCCAAACGTCGGCGGTAACGGCAAGGCAAGGGAATGGCAGCACCGGACCCTGTAACGCCGGACTCCCCCCACACGTCAGTCCGGCGCCAAAAACATTGAACCGGGGTGAGGCGTAACTCGCCGGAATCCAGGCGATTGGCGATCGCTACAGTGACGTTTGCTCCATAAATGCAAAAGGTGGGTATTCACTTGCTTAAGGTTACACCGCAAATCTCCTATCCCTGTCACGCCGAACCGCCCCCACTCGTCATTCCGGCGCCATGTACATCCAACCGGGAGGCAAACGGGCGGTTTCGCCGGAATCAAGAGGGGTTAACCACTGGTACGGAACAGCGGGGAACACGGGCTGCCGGCCGGGTCAATCCCGC
>JAVBQR010000015.1:0-15244 GCA_031548865.1 Planctomycetota bacterium
CGCGCACCGCCGAACCAGCCGCATCCTTCGCCGCGCCGACAGCCGCGCCAGCCTTATCCACAGCCGCACCGGCGGCAGAGCCGACCGCATCCTTCGCCGCGCCAGCGGCAGAGCCAACGGCCGAACCGACCGCGCCCGCAGCAGCTTCGGCCTTATCCACAGCCGCACCGGCGGCGGAACCGACCGCGCTTTTCGCATCGCGAACCACTTCGCCGGCACCGCGCACCGCCGAACCAGCCGCATCCTTCGCCGCGCCGACAGCCGCGCCAGCCTTATCCACAGCCGCACCGGCGGCAGAGCCGACCGCATCCTTCGCCGCGCCAGCGGCAGAACCAACGGCCGAACCGACCGCGCCCGCAGCAGCTTCGGCCTTATCCACAGCCGCACCGGCGGCAGAACCGACCGCATCCTTCGCCGCGCCAGCGGCAGAGCCAACGGCCGAACCGACCGCACCCGCAGCCGCGCCGGCCTTGTCCGCCACCGCGCCAGCGGCCGAGCCAACCGCGTCTTCCGCTTCGCGAACCACTTCGCCCGCACCATGCAAAAGCGAGCCAATCGCATCGCCGACTGCACCGGCGGCAGAACTTGCCGCGTCCTTGGCCGCGCCGGCGGCGGAACCGACCGCGGCGCCGACCGCACCCGCCGCAGCGCCGGCCTTGTCCACTACCGCGTCGGCGGCGGAACCGGCCGCATCTTTCGCATCGCGGGCCGCTTCGCCCGCACCGTGTACCGCAGAACCGACCGCATCGCCGACGGCGCCTGCGGCCGTTCCGGCCGCTCCCGCCGCGTCCTTTACCGCGCCTGCCGCGCCTTTTGCCGCATCCTCCACGGCGCCGGCCGCGTCCTTTGCCGCACCGGCCGCTTGTGCCGCGCCGTCAACCAAGCCGCGGGCCGCCGCCGCACCCGGCGGGGTAATCGCCGCAGCGCCTTGCAAATCCGCATCGGACAAGCCGGCCTTGTCGACCAGCAGCGAGGTCGGCGTGCCCAATTCATTGCCGGCCAGGCGATCCTTCAGTTGCACCAGGGCGTAATCCGCCGGCATGGTCACCGCTTGCGGCCAGAAGCCGCGCTGTCCGGGGGAGGTAATCCGCGACCTGACGATGATATCGTTGTATTCCGCTTCCGCCGCCTCGAGCCGGCGCCGGTATTCCTCCGGGTTGTCCTTCACCGCCTCGGCGTCCTTCTCGAGCGCCTGCGCGAGGGCCAGCTTCGCCTCGGCCAAGGTCCCGGGATCGTTCGCGGCAATCAGCCCGCGGAAAGAGGAAATCGCCTCGGCCGTTTTCCCTTGCTGGATAAGCGCCTGCCCCAGGGCCAATTTGGCCCTCGGTACCATGGGGTTGTGGGGATAGGCGCTGATAAAGCTCTGGGCCGACTTTTCCGCCGCCGCATAGTCGCCGGTGTTGAAGTCGTTGGCGAACTGGTACATGTTCGCGCTGGCTCCCGCCGGTGTGCCGGCGAAGTCCTTCGCCGCCTTGTCGAGGGCCGCCTTCGCCTCCGCTTCCGGTTTCCCCTGCATCTCCATGACCGTTTTGAAGACCTGGTTCCGGGAGGACCGATCGCGGTTCGCGCTGGCGCGCCGCTGCCAGGTGACCACGGCGATAGCCAAAGCCAGGATGATCAAGGCGGCCAACAGGAGATATTTTATTTTTTCCGCTTTCCGAACCAGCATATCGGACAGGCTGGGCTTCTCAGGTTCGGGATTGTTTGGCCCCGGGGTGCTGTAATTGACCGGACCGGATTCGTTTTTTTCCGCCATGGCGACATCGCTTTCGCTTAAGAAGGCTTTTTAGGGCGTTTCCTTCGGTAAACCGCACAAAATCACGTATTAAAAACCGCAAGAGCAGCGGTGTTAACAAATATAATACAACAACCGAGCCGCAATCCTCTATCGGGTCGCGGCTCGGTTTCCCGGGAACATTATAAAATAGCGCGAATTCAAGGTCAAGGATCTTTCCGTTCCCTACCCACCTTTACGAAACGGGTTGCCTACCTACTTGAGGCCGGCCTTGACCAAGGTGCCCTTGACCACCGTATTCACGACCGGGCAACGTTTCTCGGTGTTTTCAATCCACTTTTCAAGGTCCTTGCGGTCGGCCGGGGAATCCACTTCAATCTTGAGGCGGATTTGCTGCATTTGCACCGGAACTTTCGGATCCTTCCCCAAAAAGCCCGCCGGGTCGAAATCCGCTTCCGCAGCGATCTTCACGCCCCGAATGTCCAAATGCATTTCCCGGGCGATCATTTTCCCCACCACCACAAAGCAGCCGCTCATCGCCGACAGCAGCATCTCCACCGGATTCGGGCCCAAATCCTCGCCGCCCGCGTTCGCCGCCTCGTCGACAATAACCTGGTGTTTGCCGGCCCTGATATTAACCGCCGATTTGCCCTTTTCCCAATTGGCGTTGACATGCATGGTGATCATAAGCGAACCTCCTTGCCAATACTCTCGTCCTCACCCTGGATCAGCGGAATAAACTCTGCGTTTACCCCGCGCGGTCCCGATAATATATACTGTACCTTTTGGCGAATTTTCCCGTCGGGGCCTTCGAAAGCACCTCCTCAATAATCCGACTCCCCCTCCTTGTCTTCCAGGAACCTGCGCAGCCGCGTCAAACCGGCCTGATCCACTTCCAAAAACTGCACCCCGACCCCCCGGGGCATCGGCGGCGCCGACTTCCAGCGCACCACCCCGAAGGCGTGCACGTTCCCCTCGACCCCCTTCAAGCCGAAATCCAGTTCGATAATGCTCCCCACCACCAGCAGATCGTCCGCCGTCTCCACGAATACGCCGCTTTCACCGATGTTCCTGATGCGCATGAGGATCGTCGCCGTCTCCTCGGGCGTGGCCGAACGCCGGCGCAGGTTCACCTCGAATTCGCCAGGGACGCGGCGGTACATTCTCCGGCGGCGGATGGTCGCGCCTTTGCCGGTTTTGTCCTCCTCTGCCCTCCGAATGCCCTTGAACCTCGACAATACCTCGTGGGGCGACCCGGCCCGATCCTCCGGCCGCAGCGACTGCATCCTCTCCAGGCAATCCAGCAATTCCGGCATGGCGTTAGTCCTCGTCAGGACCTCCGCCAAAACCGCGCCCAGGCTGAAAATGTCCGACCGCCAGTCCAAAAGGCCCCGGGCGAAAAATTCCGGCGCGATGAACCGGTAGTCCCCGCGGAACATCCGCTCCCCGTCCGCCATCACCGGCGGCTGGAAAAAGTCGTCCAGCCAAACCCCTTCCGCATCGTCGTGGAAAATGTTTCCGCCGCTCAAATTGCCGTGGCAACGCCCGGTCGCGTGCAGGGACGACAGGCAATCCATCACCACCTCGCCCACCCGCGCGACATGGATGCTGTCCAGCACCCCAATCCGCTCCTTCATCGGCGCCCCCGCGCACCAGGTCACCGCCAGGGCGTTTTGCCTAGGAAAAATGTTGATGATCGGCAAGGCGGCCGGATGCACCATCGCCGCCGCCTGCCGTCCGGCTTCCAGAAAACTCTCGCGAAAGCGCGGGCTTTCCCCCAGGAACGGCCGCAACACCTTCAGGGCGACCACCCGGTTCAGCCGCACCTGCTCGGACCTGAACCATTGCGAACGCCGGCCGACCCCAACCCGTTCCAGCAGCCGCAAACCATCCGGAGCCTCGACTCCGAAACCGGAATCCGGAGCGTGCGTCATCTCCCACCGCCTTCCCGCCCGCCGTCATCCACCAATCCCGAAGCGGCGGCATTCCCAACCGGAACCGCGAAGATCATCATCTGACGATACATTAGACGCCCTTAAGCAAATTGTGGACAATGAACTCCACCTCGGTCGTGGACAGATTCGTCGCCTTGGCGATTTCCGCCACATTCCTGCCGCTTTTGCGCAGACGATATATCCGCTCATGCAATTCGGAAATGAACTCCGGCTCCAGAGGTTCCGTCGCCTCCGACGCCGCCTCGGCCGGATTCGGCAACCCCGTTCCCCGCGAGGAAAAACGCCGCGTCGCGCTCCGGGCCGGTTCGCCCTTTTCCCCCGCTTCCGCCGCCTCCCGGGCCCTGCCCAGCAAACCCTCCAGCCGCGCCGCCTGCTCCTCCGCGTCCTTCAGGAGCCGGTTCAAGACCCGGATTTTCGTGTCGACCTGGGCGTTCAGGGTCCTGCTGGTCTCCAACAGCTCGACAATCGCCCGATCCGCCGCGTCGCGATAGCGGTTGGGATCCTCGTCCCGCGAGCGCAGCTCCTTCGCAACGGCGCGTGGCTTGGCGTGCAGCTTCCGCCAGCGGGAAAACAAACCCAATAGCCCTATGGCGGCCAACACCAGGGCCAGCTGCCAATAACCTCCGGCATCGCCGCCCCTGCCCGCCGTCTCCGCCGCCCCTGCCCATTCCGTAAACAAACCAGCCCTTCCCCGCCGTCCGGCGGCCACGCCCGATTCCGTTATATACCTGTTTCCCCAACCATTTGCAACCGTCCGCGGCCTGCACGATTATTCACTGGAGTTTTGCCAGTTCACCATTCGAACCGCCGCATGGCGAATTAGTAAAATTAAACAGCCGAAAAATTCAGGCAAAGACGATTAATGCCAAGCGGCGCTTGGCGGTTTCACCGGCATTTTACAAAACTTCAACCGGCATCATATCAGATTCGCCAGGGCGTCCTGGCAATAAATCCCCCACATGGTGTCCGACGCCCGCTCCGACCCGTATTGAAAACATTCCGCCGCCGCCTCGCCGTCCTCCTGGCTCCTCAGGAACATTCCCGCCGAGAACAGGGTCTCGCCGTCCCCGGGCGCGATGCGCATCGCCTCGAGGAATTGCAGCCGCGCCGCGTCCATCTGCCCCTGATGCCAGTATATTACCGCCAGGCGGCGGTGCAACGCCACGTCCGCGTCCTCGGCAGCCACCTGTTTTTCCAGGCGGCGGCAAATCGCCACCAGGGTCTGCGGCCCGACGTTGCGTAGATTCCCCGGCAGCAGCGGCCCCTTCAGGGACGGACCGATGTGATCGCGGAAGAATACCCGCCGCGCGCCGTCCATCGCCTTGAGTTCCCCCTTCGTGAGCCGGCACAGCCAGGCGCGGTAATCGGCCGGGAAATCGGTCTCGAAAACCGCGCCGGGGAAAGTGGCCATATATGCCGAGCGCATGCGGCCGTTATGGTTGAAATAATCGTCGAGCATGCGGTACCAGGCGAGGCCGGTGGCCACCGAATCGTCCACCCCCACCATCGGCCGCAGCGCCAGAATCACGCACCCCGCCTCCCAGGCAAACAGCCCCCGGCCCGCGCAGGGCACAATCACCAAGGGAGGCAGTTCCAATAAATCCCGGTCGAAGGACTGCGCCATGGCCAGGAACTCCGCGACCCCGGCCTTGGTGAGATGGTACCCGGCGCCGTGGTAAACATTTTCGTTAACTTCCCGGCCGTCGACCGCGGCCAGGAGCGCCATGCGCATGCGCATCCGCCCCGCCTCCAGGAACATCGGATCCACTAGGGCGGGAGCCGCCGTCTCGCCGGCCGGGGCCTCCGGTTCGGCCGGCTGGCTCTGGGCGTCCTCGCCGGCGGTGAACTGCTCGTAGCGGGTGCGCCATTCGCGGGTGTAGACTTCCCCGAGAACGTCGAAAAGCCGGAGCACCCCCGCGTCCTGCACCCGGGCCTTGGCCTTGGCGATGATTTGTTCGCGAAGCTGCCAGAGATTGCGGCGGCGGAGGAAATTGCGCCGCCGCGGTTCGCGGAGGGCATTGATGTCCAGGTGGATCAGCGCCTTGTCCAGTTCGCCCGTGCGCATCGACTCGGACACCTCCCCCGGCACCCCCGGGAGACCGGTGAAATAATGCGCCAGCCGTGAAAGGATCCGGCGCCGCGCATCCGAGAGGTGGGTGGCGTAGGAATCGTCCTCGATCCGTTCGCCGCCGGAGATGTCGTTTTCCAGCTGGGTCTGCTGCTGGCAGCGGAAATACCATTCAGTGAGATAATGGCCGCCGCTGAGGCTTTTCGACTTGAGCTCCTCCACCAGCGTTTTGCGGGCTTGGAATTGCGCCTCCACGTCGGGGCTCAGCATGCGGGTGTCGACCACCCCCAGGTCGAGGAACAGGCGCTCGTCGTCGGTGAATTCCATGCTGCCGCGCCGCCGGGCGACGACCCCGGAAAGGATGTTGAAGTACGCTTTCCAGAAACGGCTTTGAATGGTTTTGAGGTGCTGATTTTTTTCCCTTTGGGCGTTGGGGTTGGCGCTGCCGTCGGCAAGATTGCGGTCCGCCGCGACAAAGGCGTTGACCGCCATGCCCGCTTCCTGCATGGCACCGAGCGGCCTGACGCTCTCATAGGCTCCGGTTTGGAACTTCCCGGCGGACATTCTGCCACCTCCTATATTTTGCCGTACCGGCACACCCGGCTGCGGCCGTATTTACCTTCGCGCGACAGGGCCAGGCCCGGCCATTCCGGAGGGGAGATTTTCGCGTCCTCGAGGCGGAACACCAGGTTCCCGCCGGCCGCGAGAATCCGCCCGGCGTCCCGCATTATCCCCTCCCGGCCGCCGCCGATCCGCCATTCCGGCAGTTCGGGAAAGGGCGGATCCAGGAACAGTAAATCGTAGCCGGCGCTCCGCTCCTCTGCACCGCCGGCGTTTTCACTAACCTCCGCCGCCAAAGCGGCCAGGCGGCGTCCGGCCTCGTCTCGCGCCACCCGAACCCGTCCGGACAAGCGGCAACGTTCGGCGTTACGCCGCAAAGCCGCGCAGGACGCGGCGTCCGCCTCGATGAACAGGCACGATTCCGCCCCCCTGGACAAAGCCTCCAGCCCGAGCGCCCCCGAACCGGCGTAAACGTCCAGAACCCGCGCCCCCGGCACGGCGTCCCCGAGGGAATTGAAGAGCGCGCCCCGGGCCATTTCCAGAAAGGGCCGCGCCGACGTTCCCGCCGCTACCTCGAGTTGGACGCGTCTGGCGCTGCCGGCGATAATCCTCATCTCGCCCCCCCCTGGCCTTCCGCCTTCTCGGCCACCGGGTTCGCCTTCTCGACCCGGTTGCGGAGATAGTCGAGCTTGGTGCGAAGCTGTCCGGAGAGGGTCGAGGCGCCGCTTTCCCCCAGCATCGGGTTGGCCATGACCATGGTCGAAGCGTGATCGAGTTCGCGGAAAAAACGCTGGGCGTCCATGGTGATGTCGTCGTAGCTCGAGAAAATGTCCGACCGGCTTTCGCCGCCTTCGAGCATGTCCCGCAGATGCCGGGCGTTGTCCTCCAGTTCCGTTATCCGCGAGGCTTCGGTCTTGGCCTTGATCAGGCTGCCCTCGTCCTGAAGTTTGCGGATATAGTCCTTGCCTTCGGAAATTTTCCTGGTGATGGAGTCGAGTTCCTCGCGAAATTCGTTCTCGGTTTTGATGGCTTCGTCGATGACCTTGATGTGACGCATGAGGAGCGTTTCGATGGCGGCGGTGGTGACGTCGCCGATGCAGTTGTACTTGCGCATCAGCAGGCTGGCCATCGGGGCGTCGCGGTCGTGGCACAGGTGCAGGTGATCCAGGGCGGCGCGGAAGTCGCGGATGTCGCGTGTTTCTATTCCCCAGCGCAGATACCTTTCGCCCATGGTCAGCGGTTCCAGGAAGGCGGTAAGCGTATCCCGCCGGCCCATGATGACCGAAAAAAAATAATTGAAGAACTCCCGGAGCATGTTCATGGATCGGACGCTCCGTCCGCGTCGGGCTGGTCGCCGGATCCTTCGGCAAAATTATCGCCGAATTCCTCATCACCGTCCCGGGCAAAACCTTCGGCAAGGTCGTCGTCAGGAACCAGACCGCCACCGGCACCGGCGTCGGCGTCGATGACGTCGCGCCGCCGTTCCCGCAGGCTGTCCCTCAGGGCGAACATTTCCCGGACCATAGCAGGCAAACCTTTTCCCGTCGCGGCCGATATCGCCAGGACCGGCGCCTGGTCGTCCGCGCCTGCCGGGCCGGCCGCAAGGTCGGCGGCAAGCTCCGCCCTGAACTCGGCCAGGGCCGCTTCCGAACCGGTCAGGTCGAGTTTGTTCGCCACCACCAGTTGCGGCCGCCGGGCCAATTCCGGCGAATGCCGCCGGAGTTCGGCGTTGATCACCCGGAAGTTGTCGGCGGGTTTCGTGCCGTCCAGCGGCAGGAGTTCGACCAAATGCAGCAGGAAATGGCAGCGTTCCACATGCCGCAGAAACTTCAGGCCCATTCCCGCGCCTTCGGCCGCCCCTTCGATTATCCCGGGAATGTCCGCCATCACCAATTCGTGGCCGTAACCGTCGGAGACGATGCCGAGCTGGGGCTGGAGGGTGGTGAAGGGGTAGTCGGCGATTTTCGGCCGCGCCGCCGAGAGCCGCGACAGCAGCGTCGACTTGCCCGCGTTCGGGAGGCCCAGAAGGCCGACGTCGGCGATCAGCTTAAGTTCCAGCCGCAGCCGGCGCTCCGAACCCTCTTCCCCGTAGGTGAACTCGCGGGGGGAGCGGTTCGTGGCTGTCGCGAAGGAGGAGTTCCCCTTGCCGCCCTTCCCCCCCTTCACCGGCGTCCAGGCGAGGCCGTGGCGGTCGAGGTCGCGGACCAGATCGCCCGCTTCGTAAAAAACCGTTCCCACCGGCACCTTGACGACGATATCGGCGGCGCTGGCGCCGTGGCGGTTGTTGCCTTTGCCAGGTTCGCCGGACGAGGCGGCGTAAAGTTGCGTCCGGGCCAGGGGAAGCAGGGTGTCGGCGTTTTCGTCCGCGACGAAAGTGACGGAACCGCCGTTCCCGCCGTCGCCGCCGGTCGGGCCCCCGAGCGGGAGGTTCCGTTCGCGGCGGAAGGCGACGGCGCCGTTCCCGCCTTTCCCGGATCGCACCGTGACCGTCGTTTCGTCGACGAATTCCATGAATTAACCCTTCCGCCGCCACAGGCGCCAAACCATCTGGAAAAACCGCACCGTGTCCCGCGCCGGATGGATGGCGCTGACTTCGTCCCCGTACACCGTCGACACCGGGACCGACTTGACCCTGAAGCCCTTGCGGCCGATCGCCACGATCATCTCGCCCTCGAAATCGAAATTCCTGGACGCCACCTTGACCCCCTGCCAGGCTTCCTTCCGCACCAGGCGGAAGCCGCATTGGCAGTCGGTGACCGTCACCCCGGCCAGGCGGCTGAGGATCCAACTGGTGACGCGGTTGGTCCAGAGCCGGGCGAAAGGCATGTGCTTGATGTCCGCCATGCGATCGCCGACAACCAGGTCGGCGTTTTCGGCGGCGGCGAGGAAGCGGGGGATTTCGGCGGGGAGGTGCTGGCCGTCCGCGTCCAGGCACATCGCGGCGTCGTAGCCGTTCGCAAAAAGGTGATCGAGGCCAGCCACCAGGGAGGCGCCCTTGCCGAGATTCCGCCGGTTCACCAGCACCTCGACCCCGTTCTCGCGGGCGACCTCGGCGGTGCGGTCGGCGGAGCCGTCGTCGACGACCAGGATGTCGGCGAGGTATACCTTGGTTTGCCGCAGCACATCGGCAAGATGTTTTTCCTCATTGTATGCCGGAATGAGAGCGGCAATTTTCATTTGGTTTTCCCCGTTTGCATGGCACTGTTTTTCCCGCGCGAAGCGACAGACAGCCAACCATTATTCATGGTTGGCTGTCCTGAAGCAAGGATATTAGGATCCGGAGTTTGGCAAAACTTCTGTCAAAACACCCCTTCCTCCCCAATCCGCACTTTCATTTCGTCCGAATTGGCGAAGAGATCGGTCGCGTACATCCCGCCGGCGAAAGTCGGCAGGGCCGAGTAGGAGCCGGGGATTTCCGCCCGGAAACGGTAGCGGAGCTTATATTCCCCGCGCGGCATATTGCGGACAAACAGGGTGACCTTTTGATCCCGGTATTCGACATAGGCGCCGAGTTCGTTCTGCGTATAGCCCGACTGCATCTCGACAGCTTCCAGGCCTGCCGCCTTCATGTCCTCGATGACGATGTACTCGTAGTCGTTCAGGGCGGTCAGGGCCAGTTCGACCTCGACCAGGTCGCCGGCTTCGAGCTTGACCGGCGGGGCGTTTTTCACAAAGGGGGACGGGAGTTCCTCCCGGCGGTAGCTTTCGACCTTCCCGTCGACGGCCGTGCCGCCGGCCGAAGGCATGGCCACGGAAGCGTCCCGGCGAACCAGCTTGTAAAACTTCCGCTCGACCTGCAGCTCGCGGCCGGCGTGCTCGATGGGATCTTCGAGGCTGAACAAATCGAGGCCACCGCCGAAGTAGACGTTACCCTTGCCGGAACGTTCGATGCGGAGTTCGTGCTCGCCCGTTTCCACCGCCAGGCCCTCGAGGGCGAAACGCTGCTCGAAGAGGATGTCCTTCGCGGTGAGGCGGCGGCGCATGACTTCGCGGTTGTCCAGGAAAATCCCCACTTCGATGTCGGGGTCTGTTTCGCCGGAGGCGGCCGCGTACTCGGCCAGCGCTTCGATAGCGTAGGCGGTATCGCGGGTCGAGCGCCAGTAGGAGCCGTTCTTCCGGTTTTTCAGGAGATACTTGGCGACGCCGGAAGCGGTCGCCCCTTGCGGGTCGGTGCGGGCGAGGAGCTTCAGGTACCAGGCCTGGGTCTCGACGTTGTCGTTGTACCACCACCACCAGCCGTCAGAAGGCGTTTCGAGCCAGGCCGTTCCCGCCACCGGATCCGTCTGCAGGTACTGGCGGAGGTTCCGTTCGACCGTCGCCAGGGCGTTGGTGGCGTTCTCGATATGCAGCGCTATCGCGAACATCGCCAGGGCGGATTTGGAAAGCCCCAGCCGGTCGCGGTAGAGGAAGTCCCGCATGTCGGGGTCGAGGGGCTGTTTGGCGTTTTTGGCGAGAATCAGGTAAACGAAGGCGTCCAGGTTGTCCGCCGCCGTTTTGTATTCGCCGTGGTTCCGGGGTTTTCCCGCCTCGTCCTTGGGGTCTGTTTTCAGGAGGGCGATTTGCCGGGCCTGGTAGGCGCGGAGCCAATCGACGCCCTGGTCAATAACCCCGAGGGGAATCGCCGCCTGGTTGTCGCGGGCGGCCAGGAGGCCGTAGACGACCACCGCCGTGGTGTGGGGCCAGCTGCGTTCGCCCCAACCGGAGAACCAGCCCCAGCCGCCGTCCGAGTTCTGCATCGTCGCCAGGCGCTCGACTCCGGACTTCAGCATTTTCTCGAGTTCGGCGTCGTCAAAAACCGGCGCCTTCGCCTTGGCGGCGCGGGGGTCGCCCCACTTCCTTTTCCATTCCTCCGACTGCCGGTCGGCGTTCGCCCGGGCGGTTTCGTAAGCCTGTTTCGCGTCCGCCAGATCCGCCCCCATTTTCTCGAGGAAGCGCCGGGTCGTCACCACCGGCAGGAAGCGGTTCAGGGTCTGCTCGGTGCAGCCGTAGGGATATTCGATAAGGAACGGCAAAGCCTCCAGCATCGCGCCGGCGATGCTTGGCGAGAAGGTCAGGGTCAAACGCGACTGATCCTGGAGACGCTCGGCCGGAACCCGAACCGGGAGAATGAGCGCCCGATCGTCCTGCCGCAGGACCCCGCCCCAGTTCTCGACCCGCCGCGCGCCGTGGACAAGCACCGGCACCTTCACCTCCGCCGCGTCCGACTCTTCGTCGGTTAGAAGTTTCATGATGACCTTCGCTTCACCCGGGCGCTTCGCATTTACCAGCCAATCGACCCGCGCTTCGCCGTTTGCCGGCAAAGTCAGATTTTTCGTCAGCGCCACGCCGTCGGCCGCTTCGAGAAGCCCGCCTTCGAAGACCAGTTCGGCCCGGGCCTGTTTCGCGCGGGGTAGGTAATTGTGCAAGTTCGCGGAAAGGATCACCTGATCCTTCTGGGTCAAAAACCGCGGCGTTTGCGGCCGGACGATGATGTTCTTCTTCGTCTCGACCTGTTCCGAACCGTCGCCTACGCGCAGGCCCGATCCCATCGTCCACACCCGGGCCTTCCAGGCGGTGAGGTTTTCCGGCATGTCGACCGTGAATTTCGCCTTGCCGTCCGGACCGGTCAGGAGGGCCGCCGTCCAGAAGGCGGTGTCGGCGAACTCGGACCTGACCGTCGCTTCCGCCATCGCCCCGGACCCGGCGTCGCCGAGACCCGCTACCGTTTGGGCGCTGTCGGCCACCGACATTTTGGCGGCGGGCGCGGGCATCGACGCCATCGCCGGCATGGGAGCTTCGGCGGCGGAGAATGCCATCGCGTCCATCGCCATCTCGTTGGCGCCGCCGAAAGTGTTCATGGCCATCGGCGGGGCGGAACGCTGGACGCTCTTTCGCATCCTGACTCCGCCCCGACCGCCGGCGCGGGTCTGCATTTCACCGGAACCGGCGGGACCGCCGGCTTCGTTCCAGTCCGCTTCCTGATAACCGAAAATGCCGATCGGCTGCCAGTGGACGTCCCCCTGTTTCGCCGCCTGGTAGGGCTGCTTTTCCAGGGAACAACGCAGTTCCGAATTGTAATAGCGCTTCCAGTTCCAGAAATGTGCCTTGATGTCGCCGACGTTCGAGCCGCCGGAAATGTATTCGACCGCGCGATCGTACATCGACACGACAAGCTGCGCCTCGGCGGGTTTGCCGTCGGCGCCGGTCACTTTTACCGTGAAGTCGGCCTTGGAGCCGGGAGTGTAGGACGGCTTGTCCGGGGTCACTTCCACCGTGAGCGTCTTCGCCGCCGGCGGCACGAAGATTTCCCGGGTTTCCGCATAGATCCGCCCCTGGTAGACAATCAGCGCTTCGCAGAAAAAGTTTGGCTGATCCGCCGCGACAATGGGGAGGTCCACGACTGTCGTCCCGCCGGACAAACGCAGCAGCTGCGGACGAATCGGCATGGCGTCGACCCGCAGGCCGGTCCTGCCGTTACGCTCGGCGCGGGCCATGAAAACCACCCGGGCGTTCGGGTTTTCCGAATTGACCGCCAGGCGGAGGGTGTCCCCCGGCTGGTAATCGGGCTTTTCCGGAACCAGTTCCAACGCCGAAAAACGGAAGTCGCCTTCGCCGGATTTGCCGCGCACGGTGATGAGGGTTCCGCCTTCAATCGAGTTCGCGCGCTCGTCGTCGAGCCGCACCGACAGGCGGTATTGTCCCGCCCGGTCTACCTTCATGCGCACGGTGGCGTTGCCGTCCGCGTCGGTGGCGAGGGGTTGTGTGACCACGGCGCTTTCCTTCGGTTCGCCTTTTCCCATATCGTACTGGACGCGGAACAGGGTCGCCTGCCCCGAAGTCTTGATGCCGCCGCCGGCGGGCAAAAGCGACTTCACCCGGGCGACGATTTCCTGCCCGGCCGGGAAAAAGCCCCGCTCGGTCCAGACGTTCACATTGAAAGGTTTTCGCGCCGCCACCACTTTGCCGTCGCCGGTAATCGTGCGGCGGCTCTTGTCGGTGACTTCCACACTGATTTGGTAGGAATGATCCTGGTTGCCGAAAAGGGCTTTGGCGGACGCCGTGTCCAGGGTAAGCCGGAAGACGCCATCGGCGTCGAGCTTCCCCTCCCCTTCGCCGACCAGCTCCGGCTGGACGTGGACAATCGGCAGCCACTTGCCCCGGAGCCCGCCCATGCGCCAATTCTCCCAGCCCGGGTACCAGGAGTAATCATAGGACGGGAGCCAAACGCCGGAACCGTACAGCCAGTCCCAGCGCCAGGGCGGAAGCCAATTCTGCTCGTGCGGAGTCCGGACGATTTTGTAGCTGACCTTACCCTCCGTCACCGGCGCCCCGTAATAGTATTTCGCCTTGACCTTGACCTGCACGCTGTCCCCTAGAACGAGCGCCTCCTTCGGGGTCTCCACTTCCACTTCGAACTCGGGTTTTTTGTATTCCTCCAGCCGGAACGAGGCCCCGCCCCAGCCGTATTCGGTGTGGATGTAATATTGGCCCAGGACCGCGTTGTCCGCCAATTGCAGGGTGTCGGCGACCCCGCCGAAGGAATCGGTGGTCAGGGTTTTTTGGTAGACGATGTCGCCTTTCGGATCGGTGACGGTGAGCTTGACCGCTATTCCGGCGACGGCGTCGGCGGTGGCGGCGTAACTCGGTTTCCCCACCCAGACCTTGAAGTCAATCGGTTGGCCGGGACGGTAGGCCGGGCGATCGGTGATGATGAAGGCGGTGTTATTCTCCGGACTATCCTGCTCCAGGTGCATGCGCCAGACCGGATCGAAGCCGAGGTAGGCCAAACGGCCGTCGTCCGTGGTGGCGGTGATGAGCCACTCCTTCTGCTCCATGCGGGCGGTGCCGACGATGGCCAGGCCTTCCTTGTCGGTGCGCTCGGCGAACTCGTCGGTGATGAGGCGGGTGCGGTGATTGGTTCCGTCGTAACGAGTTTCGTAGCCTAGGAAAGACAGGTTCGCCCCCGGCACCAGTTCCCCCGACCGCGCGTCGGCGACGAAGAGGATCTGGCTGCCGGAAGCGTTCTTCCGGACCAAAGCCAGGTCGGCAATCCACAGAACCAGCCGCGAGGTGTTGCCGCCGGCGATTTTCGCTTCCAGGAGATAACAACCGGCGCCGCTGAAGGGGAGCAGGATGTCGGCCCGCCGGGAATAATAGTCGGGGAGGGGGTCGAGGGCCACATCCCATTCCGCCACCGTTTCCGCGACATAACGCGATTCGTTGTTATCGACAATCCGCCGGCCGAGCATTTCCGGGCGGTGCAGGGAATAATCGGAAAAGAGTTTTTCGCCGTCCGCTTTCAGGAGGGAACGGATGTCCATGAGGAGTTTTTTCTCGTCGAGGCGCTTCGCCGTAAGGTGGACCGATTTTCCGTTTCGGTACAGGAACGGCAAGGTGGTCCGGCTGCCGGCCGGGGCGACGGGGCCGCTTTCCAGCAGGCCGTTTGCGCCGGTGATGCGATCGATGGCCTGTTTGGCCTTTTCCAGAAACCCCGGGGCGGTATTGGGGATGGCGGCGTACTGTTCCCAGCACTGGAGCGCCTTCGGATACTGCTGGCGGTTTTCAAATATGTCCGCCAGGCGGGATAAGGTCTTCCGACGGAGATCCGGATCGTTTCCCGGCGCGGCCGCGCGGCGGTAGAGGATGATGGGATTATATTCGTTCGGCAAATAAAAACGTTTCAGGCCGGAAGCCAGCCGGGCAATCGTCTCGTCGTCCTGAAGGGTCCGCACGGCGAAAGGCCCGGTGTCGCCGGCGATTTCGGAGTCGTGGCCGAAGCGGGGACCGTCCTGCAGGGTCTGGACGCCGAACTGGCCCAGGAGAAAATCGGCCCGGATCAGCTGCGCCTGCGTTTCGGCGTCTTTCCCTCCGCTGTAGGCCATTTTATCCATCGCCCACATCCAGCGCTGGCCGTCGTTTTCCGCCGCCTCCCAGGACGGGGGAACC
>JAVBQR010000011.1:0-19091 GCA_031548865.1 Planctomycetota bacterium
CCGGGGCTGGTCACAAAAGGGCTGTAGCAAGTTCAGGCAAGGAACGGTGGTTGCGGTAGCCATTTTTGCCGGCAGTTCAGGCAAAAATTGCGGACGCAACCGCCGTGACGCAGGATCAACTTGCTGCAGTCGTTTTGTGACAAGTCCCTTCGGGAAGGATCCGCCGGGATTTCCATTCTTTTCTTTCAGGGAAGAATGGAGGTTCAGCATGGTCTACAGCATGGCAAAGGGATCCGCGTCGATAATCCGCCGCACCCCGCCGGACAAGCCCGCCTTCACCTCGGCCCCGCGCAACCATTCCCCCATCACCCGGCTGTCGCCGGTGAACAAAAGCATATGCCAGCGGTAAACTCCATTGAGACGCTCCACCTCGCACGGCACCGGCCCCAATACCCGGCCGCCGGCCGGAACGTTCGCCCGCACCGCTTCGCCGACCTGCTTCGCCACCGCTTCCACCATTTCCCCCTTCTCGCCGGAAAAAATCAACCTGGTGAGCCGCCGGAACGGGGGATAGCCCAGCTTCTCGCGGTCGGACAATTCGCCCTCCGTGAACCCGGCAAAATCCTGGCCCACCGCACAAGCCACCGCCGGATGCTCCGGCTGGAACGCCTGCACAATCGCCACCCCCTCCTTACCCGCCCGGCCCGCCCGGCCGATGACCTGGGTCACCAGTTGGTAGGTCCGCTCCGCCGCCCGGAAGTCCGCCAGCCCCAGCGCCGCGTCAGCCATCAAGACCCCCACCAAGGTGACGTTCGGGAAATCCAAGCCCTTCGCCACCATCTGCGTCCCCAAGAGAATGTCATACTCCCCGCGGGCAAACGCCGACAAGGCCCGGCGGTGCGCATCCCGCTCCGACATGCTGTCCGAGTCCATCCGCAGCAGCCGCGCCCGGGGGTAAAGCCGCGCCAATACGTCCTCGACCCTTTCCGTGCCTGTCCCGACAAAACGCAGCACATTCGCCCCGCAAGTCGGACAGCGTTCCGGAACCCCTGTTTCATGGCCGCAACTGCCGCAGCGGAGAAGCCCCACGGCCCGGTGGTGCGTCATCGCCACGTCGCAGTTGGGGCATTCCACCGTCTCGCCGCACACGCCACAGCGGACCGAAGTGTGAAAACCGCGCCGGTTCAGGAAAAGGATGGCCTGTTCCCGCCGGCGGAGGCACTCCCCCAGCATGTATTCGAGGCGCCGGGAAAACAGGGTCGGCTTTTTCACTTCGGTCCATTCCGTCCTGAGGTCGACCGTTTCGACTTTCGGCGGTTTGGCCTCGCCCGGCCGGGAGGGCATGACGACGAGACGATGTTTGCCGATGCGGACGTTATGGAGACTTTCGAGGCTGGGGGTCGCGGAACCGAGGACGACGACGGCGCCGGACTGCCTGCCCCGCACCAGCGCGACGTCGCGGGCGTGGTAGCGGGGGTCATTATCCTGTTTATAGGTGCGTTCGTGTTCTTCGTCGACGACGATGAGGCCGAGATTTTGCACCGGCGCGAAGATGGCGGATCGGGCGCCGACGGCGAGGCGGACTTCCCCGGAACAAAGGTTGCGCCAATGGTCGGCGCGTTCGCCGTCCGACAGGTGCGAGTGGAGGACGGCGATATCCCCGAAGCGGCGGGAGAAGCGGGACAGGGTTTGCGGAGTGAGGCTGATTTCCGGCACCAGGACCAGGGCGCCTTTCCCTGCGGCGAGCGTTGCCGCGATCAGGCGGATGTAGACTTCGGTCTTGCCGCTCCCGGTGACGCCGTGCAGCAGGAAGCTCCGGTACGCGCCGGAAGCGAGCCCGGCGGACATTTCCGCGACGGCGGCGCTTTGTTCCGGGGTCAGGGAAATTTCTTTGGTTTTCTCGGGGAAATATTCCGGAGGCGGGGGGAGGCAGTCGGCGAAGCGGATGAGACCGCGTTGGAGAAGGAGTTTCTGCATGGCCGGCGGCGCCACCCGGTTGAGGATTTCCTCGCCGGGCCGCAGTTCGCGCCCCGGGTGTTCGGCGAGCCAGCGGATGATGGCGTGGAGGGCCTGGGCTTGACGCGGCGCTTTTCGGGCGATTTTGTCGGCTTCGAGGCTGGCGTATTCGGGTTTGACGGCGAGCTCGATTTTTTTCACCCGGCGTTGCTTCCGTCCGGTTTTGACCGCTCCGGGTATGGCGGCGGCGAGCGCTGTCCCCCAGCCGGTGTGATAGTACTGGGCGGTCCACTGGGTGAGGTTGAGGATGTCCCGGGGGACGCGTTCATCCGGCGGGGAGATATTGTCGAGGGGGCGGATGAGCTTGGGGTCGATGGGCGGCTCACTGGTCAGGGAGACGACGACGCCGCGGGTTTTCCGATTGGCGAAGGTGATGCCGGCGCGGTCGCCGGGTTGAATGGAGTCCGCGAGTGCGTCGGGAACGAGGTAGTGGTAGACGGTGGTGAGGGGAGCTTCGACGACGATGCCGGCGTAGAGGGGAGCGTCGGGCTTGGGCATGCGTTGGGGCTCCTGGGAGGCAGTGGATGAGCGTATCTCCGAACCCTGTCTCTCGCATATCCCTAAGAACGTCATCCCGGCGTCTATACCTCCGCTTCACCCCTAACAGGCGGTTGTGCCAGGACCCAGTGGGCTAAACCTCGACGGCGTGGCGCATTGCTTCAGCAATTCGTAGCCGATGTTTACCTCACTGGGTCCCGGCACGCCATCGTTTACACCCAGGTTCGATGTATAGACGCCGGGATGACGGTGAGGGGAGTTTTGCGGCGCACTGGGTTCGGGGACACGTTCCGCTATCAAAATACATTTACAGACAGCCTACTAACTGATTCTGGCAATCCAAATTTACTGAGAAAATTGGGGGGCGGTTTGCTTGATTTCCTCAAATATTCAATTCAACACTCCTCCGCCTTGAAAATCCTGCCCGGCTTCGCCAACCTCTCCTGTGCTGCCACCAATTGCAACTCAAACTCCCCCGCCGCCTGCGTCGCCAGCATCACCTCGTAAACCGAAGCGTTCGTGAACTCGAACGCCTCCCGCTGCGTGTCACCCAACAACAAACGGCTAAGGAATATTCCGCTAATCAAATCCCCCACCCCCACCGGCTGACGCGCAAACTCGATAAGCGGCCGCTCCACGTGCAATGCCACCTCCGGCGTCACCAACAGCATTTCGTACGTGTCCCTGCCCCGCGCCGCATAACTAAGATGCTTCACCAAAATCAGCTTGGGACCCTTGGCGCACACCTCCCGCGCCGCCTGCACGCAAGCGTCGACGTTATCCAGGTCCCGACCCACCAACTTTTCCAATTCCAATACGTTCGGAGACATCATATCCGCGACGTTCACGGAAAAATCCCGGTGAAACTCCGCCACGCCCGGCGCCACCTTGCAGCCCTTCGCCGGATGCCCCATCACCGGATCGCAGAAAAAGCAGGCGCGCGGATTCGCCGCCTTGACCATTTTCACAATCGTCAAAATCGCCTCGCCCTGCTCCGCCGAACCGATGTACCCGGTCAAAATCGCGTCGCAAAGCGGCAACTTGCCGATCGCCTCTATCCCCTCCACCACATTCACCAAATGCCCCGGAGGCAACACGATTCCCTTCCATCCCTCGGCGTACTGGGTGTGATTGGAAAACTGCACCGCGTTAAGCGGCCACACCTCGACCCCCAAACGCCGCATCGGAAACACCGCCGCCGCATTGCCGGCATGGCCAAAAACAACATGGGACTGAATGGAAAGAATGTTTTTCATACAAACGGATCCTCAACTTGAATATTCAAGAAAATCGAACCAAACGGCAGCCGAATTCAAGGATGGCCTTCGAACTATTCACCAGCATTCGACAAAAACAAATAGGACAGGTTTAGTATATCTAAACCTGCCCGGGTAACAATAGGCCATCTCGTCTTGGTAACAATCGCGCCTCATTGTTCCGGCTGCGCCATACCAATGTCTTCCAATATACCCTGGACGCTCAAAACTAGGCCGACCCTGCCGTCCCCCAATATCGACCCGCCCTGCAAACAACGGATATGCTCGAACTCCTTCCCCAATTCCTTCACCACCACCGATTGCTGGCCAATCAACTCGTCGACCAAAAACGCCGCCGATTTTCCCCGCTTCCCCTGTACCAACACCGCCGTCGCCTGCGTCACCTGTTCGATGACTTCGGGGCTGTAAATCCCCAGGATCTGGTTCAAACGGACAATCGGATGCAATTCGCCGCGCACGTTCAAAACCTCATGCGACCCCTTGATCATATGCACTTGATCCGCATTCGGCTTCACCGACTCTCGCACGTCCGAAAGCGGAATGATGTAGAACTGATTGCCGATACGTGCCACCAGGCCGTCGATTACCGTAAGCGTAACCGTCATCGGCAACAGAATGGTAAAAGTCGAACCCTTGCCCAGCACCGAGTCGACATTGATGTTGCCGTTCATCTTGGTGATGTTCGACAACACCACGTCCATCCCGACCCCGCGCCCCGAGACATCGGTAACCACCTTCGCCGTCGACAACCCGGCGTTGAAGATGAGCCGGAAAGCCTCCTTGTCCGGCATGGTCCGCGCCTGCTCCTCGGAAATCAGGCCTCGGTTCACTGCCTTGTCCTTGATGGCGCCGATATCCAAGCCCTTCCCGTCGTCGATAATCGAAAGGGTGAACTGCTCTTCCGTCGCAGAGGCGTTGATCCGCACGTGCCCCGTTTCCGGTTTACCCGCCGCCCGGCGATCCTCCGGCAATTCCACGCCGTGGTCGACCGAATTACGCACCATGTGCACCAGCGGGCTCTCCAGGCCTTCCAGGAGCGATTTGTCGATCTGTACGTCCTCGCCGACAATATCAAAATCGATCTTTTTCCCCAGCGCCGCCGAAGTGTCCCGGATGATGCGGTGCAACTTCTGCAACACCGATTTCAGCGGCACCCGCCGCACTTCCATCAGGCTCTTCTGGAGATTGGTGGACAATTCGCCGAAAGACAGGTTGGCGTTCTTGAACTCCTGCGCGACCTGCCGCACTTCCGGATACTGTTCGAGTTTTTTCTGGATATAGGCGAAAACCTCGCCGGTGATAATCAACTCGCCGACAAAGTTCATGAAATTGTCGACCTTCTCCTCCGCCACGCGCAAAGTTTTGCCCGAATGCTCCTGCTGCTGTCCGCCGCCGCCCTGCTGTTTGCCGCCGTCACGCGACGCGCCCTGCTCGCCGGCACCCGGCGCCGCCATAACCACGCTGTCGGCAGGCGAGGGATGATGCGCCTCGTTCCCCCCCGCATTCGCCGCCGGCGCCTCGGGCTCGACCTCCACCTTCTCGGCCTGTTCGCAAAGTTTGCCAAGCCGGGCGGAAAGCATCTTCTCGATATTCGGATCGAAACCGACCCCGGAACTGATGATGCTTTCGATATCGGCTATCACCGCGGCGGCTTCGTCGCCGACTTCCTTCTTGCCGCAATTTTCCGCCGCCTCGCCGAGATTCTGCAGGCCCAGGATGAAACCGCTGCGCAACTTTTCGTCGGCAAGCCGGGTCGGATCCGCCATAACCCCATTGATTTTTTTGACGATGTCCGTGACATCCACCGCGCCTAGTTTGAAGCGGTATTGGACGGCGGCGCCGCGTTCCATATGGGACATTATCGTCGTCATGCGGTCGGAGATTAGACTCTGCATCAGCTCGTCGAAGCCGATGCCGGATTCATGGATGGTGCAGTAGTCGTCGCGGATTTGGTCAAGCGACTGGCTGAGCTCCGGCCGGTCCGGCCCTCCCATATCCCGCAACATTTTAATGTTCGAGACAAAGCTGTCGGAAGAGGCGGATACCTTTTCCAGGGTCTGGATCTGGGCGATGAAATCCTGCATGGCTTTTACCAAGTCGGTGACATTCTCGCCTTCGATGAAGAAGTCGTCGCCTTCGCTGATTTCGACCCGGTCGATCAATTTCAAAATGCCATCGAAACGTTCCTGGATAAGGCTGGTCATGAGTTCATCGAACCCGATACCGGATTCATGAATGGTGATGAAATCGTCCTTAACCTGTTCCACCAGTTCGACCGTGCCGGGTTTGTGTTTGGCGCCGATGTCTTCGATAGTCTGGAGGGCGGTGAGGAAGGCTTCGCAGAGCGCTTCCTCCTTTTCGTTTTTCTCCAGATTTTTGATAAAATGCTCGATAGTGTTGACGCAGCCGGTAACTTCCTCCCCCCCGAGCATGAAACCGACCGATACCTTTTTCCCGGCGTCCTCCTGGGTGAAAAACTCGGGGACGGTAAGGCGTATCATGTGCTTCACCGCATCTTCGAGATTTACCGCCGCCTCGCCGTTGGTTCCGATATCCTTGATCTTTTTCAAGGCGTCGAGCAACTTCCGTGCCGCCGCTTCCGGGGAATCCGGGGCGTCGCCCTTGCCGGCGGATTCGGCCCCGGCCTGGTTCAGGAGATTGAGGTGGAGCTGTTCCTCGGGGGTGAATTGGCCGGAATAGTCGCCTTGGGCGAGCCGGTTCATCATGCCGCGCAGGAAGTCGACGCCTTTCAGGAGCAGATCGATGAGAGGGGGGGTGGCGGTGCGTTTACGGGCCCGGATTTCGCCAAGGATGTTTTCCATGATATGGGCGAAATTCTTGATATTGGTGAGGCCGAAGAAGCCGGAGTTGCCCTTGACCGAATGCACGGGCCGGAAGATGCCGTCGACAATCGACATGTCGTCGGGATTGGATTCGAGAGCGACGAACAAAGGATCGAGACCGTCGAGGATTTCCTGACTTTCGGAGATGAAGTCCTGTAACAGTGCTGGATCGATGCCGCTCATGTCTGGGGCTGTGGTATCCGGCATTTTCATTGCTCCAAAGTGGCGCAGAAACTAGGTAGTGCGTCCGGCTGATTGGGTCAGAAGTACTTGATTTATCGGCAAATACAATAACTAACACCGCCGAAGCGGCGCTGTGGCGGCGGTGAACCCACCAGCACGACCAACGATCCGCATTGCGGATCGTTCTTCACCTCAGCTTGCCCATTATATGAAATTCTTCCCGCATGGGAAGAAAAACCTCTTCGGGAAATTCATTGCCGGAGGATGGGTGGTAAAGAATATCTGGTTATATCATTAAGAGCAACGTTCCGGTAGCGGAAAGTTCCGGCAGGCCGATCAGCGCCACCCACGCCGGAAATTTCCACAAAATCCCTCAGCCTTTTCGCCTACGTTTCCTCGGGCGGAGCGCCAAATCGCGTGACATTCGGTGGAATTTTTCCCACTGAACCGCAAATCCACCCTGACCCTCCTCACTCCCATTTCCCAAAGAACGTCGAGCTCGTCGGTCAAAGCGAACGGCGTCTCCCCACGCACTACGCTCCCGCACAGTGTAGGAATAACCTGAACCGCCCCGCCCCGCTCCATCCGTAGCGCCAGCGGTTTCGCCTGACAATAATTATTTTGGACTGTATTAATGTCCTCCCGGTTAATCTCCGAACACATCCCACCACTGCCCGCAAACCCGCCATCCCCGGCGCCGCTTGCCGCCGTCACTCCCTTCCCCATCCTATCTGAGGGACAACGCCGCAAATGTCCGTGCACACAAGCTGCGGAAATGAATAGCGGCGGATAGGCATATACCGTCGCCACAGCCTTTCCAGGATATAGTCGCGCCAGACTTTGCATATTTTCCGCCTCGTCCTCCGGCGAAAAGGTAAAGTAACTGAATCCCTGTGACAGCAATAGAGCGGCGCTCCAGCGATTGGTCGCGTAAAGCGGCCAATCGGCGGCTAAATCTCCATCCTGTCCTGATACGTCGGCATGGGCGCACCGGTTGTTTTCGCCTGGGTCAAGAAGGCCGATCTTTTGCCCGGTCAACCAGCCCCAGCCGTTCAAGCCGGGTACCAGCCAACGCCGAAAACCGCTTTCGCGCAGGCGCGGCAAAAGTTTGGTCAGCCTTCCGGCGGTTTGACCGCGCATTATTATGGGCAAGGCCAGGCGGATTTTGTCGCCGCCGACACCGAGACGCAGGCGGAGCGCTTCGAGATTATCGATAAACGGCGAATCCGGTGTCACCGCCACCACGATTTCCTCGGCATCAGCCAGTTCACCCGGCGTAAACGCGTCCAATTGCTTCGGTTCGTCGACCGCAATACTCCAGGAGAAGCTCGGCGCCAGGGGAGAGTTGACCTTCAACCCCTTTAATACCCCTATGCCGATTCCGTCCGCCGGCGGCGGAGGAAATTCGCCCGAAACACTGGCCGACAGTGACGCCAGAAATGCGTCGCGAAGCTTTAAGTATGATTTTTCCAACGCCGCCGTCATATCCCTCCTTAGCCGGTTCCATACGCCCGGCTTGACAAATAGGCAATTCGGATTGACAAAGTCCCAGTTCCGTAATCCGAACCGGCTCTCCCCAAGACGTCCCAGCGCCGCCTTTGCCACCGCTTCCGCGCCGGAGGCATCCCGGGCCGGGAATGCCTCGCAAGAAAATTCCTCCCGCCAGCGGATTGACTTCATTTCGGTGTTAGAGTCACCCGGCCCGGTCGCCGCTGCCGGACCGCCGCGCGCGTAGGCCGGTATCACCGCCTCCGCCTCGCAAACGATGACGGCGGCGGCACCGGCCATTTCCTCTTGCTTGGCCCGGCTTTCGTGTTCCGGGGAAACCGCGACCCGGGTTTTCACATCCAGGACCATTTCCCGGCCCACGCCGTCAGGCTTCGGAGTCGGATAAGGGAAGGATCTTTTCACTTCCTGCGAGGACGCGAGGTAAAGCGCCTGTCCCGGCCGCAAGGCCGGAGCGTCTTCCGGTACAGGCACGGCGACTTCCTGGCCGGCTTGTGCCGCAAAGACCGCCTCCCAGCGCTCGGGCGTCGCCGTGGCGCGAATTTTTTCCGCCCCTGGGTGTTTCCCGGGTCGCTTTGCCGCCGGCGGCGCCATGGATCCGGACACTAGGCGGAACAGCCGGTCCACGCCGAATCCGTAAGGCCGTTCCTGCCCTGGCAAATCGATCTGCAGGCCGTCGTGCCGTTCCAGGTCCATGCAGGGCCGGAAGGCGAGGGCGTTTCCGGCGGGAGTGTTTACAAACCGCAGTATGGTGCCAAGGGGCGCGCCGCGATGGCCGACGACCTCGGTGTCGACCGCCTCGGGATTATGGAGCTTATCGAAAAACAATTCGGTCCAGGGCCGCGCGAAAATGGTTTTGAGACCGTTCTCGGCCGCAATTTTCGCCTCCCCACCCAGCCGTCCGTCCAAAAGCTGGCGGTAATAGTCTACCGTCGCCGCGACATACAGGGGGCTCTTTTTCCTGCCCTCGATTTTCAGGCTGTCGACCCCGGCGGCAACCAGTTCGAGAACCTTTTCCTTGAGCGCCAAATCCTTGAGGGAAAAGGGGTGGACGTTTTCGTTCTCTTTGCCCTTTCCCTGTCCTTCCAGGATCGCCGCCGCTTCCCGGCAGGAATAAGCGCAGCGGCCGCGGTTGCCGCTTTGTCCGTGAACCAGACCGGAAAACAGGCACAAACCGCTATAGGAATAACAAAGCGTGCCGTGGATGAAGGTCTCGGTTTCCACGCCGCTTCGGCGTGCCGATTCCACACAGCCCACGATTTCCTTGAGGGTGAGTTCGCGGGCCAGGGTTATCCGGTGGAAGCCGAGCGCCGCCGCCTTGACCACTCCCTCCGGCGAATGAACGGCCAATTGGGTCGAGGCGTGAAGGTGGAAATTAGCCAGGTGCCGGAAATTCCTCCTCACCAGCGCCGCGACGCCGAGGTCCTGGACAATGACCGCGTCCGCCCCTGCCTCGACGGCAACGCCGAGAGTCCGCAGGGCGGCGGCGAGTTCGCCGTCCTTCAGGAGCGTGTTCAGGGTAAGGTAAACATTGCGCCGGGGCGTCAAGGCATGGGCGTGCTTGGCCAGGCCGGCGAGTTCCTCCGGAGTAAAATTGATCGCGTTGGCGCGGGCGGAGAATTGGGCGAGTCCGAGGTAGACGGCGTCGGCGCCGTAATGGAAGGCGGCATGGGCGGAAGCGGGTTGGCCGGCCGGGGCGAGTAGTTCGGCCATTTTGGAAGTTCTCCTGAAATGCAATTATGCCTCAAGCAGGACAGTCGTCGTCAGGCGTTATTCCGTGGACGATTTTTTTTTGAAGAATTGCGTATGAGTTACGAATTCCTGCCAGTAGGTTCAATCTTGCGGTTAATAAGTTTTTTTCTTCATCGGAAATAGTCAGCGCCAATCTGTTTTTCAATCTGGTCGCCTGGCTGTTCAATGCTCGGCGCATGCCGTCCATCGGCACCTTTAGCGCATTGTCCAAATCGCGGCTGGAGTAATGTTTCGCCTGGCGGCGGTAATCCTCTGGGCGCCGGATTAACTCTTCGTAATTGCCCAGGACTCGTTCAAACTCCTTTAGCCCTTCCTCGACATTACTCTTCTCGCGGTCGGTTTTGGCATAAACGCCAAGATCATAGGTTTGCAACTGCATTTCCGCAGCCAACATCAGGGCAAGATCTCCCGAATTGGCGATCTCTCCTATGACCAGAGCCTCATCTTCCGAAGATTGATTATACATCCTCTGAATGCGACTCTTGTTCAATCTTTCGTATGCGTTTCCAGTATTGACTTCGGCCTGGTACAATTTGGTTAAGGCAAGACTATCATCCATCGTTGGTAACATCGAGCCACCCCTCTCCCAATTCTGCATTGGCCAACGACAAATCGTAGCGGGCCACAAAATCCCTTCCTGCCACCTTTTTCATGAGCAAAGCCGTTTTTGGCAACATGCGTACCGTGTACCCGATTTTAATCGCCTTCGCATCGTCACCGGCTCGTAGTGCCGCGCTCCAAGCCTCAATTTGATCGCAAAATTCGTCATCGGATCCTTCATATGGTTCCGGCGGACTGACTATCATCCTTGCCTGGTGCTCTTCCGTCTTTAACTCCGATTTTTCTTTCCCGCTCATGCCAAGCCTCCTCTATAAGCGAACGTTTACAAAATTTAAGACAAACCCCATTCTACCCAAACACCCGCTGCACCAAAAGCATATACAAAACCGTCCCGCCGCCGATACTGAGAAGCACGTTCGCGAAGCGCCAGTGCAGGCCGGCCGTGGCCAGAACCCCCAAAGCTTCCGGCGCGCCGTGCGTTCCCTCGAATATGGATGTTCCCTTAAGGCAGTAGACGAGGAGCATGGCCATCGCGGCATGGGGAAGCACCCGGCCCAGGTATTCGACGGTCGGGGGCAGCTTCCGCCGGCCGGCGAAGAGCAGGAAGGGAAGGAAACGGCAGAGCCAAATCCCCGCCGCCAAGGCGAGGACCATTCCGAAGGTTTCCGCGTCGCTAAAATAGGTTTTCATGCCTGATCCCCCTCGCCGCCGGATTCCTCCGGCAGTTCCTTATGAGGCTCGCCGCATATTCTGGCGCTGATTCTTCCGCTCATTTTCCGCAGGGTGTTCGCCACCGCCGATTCCTGTTCCAGATAATTTTTCCCCAATAGCAGCGCCGCCGCAATCACCAGCATCGCCGGAATGAGGAAACGGTCCGGGCCAAGCACTACCAGGCACAGGACCGTCCCCGCCAGACCAATCAGCGCCGGCAGATGGTGTGCGGTCGAGCGCCATTGGCCGATTACCACCACCGTGAAAAGCGAGGTCATGACAAACTCGATGCCTTTGGTATTGAAGACCAACAGCCCGCCGGCGACGTTTCCGAGAAAGCTGCCCGCCACCCAGTAGAAGTAATTGACCAGGGAAACGTACAAGCGGAAGCGCCCCGGGTCGACCCCGGCGGGGAGGTTCGCGTCATTACATAGGAGGGAAAAGGTTTCGTCGGTAAGGCAGAAAATCAGGAAGGGCTTCCGCCAACCGCTCCCGGCGTAGCGGCTGAGCATGCCGAAACCGTAAAAGATATGCCGGGCATTGACAACGACCGACAGAATGAAGGCGTTCAGGGGCGAATACGGCGCGGCGAGGAGGCCGATGGCGAGCATCTGGATACTGCCGCCGTAGACTAAGGCGGACATGGCGGTGGTCCAGAAGGGTCCGTAGCCGAGGCCGCGCATCAGCATGCCGTAGGCAATACTGAGGAATAGGTATCCGGCGAGGACGGGAATGGTGGCGGCTGCGGCGGTCTTCAGAATGGCGAGCCGCGGCGGAACGGAAGTCATGGCGGTCCTTTCGGGGACGCGGAAAAATGGACATGGGAAAAGTCGGTAGAGCGAAATTCAAACAAACCC
This sequence comes from Planctomycetota bacterium, assembly GCA_031548865.1. Lineage (GTDB taxonomy): Bacteria > Planctomycetota > SZUA-567 > SZUA-567 > SZUA-567 > JAJBSZ01. Next base: position 12,145 of record JAVBQR010000011.1, read on the forward strand.
CAGCCAGTGGAGTGCGTCGGGACTGACGATTATCTTCTCCCGAGGTATACCGGCAAAGCCCCTGGTTGTCGCCCTTTCCCGAATTTCCGCAAGCGATATCTCGCGTAACCCGTCTGTCCAACCGCAACTCCAGGCCAGCCAGCCCAAAACCCTATCCGGACCTTCGCCCCTTTCCCGTAACACGGACAAACGCGTGTCGCCGTGCCGTTTGGCAAGGCGCCTGCCGTCGGGGCCGGCCACGATCGGCAGGTGAAAGAAAGCCGGCGGTGGCCAGGCGAAGGTCCGGTACAGGACGAGTTGCCGCTGGGTGCTGGCCAACAGATCGTCCCCGCGCACCACTTCCGTGACCCCCATGGCGTGGTCGTCCGCGACCACCGCCAATTGGTAGCCGGCGCGATCGCCACGGGCAATAACAAAATCGCCGGACCACTCGGACAATACCCCGCCGCCGGGTCCGGCAAAACCGTCGACAAAGGAGATCGCCTCCCCCGGATTCACTTTGAAGCGCCAGCCGACTCCCCTGCCGTCGGCCCCGACCGGAACCGGGTCGCTAACATACGCGCCACCGGCGACGGTGAACCTCTCGCGGCAGGTGCCGGGATAACGCTTCTCCAGCAAATCCTCGCCGCCGTTCGGGGCGGAAGCGGAGTTCTCCAGATCTTTTCTGGTACAAACGCAAGGGTAAATCAAACCCCGCGCCTTTAAATCATCGAGAAGAGTTTGGTAAAAAGCCAGGCGCTGCGATTGCACATAAGGATCGCCGCCGAGAGGGAGGTCGTCGTAAGGGGGAAAGGAGGCGGCCGGACCTTCATCCCAATCGAGACCGAGCCAGGCCAGGTCGAGGTAGGCCTGTTTGGCGGCGTGCGGTTTCACTTTCGGATGGTCGAGGTCTTCCAGGCGGAGCAGGAGTTTTCCCCCTGACAGGCGCGCCCTCAACCAGGCGACAAGAAAGGTGCGGGCGTTACCCAAATGCAAGGCTCCGGTGGGGGCCGGAGCGAGACGACCGACATAGGGTATTGAGACGGAATCGTGCATAGTTATACTGAGCTTTTGCATTCAGACCATCCAGCTAAAAGCAGAGAGCCCCAAAATCTTGAAACTATAGAAAAGCCATGGACAACGACACCCTACTCGAAAAAGCCCACACTCTCGCCGAAGGCCCCGGCGTGTACATCATGCACGACAAGGACGGCACGGAAATCTATGTCGGCAAGGCGAAAAACCTCCGCCGCCGGGTCTCCAGCTATTTTCAGAAACGCAACCGGCAAAGCAAGGACTTGGCTTTGGTGCAGCATATCGCCGACTTCGAGTTTGTGGAAACGGACTCGGAACTGGAAGCGTTTCTCCTGGAAAGCCGGCTGATCAAGGACCTTCAGCCCCGCTACAACGTCCTCCTGAAAAACGGCGACGACTACCCCCTCATCGAAATCACCTGGGGGGACGACTTCCCCATGGTCCGCACCGCCTGGCGCCGGGAAAACCCGGAGAGCCGCTACTTCGGCCCCTACGTCGGCGCCGGCGACATCAAGGCCGCCCTGGCGGCCTTGCAAAGGATTTTCCGTTTCCGATCCTGCCAAAGGCAAATCTCCGCCGACAATCCCCGCCACCTTCACCAAAGGGGCTGCCTGAATTACCACCTGAAGCGCTGCGCCGGCGCCTGCACCGGCCGGGTGACGAAGGAGGAGTACCGCCGGCGCATTTCCGGGCTCTGCCGCTTCCTCTCCGGGCAAAAAAAGGACCTCATCGACGACATGCAGAAAGACATGGAAAAAGCCGCCGCCGAACTGCGTTTCGAGGACGCCGCCGACCTCCGCGACACCATCGACTCCCTCCTCGCCCTCAACCAACATCCCGGCCTGAACGAAGACCTCACCCCGCTTAATCCGCAAACCGAACCGGAAAAGGGCCTCGAAGCCCTGCAACAACACCTCGGCCTCGCCGACATGCCCCGCCGCATCGAAGGCATCGACATCGCCAACCTCATGGGCAAGGAAGTCGTCGGCTCCCTGGTAAGTTTCCTCGACGGCTCCCCCTTCAAGGAAGGCTACCGCCGCTACCGGATTAAAACCGTCGACGGCCAGGACGACTTCGCGTCAATTTCCGAGGTGGTCCGCCGCCGTTACGGCAAAATGCTTGAATTGGGCGAGGCTTTTCCGGATATTATCCTTATTGACGGCGGCAAAGGCCAACTCGCCGCCGCCGCCGAAGCGCTTAGGGAAGTCGGCGCCAACCCCAAAGTCCTGATGAGCCTGGCCAAAAAGGAGGAAATCCCCTACGTCGCCGGACGGCCGGAACCCCTCAATCTCCCCCGCCGCGACGCCGGGCTCCGCCTCCTCCAACATGTCAGGGACGAAGCCCACCGCTTCGCTCAGCATTACCATCATATCCTCCGCCGCAAAGCAATGTTCGGGGAAAAATAATAGCGCTTTCGCGGGTTATACCTGGACTTTTGCAAAATCACCATTCAAACCGCCGAATGGCGATTTTGTAAAATCAAAAACCCTTGAAATCCGGGCAAAAACGATTTTTGCAAAGTGGCGATTGGCGGTTAAATCGCCACTTTGCAAAAGTTCAGTTAGTAAACCAAGGGGCTTATTGCCCTGTTACGCAGCACCCCTCCCCACACGCCAGCGGTAACCTCGAGGCAAGGGAACGGCGGCTCCGGACGCTGTAACGCCGGACTCCCCCCACTCGTCATTCCGGCGCCGCAAACGGGTGCTGCACCCCAAACGGGCAGTTTCGCCGGAATCCAGGCCTATTTACGTAGACGGCATCTCGTTTTCCCACAGCGTTCCGTAGCAACGGTTCATCCGCCTGGATTCCGGCGAAACCGCCCGCTTACACCCCGGGTCACTGCTTGCGACGCCGGAATGACGTGTGGGGGGAGTCCGGCGTTACAGGGTCCGGAGCTGCAGTTCCCTTGCCTCGACGTTACCGCTGACGTATGGGAAAAGTTCCGGTGTGACAGGATCCGGAGCGATGATTTCACCGAAATCCAAAATGGAACCGGTATATCCCAAAAACAAAAGTAAAAATTCGCACAAGCCTCTTGATTTTCAACTTCTTTCGGAATATGATACAAATTACCGGGAAAAATTGTCTATTTTTGCCTCCGCGGGGGCGGCGGCGGAAATGGCGGGTCACACTTTTTTAGGTGAGTTTGGCGTAGCATTGGTCCAAACTCGCCTCCCGGCGCGTCGCTTTTGTCGTTTGTCGAAGGGCACGGGACTTGTGGCGGAGCGCGGGGGGAACGCGCGACGCCAAACCTTGGTGTAATCGGGCACTATTCCTGATAGTGCCCGAAACGCCGTTCTCTGGGGGGAGACGCCGTTGCGGTCCAGGCACGTTTTGGTTGGTCGATTCGCCGTTCATCGTTTCCTGTTCCTCATGGCCGGGACGCTTTTTGGTCTTGGCCGTTTAATATACGCGTTTGCGGGAACGGAACTGAGTGTGGAGCACCTGCCCCAACGGGGCCGGGTGACGGCGATGATGACCGCCCTGTTTCATCATCATCCCACTTTGCGGCCAGACACGGCCGATCCCTTTTCCCTCGCCAAACGCTTTCCGTCCCTGCCGCCGAATGAACTGCGCGGCCGCAACGAGCGCGCCAAAGTGGTCGAGTTCGCCCAATCGTTGATTTACGAGGGCGGCTACTATCCGCAGGAAATTTACTCCCTTCTCGGTTACACCAACCTCAATGCAGCCCGGGTCGCCCGGCAAATATCCCTATTGGACAGGAAGAGCGGACGGACTCCGTCGCCCTGGGAAATCGCCGGGCGGGTCGGCCGTTCCGGCCTTAGCGCCTCCTCGGACAACTGGGCCATGGCTGCCGGCGCCGACGCCGCCGATACCATTCCCACCCCGGGAACCCTTGCCTACCTGCCCTCCCTCGCCATCGTCTATTCGTTATACCCTGACGACGGCCTGGAAGCGGCCAATCAACTCGCCACCCTGAAGGACGACGACGTCCGCGCCGCGCCGGCGGCGAAGGCGGCATTCCGTTTGCTGGCCGAGGCTTTGGCGGCGGATCACATCGACAAGGACGCCTGGCTCCGGGAAGCGGCAGCGGCGGCCGACGACGAAAACGCGCGGCAGGATCTGCGCGCGGTGCGGGTAAAGGACTGGCGCTATCTGCGGGGCGAAGAATGCGCCATGGGCCGGGTGGAACGGGCGATTTTCATTTGGTACAAAGGCAAAGGCTACGCCGGGACGCTGGAGGAAGGGGAAAGGCAGCTCCGTTCGACAGAAAGCCTGGCCTACCTGGCGGCTTTGGCGGCGGCGACTTACGGCCCCGAAGGCATGCCCCCGGAAGTCCTGACCAGCGGCTCTTCGGACCGGGAGTTGTACGACTTGGTTAACGACCTCTATAACCTGGCCGGCTGCGAAGCGGTGTTACGGGTAATACCGGAGGAATACGAATAGGAATCGATGGCGAAACGACCTGGTGGGAGATTTTTCACCACAGAGGCACAGAGAGCACAGCGGTTCACAGAGTCCTTTAGAAATTTGGATAAGCAGAAATAATATGAAATAAAATAAAGTGGGTATTCACTTAACTCAGGTTGCAGAATGTACCTCCTAACTCTGTTACGCCGGACTCCCCCACTCGTCATTCCGGCGTCGCAAGCGTATGCTGCACCCCTAACGGGAGGTTTCGCCGGAATCCAGCGGGATTGACACAGACGGCAGCTCGTTTTCCCAGATGTTCCGTAGCATTGGTTAAACCCTCTAGATTCCGGCGAAACCGCCCGTTTGCCCCCCGGTTTGATGTACATGGCGCCGGAATGACGAGTGGGGTGCGGTTCGGCGTAACAGGGATAGGAGATTTGCGATGCAACCTTAAGCAAGTGAATACCCACCTAAAATAATAATATAACCCATCCCTGACATCTCTTTTCAGCTACTCTGTGAACCTCTGTGCTCTCTGTGCCTCTGTGGTAAAAAAGGATTTAAAAAAATTTCGTTCCGCCATCTGTTAACGCAGCGGTCTGCAGCCGCCGTTCGTTCCCTCTCCTCAGTCCTCTCCCCATGCTTTGCGGCGGGGGGGAGGACTCTCTCTACGGCTGGAGGAAAATCCCCATGCCAAAAGCAAACCTTTCCCGCGAAGTACTGGGTATCGAGCTTGCGAATCCCTTCCTGCTTGCCTCCGGACCTCCCACCGCCAGCGTCGCGTCCATTCGCCACGCCTTCGAAATCGGCTGGGCGGGCGCCGTCCTGAAGACCCTTATCCCGAACCCGGAAACGCTCCATGACGCGAGTCCCCGCTTCGCCGCGGTCCGGAACGCCAAAGGGCAAATCATCGCCTTTGAAAATTTCGAACTGCTGAGCCGCCAACCGCTGGCCTATTGGCTTGCCGGCATCGCCGCCCTGAAGCGGGAATTTCCCGACCGGGCGGTGATCCCCAGCATCATGGCCCCGATCACCAAAGATGCCTGGACCGACCTGGTGAATAGGCTGCAGGATTCACCCCTGGACGCGCTCGAATTGAATTTCTCCTGTCCCCACGGCATGCCGGAACGCGGCCTCGGCATGGCCATCGGCACCGATGCGGAACTGTCCGCCCGCATCACCGGCTGGGTCAAGGAGGCGGCCAAGGTCCCGGTCTTCGTGAAGCTTTCCCCGAACGTCACCGATATCACCTCTATCGCCCTGGCGGTGAAAAAAGCCGGTGCCGACGGTCTGGCCGGCATAAATACCGTCCAGTGCCTGGCGGGGGTCGATTTGCAGACCCTCTCCCCCCTCCCGTCGGTCGAAGGGTTGTCGACCTACGGCGGGCTCTCGGGTCCGGCGATTAAGCCTATCGGCCTCCGTTGCACCGCCCAGTGCAAAACCGCCACCGGCCTCCCCTTTCTCGGCATGGGCGGAATCGCGAACGGCATGGATGCCCTCGAGTACCTCGCCGTCGGCGCGGACGCTGTTCAAGTTTGCACCGCCGTGATGCTGGACGGATACAACATTCTACCGGGGCTATTGAAACAGGTTTCCACATATCTCGAGAATAAAGGCTTTGCTGATTTGACGCCGGTCCTCGGGGCGGTGCTGCCGAGATTGACGACCCACGAGAAAGTGGCGGCGGGCCGGAAAAATACGGCGGCGGTGAACGAGGCCGCCTGCCTCGATTGCGGAAAATGCGCGATGGTGTGCGAGGAATCCGGTTACGGAGCCCTGCAGCCCGAGAACGGGACGATGCACGTGAACCCGGGAAAATGCGACGGCTGCGGCTTGTGCGGGGTGGTTTGCCCGGCGGGGGCGATTGGCATGCGCTGAGATTCCGGAACGCAGGGAAAAAATACGGACAGCCCGAGGGCTGTCCGTATGGCGTTTCTGTGCAATCAGACCGCTTACTTCAAGCCGCCGATGTATTCGCACATCTCGACCGTCTTGTTGGAGTAACCCCATTCGTTGTCGTACCAGGCCACGACCTTGACGAAATTGGGGTTGAGCATAATCCCCGCCTTCTTGTCGAAAATGCTGGTGCGGGGGTCGCCGATGAAATCGGAGGAGACGACTTCGTCTTCGGTATAGCCGAGGATGCCCTTCAACTCCCCTTCCGAAGCCTTCTTCATCGCCGCGCAGATGGCGTCGTAGGTGGTGCCTTTCTCAAGCCGGCAGGTGAGGTCGACCACGGAGACGTCCAGGGTGGGGACGCGGAGGGACATGCCGGTCAATTTGCCGTTGAGTTCCGGGATGACTTTCCCGACCGCCTTGGCGGCGCCGGTGGAGGAGGGGATGATGTTGTAGGTCGCCGCGCGGCCGCCGCGCCAGTCCTTGTGCGAGGGGCCGTCGACCGTCTTCTGGGTGGCGGTGACGGAGTGGCAGGTGGTCATGAGGCCTTCGATCATGCCGAAGTTCTCGTGGATGACCTTGGTAATCGGGGCGAGGCAATTGGTGGTGCAGCTGGCGTTCGAAAGAATGCTGATGTCCTTGGTGATTTTCTTGTGGTTGAC
>JAVBQR010000103.1:0-22167 GCA_031548865.1 Planctomycetota bacterium
CTGCCGCAACCTTCCCCGCGCGTCATTCCGGCGTCTTGACGATCGCTGCACCCCTAACGGGCGGTTTCGCCGGAATGACGTGTAGGGAGGGGTACGGCGTAACAGGGTTCGGAGCCGCCGTTACCCTGCCTCGAAGTTACCCTGCGCCTTAACTTTTATCCCAGTTAAAAAACATTCATTAAAAAATTGCGTATTTTAATTGACCTTGTGCGTGTTATTGGGTAAAAACGTCTCTTTCACTTTCAGCGGCCAACTGGGGAACATCGTCCGTTCCCGCGCCGTAAGCACGTATTCATTTCGGCATCGACAAAAATGCTCCGCCACCAATGCAAAGGACAGAACTATGAATCTGGCGCAAGACTTCATGCGAGGGATTTTCAAGGAAAATCCGGTTTTCGTCCTGGTGCTCGGTATGTGCCCCACCCTAGCCGTCACCACCTCCATCGAAAAAGCCATCGGCATGGGCCTCGCCACCACCTTCGTCCTGGTCTGTTCCAACATCATCATCTCCGCCATCAAAAAATTCGTCCCCGACGAAGTGCGCATCCCCATCTTCATCGTGGTCATCGCCACCTTCGTCACCCTGGTAAAACTCATCATGGCCGCCTACTTCCCGGCCCTAAAGGAAGCGCTCGGCATCTTCCTCCCCCTCATCGTCGTCAACTGCATCATCCTCGGCCGCGCCGAAGCGTTCGCCTCCAAAAACGAACCCCTGCCCTCCCTTTTCGACGGACTCGGCATGGGCGTCGGCTTCACCCTCGCCCTGATGCTCCTCGGAGCCATCCGCGAAATCATCGGCTCCGGCGCCATCTTCGGCATCCCCTTCTGGAACGGCATCGAAAATTACACCCAAACCATCTTCATCCTCGCCCCGGGCGGCTTCCTCACCCTCGGCCTGCTGATGGGGTTCTTCAACTACCTGGCCCTGCGCAAGAAAAACCGCTAGGCGCGGACTATCCGGCTTATGCCGCGGCTTGTTTTCCGGATTTCCTTCCCATTCATTCCTAATGCAAATCACAGTTTGGGGGTACCGAGATGAAGGATTATTTCGCGTTGATGTTCGGGATGATTTTCGTCCAGAATTTCGTCCTTAACCAATTCCTGGGCATCTGCCCCTTTATCGGGGTCTCGAAAAAACGCGACTCCGCCATCGGCATGGGCCTGGCAGTCATCTTTGTCATGGGCCTGGCCTGCTTCGCCACCATGTTCATCTATAAGGTGATCCTCATCCCCGCCGGTCTCGAAAACTACCTCGACATCATCACCTTCATCCTGATCATCGCCGCCTTGGTCCAATTCGTCGAGATCGTCATGAAGAAAATGGCCCCGGACCTCTACCAGGCCCTCGGCATCTACCTCCCCCTCATCTCCACCAACTGCGCCGTCCTCGGTTCCACCCAGATGCGCATGACCGACTACGCCGCCCTCAGCCTGCCCTCCGCCTTGGCCCACAATACCGCGCTGGGGATATTCGGCGGGGTCGGCTTTACCCTGGCCCTGTTCCTCATGGCCAACATCCGTGAAAAGCTGGAACTGGCGCCCATCCCCCCCGCCTTGCGAGGCATCCCCATCGCTTTCCTGGCCGCGGCCGGAATGGCCTTGTCCTTCTTCGGATTTACCGGGATCGTATAACTTGTTTTCGAGGAAATCGAGCCAAACGCCGCTCGATTTCCTCGAAGATTTTTTCCTGGCGGCGCGGTTTGCCGAGTTCGCCAGAGTAAAAGCGGGATATAAGTTGTTGACACTCAGTTGCGAAAACAGGCGCTTCAAATTCTTTCAAGAAAAGCGAGCGGCGGTTGGCTCGCTTTTCTTGAAAAAACAGTAGGAGAGGGATAAAATGGTTGCTCTTTTGGTTATGGCCATCCTGGGCGGGTTGCTGGCGCTGGTTCTGGCGATTGCCTCGAAACGTTTCGCGGTCGAAGTAAACCCGCTGGTCGCCAACATCGGCGCCGTGCTGCCCAACGTCAACTGCGGCGGCTGCGGTTACGCCGGCTGCGCCAACTACGCCGAAGCCGTCGCCCTCAAGGGCGCCGACCCCACCCTGTGTTCCCCCGGCGGCATCAAAACCGCCATGGAAATCGCCAAACTCATGGGCGTCGAAGCCGCCATGAAAACCCGCGCCGTCGCCCACTGCCACTGCCAGCACCTGAACGTCCAGAAGGTGGCGGTCTACTCCGGCATCGAATCCTGCCGCGGCGCTTCGCTCCAGGGCCTGGGCGGCGGTTGGCTCGACTGCCGCTACGGCTGCATGGGTTACGGCGACTGCCTCAAGGCCTGCCCCTTCGGCGCCATCACCATGTCCGACGACAACCGCCCCGTCGTCGACGAGGACAGGTGCACCGGCTGCAAAAAGTGCGTGGTGGCCTGCCCCCGCGCCCTCATGAGCGTCCTCCCCATCGACAAACACGTCCACGTCCTCTGCCACAACCGCGACAAAGGCGCCCTGGCCAACAAAATCTGCTCCCACGCCTGCATTTCCTGCAAAAAATGCGAAAGGGAATGTCCCTTCGACGCCATCCATGTCGTCAACCTGCTGGCAGTCATCGATTACGAAAAATGCACCAGCTGCGGCAAGTGCGTCGGGGTCTGCCCGCACCAGGTAATCACCGATCTCCGCGAGCAGCGCCGGGGCAAAAAGGAATGGCCGGCGGCGAAAAACGCCATCCCGGGCGAATCGCTCACCGAAGGCCGCTCCGAGAATTATGTCACCGCCAAGGATGTGGCGGAGAAGACGGCGGAAACGAAGTAGCGATCTTGGCTTTGCCGTGTGAAATACCAATTAGAGGTGGTTTACGCAGGCAAAGTTTAAAGGAAATCGAGCGGCGATTGGCTCGATTTTCTTTAAAATTTCACTCTAAATAGCAGGGGGTTTGATAATGTCCCACGCTCTAGCGCTTTTCAAAGGCGGCTGTCATCCGCCGGAAAACAAGGATGCCACCAAGGACCTGCCGCTTCGCCACGCCAAGACGCCGCCCTTTGTCGCCATCTCCTTCTCCCAGCACATCGGGAAACCCTCGACGCCGCTGGTCAAGCCTGGCGAACGCGTCCTCAGGGGGCAGCTCATCGCCGAATCCTCCGGCTACGTCTCGGCTCCTGCCCACGCCTCGGTTTCCGGTACCGCCAAAGGAGTGGTGCAACTCCGCCACCCCCTCGGTTTCCTGGTCGACGCCCTGAAAATCGAAAACGACGGCTTGGACGAATGGCACCCCAACGCCCTCAAGGAACATGCCATCGAGAGCCTTTCGGCCGAGGAAATCCGCACCCTGGTCCAGGCCGCCGGTATCGTCGGCATGGGCGGGGCGACCTTCCCCACCCACGTCAAGCTGTCGCCCCCGAAAGACAAGCCGATGGATATCTTCATCCTTAACGGCGCCGAATGCGAACCCTACCTCACCGCCGACGACCGGCTGATGCGGGAACACCCCGACGCCATCCTTCAAGGCGCCATCCTGGCCGCCAAGGCGGTCGGAGCCGAGGATATCGTCGTCGGCATCGAAGACAACACACCCGAGGCCGCCAAAATCCTGCAGGACGCCATAAACCGCCTCGACCTTAAAATCCGCATGGCCGTCCTCCCCGTCCGCTATCCGCAAGGTGCGGAAAAGCAGCTCATCTACGCCATCACCGGCCGCACCGTCCCCTCCGGCGGCCTGCCGATGGATGTCGGCGTCCTGGTCCACAACGTCGCCTCCATGTACGCGGTCTACGAAGCCTGCCGCTACGGGCGTCCCCTCACCGAACGGGTGGTGACCGTCACCGGCCCCGGCGTGAAGGCTCCCGCCAACCTGTGGGTGCGTATCGGCACCATGGCGGAGCAACTCCTCTCCGAATGCAGCTTCGACGCGACACTCACCAAAAAGCTCATCGTCGGCGGTCCCATGATGGGCATGCCCATGCGCGACCTCGAGTGGGCCACCACCAAAGGCGGCAACGGCATCCTCTGCCTGACCGACCCCGCCGCCTACAGTTACTCCGCCTGCATCCGCTGCGGACGCTGCGTCGACGCCTGCCCGATGTTCCTTCTCCCCAGCACGCTGTCGATTTACGGCGAAGCGAACAAACTCGGCGAAGCGGTCGAGGTCAACGCCCGCGACTGCATCGAGTGCGGCTGCTGCACCTTCGTCTGCCCGTCCAAGCGGCCGATTGTCCAATGGGTGCGGATGGAAAAGGCGGAAATCAACCGCATCGCCCAGGTCGCGGCGGCGGCGGCGAAATAACCACTACCGCTTAACACAGAGGACACGGAGAGCACAGAGGACACGGAGAACCACAACCAATAAATATAATAATGCAGTTTGTAGTTGCGGTTCTCTGTGTTCTCTGTGTTCTCTGTGCCCTCCGTGTTCTCTGTGTTAAAATTATTTTCACCCTATACCTGTTCCGCAAACACTCCGTTAGAGGGAACAAGAAATGTCCGCAGAAGAGAAGATCCTTTTCAACGTCAACAATTCGCCGCACGTGAGAGATCCCGACACCACCGCCGGAATCATGTTCCGGGTTTGTCTCGCGCTGGTTCCCGCCTTTATCTGGGCGCTCATCGTGTTTGGCTGGCATGCCCTGGTGCCGACCATCTTCTGTGTCGCGGCCTGTGTGGGGATGGAAACCTTCTGCCAATGGTGGCGTGGGCGTCCGAATACCATCACCGACGGTTCCGCCATCGTCACCGGCCTCTTGTTGGCGGCGGTGTGCCCTGCCAACCTGCCCTGGTGGGCGGCGGCGCTGGGCGGCATATTCGCCATCGGCATCGGCAAACAGGCTTTTGGCGGACTGGGGTATAATATCTGGAATCCGGCCCTTCTCGGCCGTGCCTTCATGCAGGTCAGCATGCCGGACCGGATGATGTCCGGAGACTGGCCGCACCTGGACGCGGCGGGCAAGCTGATCGGCAATTTCGGCACCACCATCAGCGGCAGCTTCGCGGATATCGCGGACCGCGTCCGTTCCGCTCCCGACGCCTTATCGGTAGCCAGCAACGCCGGGGCGAAATTGCAGAACGGCGTGGATTTGCTGACCGGAGCCACGGTTCTAGCCCAAATGCACAGCCCGGCGGCGGAAAAAATCGTCGACGCGGCGGACAAAATCACCTACGCCGTTCCCGCCGCCCTGAATCCGACCTGGGACACGGTCATCCGGACCTGGTTCGGCAACGAAGGCGGGTCGCTCGGCGAAGTGTCGGCGATTCTGATCATTCTCGGCGGCTTGTACCTGATTTACAAGAAAATCATTTACTGGGACATCCCGGTCTTTTTCATCGCCACCGTGGCGGTTCTGGGTCTGGTTCTGCCGCATTCGTACAAGGCCGACGGCGTGACCATGTATACCCAATGGTTCCATGGTCCCTGGCTGGTGCATTTGGGCGCGGGCGGGTTGATGATTGGCGCGTTCTTCATGGCGACCGACATGGTGACGAAACCGCTTACCCAAAAGGGCCGGCGTATTTTCGCCATCGGCTGCGGCTGCGTGACCATGTTGATCCGCTTGTACGCCGGTTATCCCGAAGGCGTGTGCTATGCGATTCTCTTCATGAACACCTGCGTGCCGTTCATCGACAGCATGACCAAGCCGAAAGTGTTTGGACAGCGGGAAAAGGCGGTGAAGGGCTAAGCGGCGCCAAGTATAAAAAACTCGAACCGGCCCGGAATATGTTCCGGGCCGGCTTTTTATTACGGGTTGCTGGGGCGGGTTTTGCTTAGCGCTCAACCTTTTTGCGCGGCAGGAATGATGATGCTTTCGGTCGGGAACGGGCCTTTGCCGCCGCGATCGGTGAGGTTGAGGAGAAGGCGGGCGGAACGGCGGCCGAGAGTGTAATTGTCGAAATGCATGACGGTCAACCCGGACGGGCTCATAAGCACCTCTTCGCCGGTGGAAACATAGACGATGCTGGATTTTTGCCCCATCGGCAGATTGATGGCGCCGAGCAGGTCGACCATTTCCGGCAGCAGGCCGCGGAGCAGGGCGATACCACGCTTTTTGTCGCCCAGGGCGGCGGTGCGTTCCGTTAACCAGGCGACATCCGGGGTAAAGGCGCCGGTCCAATTGATGCAGGGGATGTGGTGTTCCCTTTCCCAGTCCTGGAAATAGCCGAGAAATGGCGCATAGACGGGAGCGTTGAGGTTCTGGGGCGTGACGAGAATCACCGCCCCGCAGCCGTCGGCAAGGAAGGTGCCGGCTATATCGGCGGCAAAGGCGCGCATATCGAAGGTGACGGAGTTTATGCCTTCGCGGGGGATGCCCCCCATCATGACGAAGGGGCGTTCGGACTGGCGCAGCATGCCGATTTGCTCCTGGTCGTCGAAGTCGGCCTGAATGATGAAGCCGTCCACCTGCCGGCCGAAAGCCATTTGCCTGATGGTTTCCAGGCCCTGGTCGTGGTCTTTGGACATCACCAGCATCAGGCGTTTTTCCCGTTCCCACATTACGTCGGAGATTCCTCGCAGGGATTCGTGCCACATGTCGTCGGCGCGGTAATGGCTGCCGGAGGAAGCGACAAAGGCCACGATGCGGGTTTTGCCGGTTCGCAAACCCCGGGCGGCGGCCAGGGGAACGTAATTGAGGGTTTTGGCAACTTTATGAATCCGGTCGGCGGTAGTGGGGGAAACCCTGACCCGGTTTACACCGGACAGTACGCTGGAAGCGGTGACGGTGCTGACTTGGGCGGCGGCGGCGACTTCTTTTAGGGTTACCATCGGGTTGGAGCCTTTCGCTTAGCTGTATTTGCCTTCACGCCTGGATGCGAACACGACATCGACATGCTGACTTTAACAGTAAATCACGACAATGCACCATGGGTGGTAAAAAATTTCCGGGATACCGAATGGCGGTTAACCCGGTTTTTAATAAAGCCCACGACATGACGGCATCATATGTCATAATACCCTCAGAAAACAGGATTATGGCAGACCTTCGGTAAAAAATGCGCTTTCTCAAGAATACGCGCCCGACCGATTGGACTTGCTGCAGCCGATTTGTAACAAGTCACTAGTCGGAAGCATATCGGAAAAGTAGTTTGGTAAGAATAATTAACATTTAACTCCATGTCTATCACAACTCATAGCCGTTTAAAAAATACACGTCCAGTATTGCTTTGTCAAGCCGAGATTATTAAAATACCCTGAAAGAAAACGAATGGACCGCTGCGCCGGGGCACACGTCAAAAGTGCGGGAGGAAAGATTACGTGAAAATGTCCCGGATTGGAAGCGAAAAGCGGCGGGGTGGCGATGCCGGCGGTTTTTAAGTATTTGACAAAAATGCGGGCGCTGGTAAACTATTCCCTCGACACGTTGAATTAATGTTCTCGTGCCAAGTTGACGCGTTCCGGGCAGATTTTTGAAATTCGGGGACACGTGACGCAATTGCTTTACGCCGCCAAGGCAATTGCCCAAAATGCCCCGGAATTCAAAGTGGCTCCGGTATAACCCGGGACGGCGGCGGCATCCTGGCGGAAGCATATGGAAGAACCATACAACCTACAGGCGTTCCTCCATTATCACCGCCGTATGTTCCTGATCATGGCCATGGCATGCCTGGCGGTTTTCGCCGGGCTGGTGGTGGTAATGCGCCAGGATTTTTCCTGGTCCGGCGGTTTTCTGTTGGGAGCGGCGGCGCAACTCCTGAAATTCCGTTTTCTGGACATCGCCGTCATCCAAAAAATCGCCATCGAGAAAAGGGACCCGGCCGGAGTGCAGCTCAAGGCGGCTTTTGTAACCCTGGTCCTGTTCGGCGGCGCGGCGGCGGCGGTTCTTAAAATGGGCTTCAATGTCTGGGCCATGGCGCTGGGCGTATTCCTCCCCCGCCTGGTTCTGATTGCCGACACCTATTTGCGGCCGAATCCTTTTGAAAATGCCACCGGCCCGGCGGAAGCGCCGGAAGAGGAACCAGGGCGTTCCGCCGCCAGCCCGCAACACGGTAGCGATGCGATAGTTCCGACCCCCACTAATTCGGCGGAGACGCACGGGAATGAATAAATTCGCCAAAACCCTTTGCTTGTCGACCCTGCTCGCCGCAGTTGCGGTACCGGCCTGGGCAGGCATGGAAGACCCCCCGCCGCTGGAATTCGGCGGCCTCCATTTCAACCACGCCACCATCATCCACTGCGCCATCGCCGCCCTGGCCGTCTACCTGCTGGTCCGGCTCCTGACCCTCACCCTCTCCCGCGACCACCCCCGCCGGGGACAGGTATTGATCGAAATGGTGGTCAACACTTTTCTCGAACTCACCAAATCCACCATCGGCCCCAACCGGGGACCGCGCTACCTGCCCTATATCGGCACCCTGTTCCTCTTCCTCTTCGCCTGCAACATGATGAGCCTGTTCCCGATCCCCAACAAGTATCTCGGCGGCGAATCGTTCCTCGATTACAACAACAACCACATGTACGATCCGGGCGAGCCCTTCATCGACATGAACGGCGACGGCGTGCACAACCCCGGCTTTTTCCTCCCCGCCTTCGAGGAACCCACCACCGATCTCACCCTTCCCGCCACCCTGGCCATCATCTTCGTGATTGTCCTCGGCCACGGCTCGGGGTTGCGCTTCCACGGTCTCCGGGGCTACCTCAAGGAATATTTCAGTCCCGGCGGCATCATCGGCATCGGCATGTTCCCCCTGAACGTGGTGGGGAAAATCGCCGAACTGATTTCCATCAGCTTCCGTATTTTCGGGAACATTTTCGGCGGCGCCATCATCATGTCGGTGGTGTCGGGGCTGCTTTACTACTTCGTGGTGCCGATTGGCATGTACGCCTACTTCAGCGTCTTCTGCGGCACCATCCAGGCATTTGTCTTCACCATGCTCGCCACCACCTACATCTCCATGGAAGCGGCGGAGGAAGTTCACACCGACGAGGAGACCGCCTAATGGGCATCGCGAATTTGGTCGCCCTTCTCGCCTGCGGCATCGCCATGGGGCTTGGCGCCTTGGGTTCCGGCTGGGGACTCGGCTACACCGCCCAAGGGGCGCTCAGGGCCATCGCCCGCCAACCGCACAAGCAGTCGGATATTTTCCGCAACATGCTGGTGGGGCAGGCCATCACCGAGACGCCGGCGATTTTTTCGCTGGTCGTGGCTTTCCTCCTCTTCTTCTCGGCCGACAAAGTCATCGAGGCGCCGAATTCCCTGGCCCAATGCGCGGTGTTTATCGGGGCTGGGCTCTGTATCGGCGTCGGATCGCTCGGCTCGGGGATTGGCTCGGGGCTGGTCGCCCACCAGGCCCTCGACGCCATGAGCCGCAACCCTTCCCAACAGAGCCCGATTCTCATGTTGATGCTTATCGGCCAGGCTTGGGCGCAGACCGGCGGGATTTTCGCCCTGGTCATCGCCTTGTTCCTCATGAACAGCGGCGGCTTCTCCAGCCTCTCCGGGGCCGGCGACTTCCACCTCTGGGGGATGATCCCCCTCTCCGGCGGGGAATTGGTCGGGGCGGCGCGTTACCTCGGGAGCGGCTTGGCCATGGGTTTCGGAGCCATCGGCTCGTCGATCGGCATCGCCTTTGTGGGCGGCATGGCTTGCGGCGCAATCGCGGATTACCCCGACGCGGCCGGCAAGGTGAAAACCTCCTACTTCATCGGCTCGGCGACGGCGCAGTCCCCGAGTGTTTTCTCGCTGATTATCGCGCTGATTTTGCTTATCAAGGGGTGAGTTGATGGATTTTTCGAAAAAATCGAGCAGACCGCCGCTCGATTTCTTCGAAAGATAAATATTTGCAGATAAATGGGTTAAGTTTTCGAGAGAATCGAGCGGCGGTTTGCTCGATTTTCTCGAAAAGTCAACTGGCTGGCACGTCTTTTTCTGGAGCGCACCATGAACGAAGAAACCGTAAAACTGCTCATCGGCCCCATCACCCAGGCCTTCGCCCTTCTGGGCGCCGGCATCTGTATGGGTTTTGGCACCATCGGCCCCGGTTTGGGCGAAGGCTATGCCGCCGGCAAGGCCTGCGAGGCGATTTCCCGCCGGCCGGAAGAATACTCGAACATCTTCCGCACCATGCTGGTCGGCCAGGCGGTCACCGAATCGACGGCGATTTACGCGCTCGTGGTCGCGCTTATCCTCGCATTCCATTGATGGGACCTGACCCATGCGCAGAGCCTTTATCGCCCTAGGGATAATCATCTTCCTCCTCTATTGCTGGGCTTCGGTCGTTTACGAGAACGCCGTGGACATACCGGATTATAAAACGGTCACGGTCGATCTCATGAACGGCATGTCGAAGGCGGAGTGGGACAAGAATCAGCAGGCGCAATTGACCTGGCTGATGGATCTGGAGAACCGGAAATATCAGCTTCCGGTCGACTCGAAGGACGGTTCTCCCGAAAAGCCCCTCACCTCCGACGATTTCAGCCGCTTCATCGCCAAAGCCCCGGCGGGGCAGCCGGCGCTGGTCCAGCTGCGGGACACCTCGGCAATTTACGAACTGGTGGGCCGGAAGTACCTCCTCCGCGACACAATCCGCAATCCGCAGGACCCGGACGGGGATCCGCTCTACTACGGCGGTGTTCCAGTTGAGAAAAAGATGCTGGACGATTTGCGCGGCAAAGGCTTTCACCACATCACCGTCACCGGGCACGCGGCGCCGGTCAATTTCCAAATCGGCACCTCGCTCATGATCGTCGTCATCTTTTTCACCCTGGTGGCGGCCCTGATGCCCATCCTCTGGAATCCTTTCATCGCCATGCTGGAAAAGCGGCGGAAGGAGCTCGACATGGGGGCGGAGGCGGAGCGCCAGAACCAGGTGGAGAAGTTTTCCTTCGAAGAGGAAAAGCGCCGCCGGAACGACGAACTCGCCCGGAATCTCCAAGCGAAACGCCTCGACGCCGAGCGGGACACCGCGAAGCAGGCTGCCGCCATCATCAAGGAAGCCCGCGACAAGGAACGGTCGGAGAAGGTCGAAGGTTTGCGCCAGTTGGGCGCCACAGCCGCGAGCACCCGCGAGGAAATGGAAAAACGGATTCCCGAATTGGCGAAGGAAGTGGCGGACGCGCTCACCCCGGGGAAAGGGGGCGCGCGCTGGGATGGTCTGAAGGATTCGAATAAAAGCTGATCAGGCATGACATGTTACCCATGCCTTGTTTGGATGTGACTCATGGCGGATAAACCAGGGCAATTCAAAAGCAGTCACAATGTCTCGCGCCACACGGTGGTGATACGCCGGGCCCGCGACGACGACGCCCGCCGCATCGCGAGCGAGGAAGGCGGCGCGGACACCGAGGAAAAGGCGGGGGTGAGTTCCCGTCTCACCGCCCGCGGCGCGGCCACGCAACGCTTCGAGCGCCGCGACACCGGCCGGGAAGGGGAGGCGGTCGCTTCCGGACGGCAGGTGACGGTGGAGTATGCCGAGCCGGGCAGTAAGCGCTATTCGACCCGGCTGGTGGGGGAGAAGGCGGCTTCGGTCAAGGTGTCCGGCGGCGACACCATCATCAAGTACAAGTCCGGCGACATGGTCATTCGCCGGGGCACCAGGCGGGCGCAACTGCGCAAGCAGATCATTTGGGTTTATGCGCTGGTATATCTCCTCCTGTTCGGCGGCTACATGTTTTTCCTGCTCACCGCCAAATACGATTTGACGCCGCAGGAATTCCTGAGCCGCGCCTTTTCCCAGCGCGCCGGTACGAGCATTCTCGATTTGGAACGGGCCGCCTACGAGGCGATGCGCGGCAACCGCACTCCGGCGGAAATCCGCCTGGCCCAGCAGCTGGTCTTTTACGATCAGAACAAGGATCAAATTGTCGTCGAAAAGGGTTCCCGCTTAACCCTCCTGACCGCGGCCAAACTCGGTCAGGCGATTATCGAGGACGAAACGAAACCGGCGGACAAACGCACCTTTACCGCACCCTTCAAGGTTTACAAGGAAACGCATTTGTCCGGGGTCGAGTGGCCTTACGTCATGACTTTGTACAACTCCATCGGTTTCTTCCTGCTTTTGGTGCTCTTCCTGTGGCGGCCGATTATGCACTTCCTGGGGACGCAGGGGAAGAAGACGGCGGTAGCGGTGGAGAATGCCCGGGCAGCCCAGAACCAGGCGGCGGAGTACCGGAACAAGTACCGGAGTTTGTCCGGGGAAATCGCCGAGAAGGGCGAGCGTTTGGAGGCGGAACTGGACAAACGCAACGCCGCCGCCCACGACCAGGCTTTGGAGCACGCCAAGCAGCAGGCGCAGGAGATCACCGGCGGGGTGGAGGGGGCGCTGGTAAACGCCGAACGCAAGCACGCGGTGGACATCGAGTCCACGGTGGCCTTGGCGGCGTGCGAACAAGCCAAGCGGATTCTGGAGAAACGCCTGGGACCGGCCGAGCATGACGCGGCGATGGACGAATTGATTGCCGACCTCGCCGGCATGCGGCTGAGGGAAGGGAATTGAGGGCGATATGGCACAGGACGAGATCATAGTCAGGCGCTACGCCAAGGGTTTGGCGGAACGGGCGAAGGAAACGGGCGAGATTTCCGAAATACGCGCCGAGCTGAGCACCATCGCGCACCTCCTCGACTCGAAGGCGGGGGAGGCGTACAATCCGGATTTCCTCAACTTTCTCGAGTCGCCGAAAAATTCCCTCGCCGACAAAATGGCCGTTAGCCAGAGAATTCTCCAGGGGAGCGGGGTCGGCAAGACCATGACCGATTTCTTCTGCCTTCTGGTCAAGAACGGCCGGGTCGCCTTGCTTCCCCGCATCGGCAATTCCTTCGCCGGCATAGTCGCCGAATTGACCGGCGAGTATACCGCGCTGGTGCAGACGGCGCGGCCCTTGACCGAGGATCAGGCCGAGCGCCTGACCAGCGTGCTGGCGAGCGCCCTGGGCGGCGTGGTGCGTTTGCAGCAGCAGGTCGAGCCGGGGCTTCTCGCCGGGGCGCGGGTGACGATCGGCGACAAAACCATCGACGGTTCGGTTCTGGGAAAGCTGGAAAAATTGAAGCAGCATTTGGCGTATGGGACAGGGGTGTAGGGGTTGCCCAATTTTCCCGGTGCTTGAACTATTATAAAGTCCGACTCGGACAATACCGTTCCACTGTTTAGGGGCGATTATGCAGAACAAGCTTAATCCTGAAGAAATATCCTCACTTATCCGCCGCGAAATCGCCAATTACGGCACCGCCACCGAAGCCGCCGACACCGGACTGGTCCTCCAGAACGGCGACGGCATCGCCCGGGTGCACGGCCTCGACGACGCCGAAGCTGGCGAACTCCTCGAGTTCCCCGGGGGGATCATGGGGATCGCCCTGAATTTGGACGAGGACAATATCGGCGCCGTCCTGCTTGGCGACGGCTCGCACATCAAGGAAGGCGATCCGGTGAAACGCACCGGGCGGATTTCCCAGGTGGGGGTCGGTGACGCCCTCTTGGGGCGGGTCATCGACGCCCTCGGCCGGCCACTCGACGGCAAAGGGGAGATCCAGGTCGACGAGGAACGGCTCATCGAACGCATCGCCCCGGGGATTGTCCAGCGCCAGCCGGTGACGGAACCGCTCCAGACCGGCCTCAAGGCGGTGGATTCGATTACCCCGGTCGGGCGCGGGCAGCGCGAGCTCATCATCGGCGACCGCCAGACCGGCAAGACCGCCATCGCCGTCGACGCCATCCTCAACCAGAACCGCGGCTGGGACGGCAATCCCGAGAACCTGGACGTGATTTGCATTTACGTGGCGATTGGCCAGAAACGTTCGACCGTGTCCCGCATTATCGAAACGCTCCGCCGCGAAAATGCCCTCGCCTACACCATCGTGGTGGCGGCCACGGCTTCGGAACCGAGCCCGGAACAGTACCTCGCGCCGTACACCGGGGTGAGTATCGCCGAATATTTCATGGACAAGGGTAAGCACGTCCTGATTGTCTACGACGATTTGTCGAAACACGCCTGGGCCTACCGCGAGATGTCCCTCCTCTTGCGCCGCCCGCCCGGGCGGGAAGCCTACCCCGGCGACGTCTTCTACCTGCACTCGCGGCTCCTGGAGCGGGCGGTCAAGCTGGCCGAGGAGTACGTGGCGGTGCCGAAGAGTTTCCCCGACGTCGTCGACCGGACCCAGGCGGGGAAGCGGAAAATTTACAGCGGCATCCCCGGCCAATGGGCGGTGGACAAGGAAGTCAAGGCGAACCCCGAAATGAAGCGGGCGAGGATCAAGGGGACCGGCGGGTCGATTACCGCCTTCCCGATTATCGAAACGCAAGCCGGCGATGTCTCGGCCTATATTCCCACCAACGTCATCTCCATCACCGACGGGCAGATTTTCCTGGAAGCGGATCTCTTCTTCGGCGGGGTGCGTCCGGCGGTGAATGTGGGGATATCGGTGTCGCGCGTGGGCGGTTCGGCCCAGACCAAGGCGATGAAGAAAATATCCGGGTCGCTGAAGCTGGATTTGGCCCAGTTCCGCGAATTGGCCGCTTTTGCCCAGTTCGGTTCCGACCTGGACGCGGTGACGAAAAAGCAGCTGGCCCGGGGTGAGCGGCTGGTGGAAATTTTAAAGCAGCCCCAGTACGCCCCGCTGAAAATCTCCGAGCAGGTCGCGGTGATTTACGCCGGCACCAAGGGCTACCTGGACGGCATCAAAACCGCCTCGGTGGTCGAGTTCGAAAAAGCGCTTCTGGATTACCTGCGCGAGAACAAGGCGGGGGTGCTGCAGAAAATCGAAACGACGAAGGATCTCGACGAGGACACCGACCGCGAACTCGGCAAGGCAATCCAGGATTTCCTGGACGGCTATGCCGGGGCGTTCAAGGTGGAAGGCGCGGGGGATAAAAAATAACTGAACTTTTGCAAAATGGCGATTCAGCCGCCAATCGCCACTTTGTAAAAACAAAAAACCCTCCGGAATTCAGACATAAAATGATTTTTGCAAAGTGGCGATTGGCGGTTTAATCGCCACTTTGCAAAAGTTCAGTTATGAGGTCACTATGCAAACGCAAGACATCAAACGCCGCATCCGGTCGGTGAAAAGCACCCAGCAGATCACCCGGGCCATGAAATTCGTGGCGGCGGCGAAGTTGCGCAAGGCCCAGGCCGGCATGCTGGCCATGCGGCCTTACGCCGACGCCATCGACGGCCTGGTGGTGCACGTCGCCCACGATTTGGTCGGGGACGAGCATCCCCTGCTCCACCCCCACAAGTCGGTGAAACGCATCCTCTACGTGCTGATTGCCGGGGACCGGGGTTTGGCGGGCGGGTTCAACACCAACCTGTTCAAGGCGGTGACGGAATACATCGGCACCAAAAAGGGCATCGAACCGATCTTCATCGCCATCGGCAAGGAAACCATCAGCTTTCTACGGAAAACCGATTACCGGGTGATTCGCACCTATCACGACGTCTTCGAAAAACTGTCCTACATCATGGCCGGGGACATTTGCGACAAACTGGTGGTCCAGGCCACCACCGCCCCGGAGCCGGACAACATCGACGAAGCTTACGTTGTTTACAACGAATTCGCCTCGATGCTCACCCAGCGGCCGGTCATCAGGAAACTCCTGCCGGTGACGGTCGGCGAACTCCTCCACAAGGAAGGCGACGACAAGCCGAAATCCTTGCGGCAGGGCGAAAGCGACGGAATTCTCGAGGAAATCGTCCTGGACGAAACGCCTGACGCCATCTTCGACGCCGCCGACGCGGAAGAGGAATTGATGACGAAACAGGGCGAAATCGAGGCGGAAGCGAAAAAGGCGCCGGTGCGGCCGATTTACGAACTCCTGCCCGACACCAGGACCGCGCTGGAGAAATTGATCGCCCGCCGCATGGCGACGGAAATCTACCGCGGCATGCTGGAAAGCTATTCCGCCGAATTGGCGGCCCGCATGACCGCCATGGACAACGCAACCAACAACGCCGAGGAAATGGTCACGAACCTCACCCTCGACTTGAACCGGGCCAGGCAGTACGGCATTACCATGGAGCTTTTGGACATCATCGGCGGGGCGAATGCGCTGGGGTGATATAGGAGACTATCCGTGATTCAGGCTGACAAGAAATTCGGGCGGTTGAAACAGGTCTCGGGGCCGGTCGTCGATGTCGAATTCGATATCGGCAATCTGCCTTCCATCAATAACGCCCTCAAAATCGAACAGGATACTCCCCGCCTCAACCTCACCCTCGAAGTCGCCCAGCACACCGGCGAACGCTCGGTGCGCTGCGTCGCCATGTCCTCGACGGACGGCCTGCGCCGCGGCATGCCGGTGCGTGACACCGGGCAGCCGATCATGGCCCCGGTGGGACCGGAAGTCCTGGGGCGGCTCATCAACGTCACCGGCGAAGCCATCGACGAAGCGGGGCCAATCGACGCCAAAAAGTATTACCCCATCCACCGCGACGCCCCTTCCTTCGAAGAGCAGGAAAACGCCACCGAGCTTTTGGAAACCGGCATCAAGGTGGTCGACCTCCTGCAGCCGATTCCGAAGGGCGGGAAAGTCGGCCTCTTCGGCGGCGCCGGCGTCGGCAAGACAGTCATCATGAAGGAGCTCATCCGCTCCATCGCCATGGAACACGGCGGCCGTTCGGTCGTGGCCGGGGTGGGCGAGCGCACCCGCGAAGGTAACGACCTGTGGATTGAAATGATGGAAGCGGACGTCATGTCCAAGACCGCCCTGGTCTACGGACAGATGAACGAGCCGCCGGGGGCGCGCCTCCGGGTCTCCCTCACCGCCATGTCCATCGCCGAATATTTCCGGGACGAAGAAGGCATGGACGTCCTCATCTTCATCGACAACATTTTCCGCTTTGTCCAGGCCGGTTCCGAAGTCTCCGCCTTGCTTGGGCGCATGCCGTCGGCGGTGGGTTACCAGCCGACTCTGGCCACGGAAATGGGTTCCCTCCAGGAACGGATTACCTCTACGAAGCGCGGGTCCATCACTTCGATTCA
Organism: Planctomycetota bacterium; assembly: GCA_031548865.1. GTDB lineage: Bacteria > Planctomycetota > SZUA-567 > SZUA-567 > SZUA-567 > JAJBSZ01. Next base: position 16,831 of record JAVBQR010000103.1, read on the forward strand.
GGCGGTTTACGTGCCGGCGGACGACTACACCGACCCCGCGCCGGCGACCTGCTTCGCCCACCTGGACGCGATTACCGCCCTGTCCCGGCAGATTTCCTCCTTGGGGATTTACCCGGCCGTGGATCCGCTGGGATCGTCCTCGACCATTCTCGACCCGCGCATCGTCGGCGCGCGGCACTACCAGGTGGCGACGGAAGTGAAGCAGGTCCTGCAGAAATACAAGGATTTGCAGGACATCATCGCCATTCTCGGCATGGACGAACTTTCCGACGCCGACAAGGAAATCGTCGCGAAAGCGCGTAAAATCCAGCGTTTCTTCTCGCAGCCGTTTTATGTGGCGGAACAGTTCACCGGCATGCCGGGGCGTTACGTGCCCATTGCCGAGACGGTCGACGGCTTCGACCAGATCCTCAAAGGGGTGGCCAACGACATGCCGGAGCAGGCGTTCATGTATGTCGGCAATTTCGGCGAAGCGCAGGAAAAGGCGCGGAATTTGAGCAGTAAATAATCAACTGAACTTTTGCAAAGTGACGATTTAACCGCCAATCGCCACTTTGCAAAAATCGTTTTTGCCCGGATTTCAAGGGTTGTTGAAGGGGCATCGGTATGGCGACTCCATTGAAGGTGGCGAAGGGCCAGTTGGTTTGTCGGGTTTTGACGCCCTTCAAGCTGGTGTTTGACGAGACGGTGGAGTCGGTGACGGTGCATACGGTCGCGGGCACGCTGGAGGTGTATCCGCATTTCGAGCCGACCATCGCGCCGCTGCAGGTGGGGGTGATGAAGGCGCACGGCGACGACGGCAGCATGACCGAATTGGCCATCCACGGCGGTTATATGGACATGAACGGGAATGTGCTGGTGATTTTGGCGGATTCGGCCGAAGTCGGCCACGAAATAGACGTGGAGCGGGCGCGCCAAGCCCTGGCCCGGGCGCGGGAAAAATTGGCGCAGCTCACTTCCGACAACGCGGCGGCGGTGGCGCTGGACATCGATCGGGCCAAACTGGCCATGATGCGGGCGCTGACCCGGCTCCAGGTCGCCGGCCAGCCGATCCCGCCCGGCGGCGGAGCAGGCGCGGGGCGCTGAAGCTGAAGCGCCCGGGGAATTATTGTCAGCCGGCAAAATTGATTGGAACCTCACTCCCAACTATTGCGTTACGTGTCCCGAATTTTAACGATCGTTCAGATATCCCCCGGCACGCCGCGCAATCCGTAGCGGCTCAAGCTGTTCAGGAGTACCGCCAGCAGGATGACGAGGCCTTTCACTACATATTGGGAATACGAGCTAATTCCCATTATGCCCATCCCGTTACCGATCATTTCAATCACCAGCACGCCCACAAAGGTCCCGGCCAGGCTCCCCCGCCCGCCGCTGAGGCTCGCCCCGCCGACAATCACCCCGGCGATGACGTTCAATTCCAGGCCGTGCCCGACAATCGGGCTGGCCTGCATGAAGGTGGAGGTCTGCAGCACCCCCACCACCGCGGTCAGCACCCCGGCAAATATGAAAACCAGCGCCCTGACCAGCCCCACCGGCGCTCCGGCGTAACTCGCCGCCTTCTCCGAACTGCCGATGGCATACACCCGCCGGCCGAAGGCCGTACAGTTCAGGAGAAAATAACCCGCCGCCATCGTCGCCAGCATGAACAGGACCAGGACCGGAATTCCCGCGACATACCCGGTGGCCAGGAAGCTGAAGCGTTGCGGAAAGGGGCCGATGGGCGAGCCTTGAATCAGATGGCCGACGCCGCGCCATATGGACATCAGCCCGAGCGAAGTGATGAAGCTGGGAATCCGGTAGACGCTCCGCAGCACCGCAATCAGCAGTCCGCTGCAGGCGCCCGCCCCCAACGCGGCCAGGACCGCCGCCGCCGCCGGCAAACCCATATTGATGAAACAATGCCCGAAAATCATGCCGGACAAGGCGCTCAGCGACCCCACCGACAGGTCGATTTCCCCGACGACAATCACCATGGTCATCCCCACCGCGACAATCATGGTGATGGACATCAGCCTGACTATGTCCAGCAGATTGTCGGAACGGAGAAACTTGTCGGAGGAAAAGGTGAAAAAGAGAAACACCACCAGCGCCGAAATGAAAACGTTTTTCTCCCCCCGCACGAACTCAGCCAGCGCCGCCCGCATTTTCCCGCTCATCGTTCGCCCCTTCCCGTCGCGCCCCGCACACCGTACCTCTGCATGGCGTTCACCCACACCGCCACGACAATCACCAACCCCCGCATGACCAGCTGCGTAAAGGGATTCACCCCCATGAGAATCAGCCCGTTCTCCAACGTTTCAATGAACAGCGCGCCGAGGAAAGTGCCGGCCAGCACCCCGACCCCGCCGTTCATGCTAGTCCCGCCGACGATGACGCTGGCGATAATTATCATCTCCCAGCCTTCCCCGACCGTCGGCGGAGTCGCCATCAGCCGCGCCGACTGCACCAGGCCGGTGAAGGCGGTCAATAATCCCAGCAGGGCGAAAACCAGGAGCCTGACCCTGGCGACCGGCACCCCGGACAAGAGTGCCGACTTCTCGTTGCCGCCCAGCGCGTACACCGAGCGCCCAAGCGCGGTGTGCTCGAGCATGAAGTTTACCAAGAAAAAAAGCGCCGCCGCCATCACCACCACCACCGGCACCCCGGCGATGGAACCCCATCCCAGTTCCTCGAAAGAATCGGGGAAGCCGTAGAAGGGCATGCCGTCGGTGAGGAGATACGCCGCCCCCCGCCAAATCGACAGGAAGGCCAGGCTGGTGATGAAGGACGGTATGCGGTAGCGGGTACGCAGGACTGCGGTGACCGCCGCCCCGATGAGCCCCAACGCCAATACCGGCAATGCCGCCGGCCACACCCCCCATTCCCGTACCGTCACCAGGTAGCCGAATACGCAACTCGCCACCGAGATGAGGGACCCGACGGCGAGGTCGATTTCCCCCATGATGATGACGCAGGTCATTCCTGCCGCCACCAGGAAGACGATGGACGTTTGTTGCAGGACGTCGAGGAGGTTCTGCCGCCGGAGAAACACCAGGTCGGTCGCGGCTGCCACCACCGTCAGTAAAATCAGGTAGGCGATCAGGAGTCCGGCCAGCGCGGCGTTTCGCGCCAGGAAGCCCTTCATGCGTTCCCCCTTTCGCCCGCTCCCTCGCCGACGATGAGCGCGGTCAGGGAGGCCATGTCGAGTTGTCCCACGGGACGCTCGAGAATCCCGGCGCCGCCGCGCATCAATATGACCCGGTCGCAGATTTCCAGCACTTCCTCGATATCCGACGAGGCGATGAGAACCGCCAGGCCCTTGGCAGTCAACGCCGCCAGAAGGCCGTAAATCTGCTTTTTCGCGCCCACGTCCACGCCGCGCGTCGGTTCATCCAGGAGCAGGAGGCGCAAATTGTCCAGGTTCAGCCAGCGCCCCAGCATCGCCTTCTGCTGGTTCCCGCCCGACAGATTATCCACCGGCAGCGCCGGCGAGGCGGGGCGCAAATCCACCTCGCGAATCACCGACGCCACCGCCCCCCGCTCCAACCGCCGGGAAAGCCGCCCTCGCGCCACGAGTTGCCGCAGAATTCCGATGGTGACGTTTTCACCCACACTCCGCCCGGGGATGATGCTTTCCGTCTTGCGGTCCTCGGGGACATAGCCGATGCCCTTGCGGATTATCCTCCCGGGAGTTCCCGAAATCGGCTCGCCAAGGAAGCGCACTTCGCCCTCCGCAACGGGATCCAAACCCATCACCGCCCTGAGGGTCTCGCTCCGCCCCGAGCCCATCTGGCCCACTAGGCCGACGATTTCGCCCCCCCGCACCTCGATGTGCACCGGACCCGGCAGGCGGGGCCCCGAGAGGGACCGCACCGACAGGACCGGCCCGCCGTCCGCCGCCGCAGTGGACAGACGCGCCGACTTGACGAACTTCTCCCCCAGCATCGCGTCGATAAGCCCCGGAACCGCGTCCTCCCGCATTGCGGTCGTCAATACGTCGCGGCCGTCCCGGAGCACGGTCACGCGGTCCACGTGGCCGTTCAATTCCTGGAGCTTGTGGGTGATGTACACAAGTCCCATGCCCATGGTCTTGAGATTTTTCATCACGGCGAAGAGGCGTTCCGTTTCCTCGTCGGTGAGGGCCGAGGTGGGTTCATCGAGGATGAGAATCTTGGCGCCCTCGATGGAAAGCGCCTTGGCGATTTCCACCATTTGCTTGCGGCCGACCGACAGGTCGGCGACCCGGGCGCGCGGGTCCATGTTCATGCCGATGCGCCGGAAAATGTCCCGGGTCCCTTCGACAATCCTCTGCCAGTCGACGATGCCCAGCCGGGCGCTGCGATAGGGGAAATGCCCCATGTAGACGTTCTCGGCGACGCTCAGCTCCTGCATCAGGCGGACTTCCTGGTAGACGATGGATATGCCCGCCCGCTCCGCTTCACGGGGGGAGGCGAAGCGGTCCGTCTCCCTGCCCTCGAGGACAATCGTTCCCGAATCCGGGACGTACGCCCCGCACAGGACCTTCATCAGGGTCGATTTCCCGGAACCGTTTATGCCCATGATGGCGTGGGCTTCGCCGCGTTCGAGGGAGAAGGAAGCCCCCTTCAGGGCCTGCGCACCGCCGAAGGATTTGTGGATATCCCGCATGCTTAATAGCGTTGCCGACACCGTCATGGTTATTCCCCTTGGGGAGATTCCGAAAATTCCCGCTGCGCGGACCGCGCGGCGGCGGGCTGGATGCTCCGCCGCCGCGCGCCGCAATGTTTCCGCGCCGCTATTTTTTCTTAAGGGTGTTTTCGACTTCGTGCGTTTTCAGCCAGCCGCGAATCCCCTCCTCGTCCACGCTCTTCCCCTTGACGTAGAGGTCGACCGGCACCAGGGTCTGGGGCGCGACCGTTTCGCCCTGCATCACTTCGAGGGCGGTCATGTAGGCCTTGTGGCCCATAGCTTCCGGGCGCTGGGCGACGATGGACATCAGGGGGCTGGCAGGATCCAGCAGTTCGCGGCAGAGCTGCGGGCTGATGTCGGTGGCGAGGACGATGATGTCGTTTTCCCGGCCCTTGGCCCGGACCGCAGCCAGGATGCCGGTGGTGGCGGCGTCGGTGGAACCCCAGATGACCTTCAGGTCCGGGTTCGCCTGGATCATCGCCTCGGCTTTCTTCTGCGCTTCTTCCGGAGTGCGGCCGTCCTGCATGGCGACGACTTCGATGCCGGGCACCTTTTTGATTTCGGAGAGGAAGCCTTCGTGACGGAGCACTCCGACCTCGAACATGGATATGGTGACCAGTCCGACCTTGGCCTTGCCGCCCAACTTGTTCTGCACATAATCGGCAATCATCGCGCCGTTTTTGGAGCCGA
>JAVBQR010000142.1:0-24420 GCA_031548865.1 Planctomycetota bacterium
ATTTCGGAAGAGGACATAGAAGCCGTCGTCAAGGTCATGCGTTCCAAATGGCTCACCACCGGCAAGGAATGCGGCGAATTCGAACTCGAATTCGACGAACGCGTCGGCGGCCGCGAAGCGGTCGCCGTCGCCTCCGCCACCGGCGGCATGCACTGCGCCCTCAAAGCCCTGGACATCGGGCCCGGGGACGAAGTCGTCACCCCCTCCATGACCTGGGTCTCGACCCCGAACCTCATCGAACTCGCCGGCGCCACCCCGGTCTGGGTCGACGTCGACCGGGACAACCTCATGACCTCGGCGGCGCTGATCGAACCCCGCCTCACCCCGCGCACCAAAGCCATCATCCCCGTCCACTTCGCCGGCGCCCCCGTCGACCTCGACCCGCTGCGGGAGCTGGCCGCCCGGAAAGGGATCTTCCTTCTGGAAGACGCCGCCCACGCCGCCGGCACCGTCTACAAGGGGAACCCCATCGGCGCCCGGGGGAGCGCCATCTTCTCCTTCCACCCGATCAAGAACATCACCACTTCGGAAGGGGGGCTGGTCGTCAGCGACAACCCCGATTTCACCGCCCGGGTCCGCCGGCTAAAATTCCACGGCCTCGGCGTCGACGCCTACGACCGGGAAACGCTCGGCAGGAAACCCCAGGCCGAAGTCGTCGAGCCCGGCTACAAATACAACCTCACCGACATGGCTGCGGCACTGGGGCGGACGCAACTGGCGAAGCTGGAGGAAATGAATCTGGCCCGCGAGGAACTGGCCGGGATGTACGCCCGGCATTTCGCCAGCATTCCGGAGATTCTCCCCCTGGTCGCGCCGTCCTGGCCGCACCGGCATTCCTGGCACCTTTACGTGGTGCGCCTTAACCAGGAAGGCCTGACCCGGGACGTTTTCATGGAACGCCTGAAGCGGCGGAACATCGGGACGGGTATTCATTTCCTGGCTGCGCACACCCACGCCTATTACCGCAACAAACCGGGGCCGAAGCCGGATCTTCCCAACAGCGAGTGGAATTCGCGGCGGCTCTTCTCCATCCCGCTTTTCCCCGGCATGACGCCGGAGGACGTCGCGGACGTGGTGGCGGCGATGAAGGAGGCGCTGGTAAGGGAATGACGCGCGAGAAAGGTGTCTCCCGACCCTTGCCTCGACGTTACCGCCGACTTGTGGGGAGGTGTCCGGCGTAACAGGGCAGGGAGCTGCGGTAACAAAGTGAGATGCGCCAAAAGTCCACCAACAGAAAAAACACAGGAAAACCCCCATGGATCTTTCCCTAGTCATACCGGTCTACAACGAAGAAAAATGCCTGGAAGAGCTGGTCCAACGCTGTCTCGCCGTTTGCACAAGTACCGGCAAAAGCTTCGAAATCGTCCTCGCCGACGACGGCAGCCGCGACCGCTCCCGCACGATCATCGAAGACGCCAATAAACTCCATCCCGAAATCGTCGGCGTCTTCCTCAACCGCAACTACGGGCAGCACGCCGCCATCATGGCCGGCTTCGCCCAATCCCGCGGCGACGTCGTCGTCACCCTCGACGCCGACTTGCAAAACCCGCCCGAGGAAATCCCCAAGCTGCTCGCCAAAATCGACGCCGGGCACGACGTGGTCGGCAGCATCCGCATGGACCGGCATGACAGCCGCTTCCGCAAAACCGCCTCGAAAATCGTCAACCGCATGGTCCGCCGGCTCACCGGCGTGGAAATGCATGACTACGGCTGCATGCTGCGGGCTTACCGGCGGGAAATCATCGACGCATTACTTTCCTGCCGCGAGACGACCCGTTTCATCCCGGTGCTGGCGAACTCCTTCGCCGCCAATCCCACCGAGGTCATGGTCGAGCACGCCGAACGCACCTCGGGTAATTCGAAATACAGCATCCACAAATTGATCAACCTTTATCTGGATCTCCTGACCTGCATGTCGACGGTGCCGCTGCGGGTGGCGAGCGTGGTGGGTGTGGTGATGAGCGGGCTGGGCATATTGGCGGCGCTGGTGCTGATGTTCGGGCGCCTGCTGTTCGGATCGGACTGGGCGGTGGACGGGACGTTCACCCTGTTCTCGTTGGAGTTCGTGTTCCTGGGCGGAATTTATCTGGGGGTAGGGGTTTTGGGCGAGTATTTGGGCAGGATTTACAACGACGTGCGGGCGCGGCCGGCCTATTTTGTGAAGCGGGTGGTGGGAGGTACGGGCAAGGCGGCGGAACGCGCCACCGAGGCTGGGGAACGATAGGCCGAGCGTATATCGTAATTGTGAAACCCCTTGAAATTCGGGCAAAAACGATTTTTGCAAAGTGGCGATTGGCGGTTAAATCGCCACTTTGCAAAAGTTCAGTTAAAAGCATTTCCCTCATTTCGTTTCGATGTCGGTACTTCCACAAGCACTCGAAACTCGGAAAGGACCCATGATGAAGGCGGTTGTTTTCGCATACTCGAACGTCGGCTGCGCCGGCCTGGAAACACTCCTCGACAACGGCGTCAACGTCGCCGCCGTCTTCACCCATCCCGACGACCCCGGCGAAAACACCTGGTTCCGCTCCGTCGCCCAAACCGCGGCAGCCCGGAACATACCCGTCTACGCCCCCGACGACATCAACCATCCCCTCTGGGTAAGCCGGATCAAGGCCATGGAACCGGACTGCCTGTTCTCGTTCTACTACCGGAAACTCATTAAGGACTCCATCCTCGCCCTGCCCCTGCGGGGCGCCCTGAACCTGCACGGCTCGCTCCTACCCAAATACCGGGGCCGCTGCCCGGTGAACTGGGTCCTGATTAACGGCGAAACGGAAACCGGCCTCACGCTCCACCACATGGTGAAACGCGCCGACGCCGGCGACATCGTCGGGCAAATCCGCATCCCCATCAGCCCCGACGACACCGCCCGCAGCCTCAACGAAAAAATGACCGCCGCCGTCCCGGGCTTCCTCGCTCCGCTCCTCCCCGGCCGCGCCGACGGCACCGCCCCGCGCCGCAAACAAAACGACGCCGACGCCACCGTCTTCGGCGGCCGCCGCCCCGCCGACGGGCAAATCGACTGGGAACAGCCGGCCGAACGCATCCGCAACCTGGTCCGCGCCGTAACCAAACCCTACCCCGGCGCCTTCACCTACGCCGGCGGCAGGAAATTTTTCATCTGGGAGGCGCAAGCCGAACCGAATCCGCACCCGGCCAAAGCCGGCACTGTCCTCTCGGACGAACCCCTCCGCATCGCCTGCGGCTCCGGCGTCCTCAGGATTGTCCTTGGCCAGGAGGAGAAGGGGGTCGAAGTCGGTGGGCGCCAGCTCGCCCGCGACATGAACCTCCGCCCCGGCATGCGCCTCCGGCAGCCCGACCCGAACGGCTCCCGTAAACAGCGGGTCCTGATCCTCGGGGTGAACGGTTTCATCGGCAACGCCCTGTCGGAACGACTCCTCGCCGACGGGCGCTTCGAAGTGGTGGGCCTCGACCGGCAGTCGGACCAGGTCGAACGCTTCCTGGACCGGCCCAGCTTCACCTTCATCCCCGGCGACATCACCATCCACCGCGAACGCATCCGCTACGAAATCAGCCGGGCCGACGTAGTCCTGCCCCTGGTCGCCATCGCCACTCCAATAGAATACGTACGAAATCCCCTGCGCGTATTCGAACTCGATTTCGAGGAAAACCTCCGCGTCGTCCGCTACTGCGTCGAGTACAAAAAACGCGTCGTTTTCCCCTCGACCTCCGAAGTCTACGGCATGTGCGAGGACTCCAAGTTCGACGAGGACGAATCGCCCCTGGTGGTCGGCCCCATCCGCAATCAACGCTGGATCTATTCCGCCTGCAAGCAGCTCCTGGACCGGGTCATCTGGGCCTATGGCCAGGACGGCCGGCTGCGTTTCACCCTCTTCCGGCCCTTCAACTGGATCGGTCCCCGCCTGGACCGGCTCGATTCCGCCCGCATCGGCAGCTCCCGCGCCATCACCCAGATGATCCTGAACCTGGTCGAGGGGACGCCGATTCTCCTCATCGACGGAGGCGCCCAGAAACGCTGCTTCACCGCCGTCGAGGACGGCATCGAAGGGCTGTTCCGGATTATCCTCGACAAAAACCGCACCTGCGACGGCGCGGTGATGAACCTCGGGAATCCGGACGGCGAACTCAGCATCCGCGAACTCGCCGAAATCCTCGTCGCCGCCTTCGAGCGCCATCCGCTTCGGGAGAAATTCCCGCCCTTTGCCGGCTACTGCGAGGTCGAGGGCGTTTCCTATTACGGCAAGGGTTACCAGGACGTCCAGAGCCGCAAACCGTCCATCGCCAAAGCGGGGCGCCTCCTTGGCTGGAAGCCGGAAATCGACCCCCGGCGGGCGGTCGAGGAAACGCTCGACTTCTTCCTCCGCGACCACCTGGAGAAGCAGGGATGCTAGCCGGCCTGCGGATTGACGTCGACACCTTGCGGGGCACCCGGCTGGGAGTCCCGCGCTTACTGGAGATATTGGAAAAGCAGGGGATTTCCGGGACGTTTTTTTTCTGCGTTGGCCCCGACAACATGGGGCGGCATTTGTGGCGGCTCCTGAAGCCGGCCTTCCTCTGGAAAATGCTCCGCACCCGGGCGCCGTCGCTGTACGGCTGGTCGATACTCCGGTGCGGGGTCGTGGGCCAGGGACCGGACATCGGCGAACTGGCGGCGGGAATAATCCGGAAAACGGCGGCCGCCGGTCACGAAGTCGGCCTGCACGCCTGGGACCACCAGCGTTGGCAGACCATGCCCCTGAACGACCTGAAAACGGTGCGGGAAGCGGTGGGACGCGGCTACAACCGGCTTACTGACATCCTGGGCCGTCCGCCGTCCAGCTCGGCCGCCCCGGCCTGGCGGGCCCCGGAAACGGTCCTGGAGGCGAAGCAGGATTACCCCTTTTCCTACAATTCGGACTGCCGGGGGACGGATTGTTTTATCCCGGTCGTCGCGAACAGCCACGGGGAAAAAGGCAGCGGCGGAATAAGGAACCCACTGAAACCGCAGATCCCGGTCACTCTGCCGACCTACGACGAGCTGGTGGGAACGGAGGGGGTGACGGACGCGAATTACAACGCGAAACTCCTGGAGCTGTTCCGCCCCGAAGGCCTGAACGTGCTCTGCGTCCACGCGGAAGTGGAGGGGGTGGCGAAGGCGGGAATGTTCGAGGAATTTCTGGTTATGGCGAAGGACAGGGGCGTGCAATTCGCCAGGTTGGATGCGGTCCTGAAAAGCCAGAACCGGCTGCGAAGCGCCGGGGTGGACATGCGGCCGCTGCCGGGACGCGAAGGTTTATTGTGCTTCCAGGGCGATTGGCTGGGTTGAATCCGGACTTCTGCAGAATCGCCATTCATACCGCTGAATGGCGATTTTGTAAAATCGGAACCCCCTGGAATCCATCGTGTCCCCGTTATTCTCACGTTTTCAATGGGTTGTCCTTATTTCAGTGGCACTCGTTACTTACCCCCATTTATTACGGATACAAACGCGTATGACAGTAGACAAAATAGACAAGCCAAGTGGCGCCAAGCCCGGCCCCGTTCCCTACCTGGTGTTTTTCGGGGCTGCGCTCACGATCCTCTATCTCTTACTGTATATCGCCCCGCTGAATCTGCGTCCCCTCTTCACCCCGGACGAATCCCGCTATGCGGAAATTCCCTGGGAAATGCTCGCCAACCACGATTGGGCCACCCTGCATCACGTCGGCCTCCCCTATTACGAAAAGCCGCCCCTCGGCTACTGGCTCACGGCGGCTTCGCAATACCTCTTCGGCCACAATAATTTCGCGGTGCGCTTTCCCTCCGCCCTCGCCGCCGGTTTGACCGCCCTCGCCATCTTCCTCCTGGTCCGGCGGGTGCGCGGGGATGCGACCCCGGCCCTGGTCGCGGCGGCGATCTACCTGTCCTGCCTGCAGATTTTCGGCGTCGCCACTTTCGCGGTCCTGGACACCATGTTCACCCTCTTCGTCTGCCTGTCACTGTTCGCCTATTATATGGCCATGAACGGCAGGACTTCGGCCGGAGCGCCGACCGGCAAGCCCCGGCGGGCGCTGTGGGCGGTGCTGTCCGGGGTGGCCTGCGGTTTGGCTTTTCTCGCCAAGGGCCTGACCGCCCTGGTGCTGCCGGCCTTGACCCTGGTGGTTTGGCTCCTGTGGGAGAGGCGGTTCCGGGAGCTCCTCGCCTCCTGGATAATCCCGGTGCTGGTCGCGGGGCTTACCGTGCTGCCGGCGGCCATCCTCATCCACCGGGCGAACCCGGACTTCTGGCGCTATTTCTTCTGGGTCGAGCACGTGCAGCGCTTCCTCAACCCCCACGGCGGACAACATCGCGAGACGGTATTTTTTTACCTGCCAATCCTGCTCGCCGGAGCGGTGCCGTGGACCTTCCTGATGCCGGCGGCGGTCGGGGAAATCCGCCGGCGGCTCCGGGGCGACTCCCTGACCCGTTTCTGCCTGGCCTGGTTCGCCAGCCAGCTGCTATTTTTCTCCGCCTGCGGCGGCAAGCTGCCCACCTATATCCTGCCGGGCTTCGCGCCGCTGGCGATAATAATGGGCGAAGCGCTTCTGGCCGCTCCGCGTGCGGAATGGCTGCGTTGGGGCGCGCGGATCGGCGCCGTGATTTTTGTGGCTGGCGTCATCGGCTTTATGGTTTGGCTCCCCTTTTCCAGCCAGGAGCATTTGCGGGAAAGTATCCTGGGGGATTCCGAATCCTGGATGCTGGTGGGGGCCTTGCTGGTCGCCGGCGCCTGCCTGTTCATGGCTTCGCGCCGCTTCGCCGGGGAAGCGAATCCGGAAAACCGGGTGGCGGGGAAGGGGCTGCTACGGCTGCGCGGCCTCGGCTGGACCGCGCTGACCCTGGCTGTCGCCGCCTCGGCCAGTTTCCTGGCCATGCCGGAAGGATTCGAGGACCGGAAATCGCCGTCGCGCCTGTTACTAAGCCACCTTCCCGCCACTCCGGCCGACGCCGAACTCCTCGCCGACCGGAAGACGATTGCCTCGGTGTCCTGGCATTACCGGCGGCAGGATGTGAAATTTTTCGGTGATATGGGGGAGTTGGCCTATGGTTTGGCCCACTCCGATTCCTCCTCCCGGCGCTATTTCCCTTCGGCGGAGGACAGCGCCGCCTGGCTGAAGGAGACGCTGGCCGGCGGTCGGCCGGTGGTGCTGTGCCTGCGGGACGATTCGTTCGCGGAATTGCAGAGATACCTGGGCGATTTGCTTCCGGTGGAGATGCGGGAGCTATCACACTTCCTTTGGGTTTTATATTTGCCGGGTAAGGGGTAGGCAAATTTAACCGCCGACCGCGCTTTTTCCGATTTCCAGGCTTGCGTCGAATAAATCTCCAGCGAAAATGGTAGCGAATGTTTTCCCGCCCTATTCGAGCCAGCCTCGAATAGGGTGATTCATAAACTGAAGTTATGATAAATGGGACCGCATGGCCAGAAAACAGGGAAAAATACGATCACGCCTCGAATACGCCGCCGTACTCTTTGGTTACGCCCTTTTGTCGTGGCCGCCGCTGTGGCTGGCGAAGGCGATTGCCCACACCATCGCCGATATTTGGCGCTGCCTGGACCAACGCCACGGCCGGCGGATCCGGCGCCAGGCGATGGATCGGCTGGGGATTAGCGAGGCGGAAGCGGGTGACTTGGCCAAGCGGAATTACCGGCATTACCTGCTGTTATTCATGGAGATCGCCCGCCTCAACCGCATGTCCGACGCTGAAGTCTACCGCCGCACCGACCGGAACGGCTGTGACGCCATCATGCGCGACCTCCTCGCCAAAGGAAAGGGCATGGTGGTGGTGACGGGGCATTTGGGGAATTGGGAATGGGGGGCGGTGGCGATGGGCATGCTGGGGGTGGTGCACGGGTTTATCGCCCGCCCCTTGGACAACCCCTACCTTGACGCCTTCATCAACAGCATTCGCGAAAGGACCGGCGCGACGGTCTGGGACAAATTCGGCAGCATGAGGAAGGGGCTGGGGGCGCTGCGGAAAGGCCAGGGCCTGGTGGCGGTGGCGGATCAGGATGGGGGGAAGAACGGCTGCCTGACGCCGTTCCTGGATAAAATGGGGACCAGCATGACGGCGCCGGTGGATTTGGCAATAAGGAACGGGGCGCCGGTATTCGTCGGGGCGGTGCTGCGGGTGAAGGGGGAGGACATGCGCTTCGTCATGGTTCCGAAACGTGTGCATTGGCCTAGGGAAGGGGCGGATCCGAAAACGGAGGTGACGCGGCTGATGACCGAGGTGAACACGGATTTGTCGGAGATTATCCGGGATTATCCGGAACAGTGGATTTGGATTCACAACCGCTGGAAGAGCGTGGACGGCGGGGATTCGGGGGCATGATCGGGAATGGCGCGGGGAATATAGACAAAACGCGTCGTAACAGCATGATAACGGAAGTTTTACAAAGTGACGATTGAAACGCCAATCGTCACTTTGCAATAATCGTTTTTGCCTGAATTTCAAGGGTTTTTGTTTATGCAAAAGTCCAGGATGTAACCTTACTCAAGCGGCATTCTCCCATGCCCTGGTAATTCTCAAGGACTGCCCTCAATATTCGGCGAATCCGCGGCGGTGGTCTCATCCTTGCGGGTCTTCTCGAACGCCAGCAGCCAGCTCTTCCGCTCCAGGCCGGCGGAATATCCGCCGAGCTCGCCGTCAGCGTTGATCACCCGATGACAAGGCACAATGATGGCCAGTGGATTCTGGGCATTGGCCTGGGCGACGGCGCGGAAGGCGGAAGGTTTGTCGATCTTTTTCGCCAATTCGGTATAGGAGAGCGTTTCGCCGTAAGGTATGCCGCGCAGAGTCTCCCAAACCAGGTTTTGGAAAACCGTCCCCTGCATGGCCAAAGGAGTCTCGAAGGTGCGGCGTTTTCCATCGAAGTATTCCTGGATTTCCCGTTTTGCCATATCGACGCTGCGGCTGGGCCCAAGTTCCAGAGTTGCCTGCAATTTTTTTTGCACCAGGGCGGTCTTGCGGATCATCGAGGTTTGGTCGATGAAATTCAGGAGATATAGGGCATCATCGTCTCCCGCGACCAAAATGGCTCCGACCGGCGTTTCCAGCCATCCCGCCATGAGCACCCGGGGATAAACCGACTCGCCATCGCGCAAGCGCCCCGCTTTCTCAAAGGCCTCGATAACCGCTTTTTCAGTGTCCATCTGCATTCCTGTCATTTATACCACCTCCGTAACCACCGAAAACTTAATTTCAAGAAAACCCATTTCAGTATACAATTAACACCCGGGCTAGTCAGGAATTTTTCCAAAAATCAGTTAATCTTAATATTCTAATCCTTAACATATAGCCAGACCCAGGCACTTTTCCTTCGCCCTCATTTTATATGGAAAAATCGATTATGGACAACCTTGAAAACTACCGGGCAGTATGTTTTGACCATCAAACCAATGAACTCGTTCTCCTTGACCAGACACAGCTTCCAGAAAAAACCCTATTTCTCCGCCTAAAAGGCCAATCCGAAATCTGGGAAGCGATTAATATTCTTCGCGTGCGCGGCGCTCCCGCCATCGGCATCGCCGCCGGTTACGGCATCTATTTGGCTGCGCTTCACTCTCAGGCAGACAATTATACCGCGTTGGCCAATGACTTCACTCAAGCCAAACGGTACTTGGCCAGTTCGCGGCCGACGGCGGTGAACCTATTTTGGGCGCTGGATCGGATGGAGGCGCGGCTCAAGGCGAGTGCGGGGAAAAGCGTCGCTGACATCAAGGCGGATCTCCGGCGCGAGGCCGACCTGATTCAGGCCGAGGATACCGCCATGTGCCGGGCGATTGGCGAGAACGGCCTGGCATTATTGAAACCGGGCATGGGGTTGCTGACCCACTGCAACGCCGGGCAGCTGGCGGCCAGCCGTTACGGCACGGCTACGGCGCCGATGTATGTGGGACAGGAGCGTGGTTATAATTTCCGAATTTTTGCCGATGAAACGCGGCCATTGCTGCAAGGCGCCCGGCTGACCGCTTTCGAGTTGCACAAAGCCGGCCTGGACGTGACGCTAATCTGCGACAATATGGCGGCGTCGGTGATGAAAAAGGGCTGGGTGCAGGCGGTGCTGGTGGGTTGCGACCGGGTGGCGGCGAACGGTGACGCGGCGAACAAGATCGGCACCAGCGGGGTGGCGATTATGGCGAAACATTACGGCATACCCTTTTACGTGCTGGGGCCGACTTCGACCATCGACCTGGCCTGCCCGTCCGGCGCCGACATCGTCATCGAGGAAAGGAAGGCGGAGGAAGTGACGGAGATGTGGTATCGGAAGCGGATGGCTCCGGAAGGGGTGAAGGTGTTCAATCCCGCCTTCGACGTGACGGATAATGCGTTGATCGCCGGGATTGTCACCGAAAAGGGGGTGCTGCGGCCGCCTTACGGGGAGTCGATACGCAAGGCGATGGACTGAACCGTATATCAAAATAACCACCTTAACACAGAGGACACAGAGAGCACAGAGGACACAGAGAACCGCAACCGCATTTTCGTGGTTGCGTTATTCTGTGTCCTCTGTGCTCTCTGTGTCCCCTGTGTTGAAGTGGTCCGCTTTTCATCCGCCCAGCTTCACCCCCGCCAGCTTTGCGTAATACTTCGCCAGGGCGCTGTGGTCGTCCTGGCCGTTTCCGTCGGCGTGGAGGTTCTGGAGCATCTCCATGACCTGGGCGGTCAGCGGCAGCGGCGCGCCGACGCTGTGGCCGGTTTCTAGGGCGTTGGCGAGATCCTTGATGTGCAGGTCCATTTTGAAACCGGGCTTGAAATTCCCCTCGAGCATCATCGGGACTTTGGCGTTCATGACGGCGGACCCGGCCAGGCCGCCCTGAATCGCCTGCAAAACCAGATGCGGGTCCACGCCGGCCTTTTTCGCCAGGGTAAAAGCTTCGGCGACGGCGGCGATGTTGGCGGCGACGATGACCTGGTTCGCCAGCTTGGCGGTGTTCCCCGCGCCGATGCCGCCGCAGTAGACCGCGCTTTTGCCCATCTTCAGGAGGACGCTGTCCTTCACCTGTTCGAACAGCACCCGGTCGCCGCCGACCATGATGGCCAGGGTGGCGTCGACGGCTTTGGGCTCGCCGCCGGAGACGGGGGCGTCCAGCATCTTGACCCCCTTCATGGCGCAGGCGGCGGCGATTTCGAGCGATGCCAACGGCGCGATGGAAGACATGTCGATGAGGACGCTGCCGGGTTTGGCGCCTTCGAGAACCCCGTCGTGGCCCATGACCGCGTCCTTGACGTTGGGTGAATTCGGCAACATGGTGAGGATCAGCTCGTTTTCCCGGCTGGCTGCTTTCGCGGAAGCGGCGGCAATTGCCCCGTAGGCGACGCATTGGTCGATATTTTTCTGGCCGTGGCCGTAGACGGTGAGGCGGTGGCCGGCCTTGATGAGATTATGGACCATGGGTTTCCCCATGATGCCCAGGCCGATGAAGGCGATGTTCATGCGGTTCTCCCGTTTTCTGAGTTATTCTGCCCTACCTTGACGCCACGGCAATTATATACAAATTCGCCCGCTTAATGAGGATTTTTTTCCTTTGACATCGGACCGGATTACTGGTTTAACTGCTGAGGTTTTGCAAATTTGTCATACCCCAGATGAATTGTACCGGCGTAACGGTTTACCTTAAAGTAAAGCGAGAGGAGTCACGGCATGGCTGACACGATTAAAGGAAAGGCGGTAATCTTCACCCAAGGCGGTCCCACCGCGGTCATCAACGCCTCATGGGTCGGGGTGGTGCAAGGCTTGATGTTGAACAAGGAAATCGAGGCAATCTGGGGCGCCATCAACGGCATCGACGGGGTCATGGCGGAGAATTTCATCGACCTCCGGGCGCAAACCGCCGCCATCCTGGAAAACATCAGTTACACCCCCGCCTCGCAACTCCGCTCCACCCGCAAAAAACCGACCGCCGACGACAACAAGAAAATGCTCGACGTCTTCCAGAAACATGGCATCCGCTACGTCTTCGGCATCGGCGGCAACGACACCTCCGAATCCCTCGACATCATCAACGACGCCGCCCGCTCCCGCGCCTACGAGCTCCGCGTCTTCCACGTCGCCAAAACCGTCGACAACGATCTGATGGAAAACGACCACACCCCCGGCTTCGCCTCGGCGGCGCGTTATGTCGCCAATGCCTTCCGCGGCGTCTCCCTCGACAACCAATGTTTCGGCGGCCTCTATATCGGCGTCTGCATGGGCCGCCACGCCGGCTTCCTCACCGCCGCCTCCGCCTTGGGGAGAAGCGCCCCCGACGACGGTCCGCACCTGATCTACCTCCCCGAATGCGCCTTCAACCTGGACAAATTCACCAGCGACGTCGAGGCGGTCTATAAAAAATACAACCGTTGCGTCGTCGCCGTCTCCGAAGGCATCGAGGACGAAAACCACACCCCGATCCTCCAGGTCCTCGCCTCCGGCGGCACCCTGGAAAAAGACAGCCACGGCAACGTCCAACTCTCCGGCACCGGCGCCCTCGCGGACAGCCTCGTGGACTACGCGAAAAAGCATCTCGAGGGCCGCGGCGTCGTGAAAAAACTCCGCGCCCGCGGCGACACCTTCGGCTATGTCCAGCGTTCCTTCCCCGACCAGAGCCCGGTCGACCGCCAGGAAGCCCTGGAACTCGGCCGCTTCGCCGCCAAATGCGCCCAGTCCGGCAATATCGACGGCTCCTGCGCCATCATCCGCGTCTCCGACGTTCCGTATAAGGCCGACTACAAGCTGGTCCCGCTGAAAAACGTGGCCGGGAAAACCCGCCGCATGCCGGAGAATTTCATCGCCCCTTCGAAGAACAATGTCACCGAGGCCTTCCTGACCTACGGGAAACCGCTGATTGGGGAATTGGGGCCGATTGGGCTGTTGGACATGTCGAAAAAGGTGAAGATTTGAGGGATGTTTTGCAGAGTGGCGGTTGATCCTCCAATCGCCACTTTGCCTAAATCGTTTTTTATGAGAATTTCCCAAGTAAATGTTCCGGTTATTTTTCATACAGCCCAAGCGCCGGCCGCTCATTCTGCGGCAGCGCGCTTCCGGCGAAATCACTCTTCAGCCCGAGGTCTAGTCCGGCGGCGAATACGGGCGAATCCGCCCGCGGCCGGTAATCCTGCCGCCGCTCCCCCAACGGGTACTCGTAAACCAGCGGCGCGACTTCCCTTCCTTTCGCCGCCACCTCGTCCTTCATTTCCTTCAGTGTGACCACGCGAAAATGCCCGTCGTCCCGCAGCAGCCGCAGCAGCGTTTCCCATTCCTCCCGGTTGAATTCATCCCAGCGGTGTGAGTAAAAAACCAACGCCGAAAATTGCAGGCGGCAGTAATCCAGGACCAGGCGCAGCTTCTCCTCCATGCCGTCCCCCTCCGCCGTCACCATCCGCATATTGCCCAGGGCTTGCCCGGGCAGGCCGAAGACGTTCATCCGGACCGTTTCGGCCTGGCCGTCGTCGCGATCCGTTCCCTGGTCGTCGGCGAGGAGTCCCGTGCGGGAGGCGACGTAACCGGCCCGGGCGATGGCCTGCTTGGACATCAGGGAACTGATGGAATAGGGGTGGACAAAAACGAACTCCTTGATTTCGGGGAGTTTTTCCTTGAGCGTGGCCAACGAGCTTCCCAATTCGTATGCCAGATAGCGGTCGAGATCGATGGAGAGCGGGACTTTCCCCTTGGGAAACAGGATATCCAGCCGCACCCCCCGGGCCAGATTCGCCGCCGGAACCCCCGCGTAATAGGGCGAAAGGTCGCAGACCAGGCCGGCGCGGGTGAGTTCGCGGTACAGGACGCCGATGCCGGTTTTTCCGTCGGAGAGGTTTTTCGTGTATATGTTTTTGCCGTCGGCGGTGACGGTCAGCACCCCGTCGGCGTCGATGGCGAGGAAAGCTTCCCGCAGGTCCGGGCGGTAATAGGAAACGGCCAACGGCGCGGTCATGGTCACCGGGGTGTGGCTGGCAGTGTGGGAGGCGATCTCGTGGCCCCGGGCAAAACCATCCCGGGCCGTATCCCAAACTTCGGCGCCGACCGCCTCGGCGGCGGTGGTGTTTATCGCCCAGGTGAGTTTGTATCCGTACCGGTCGCCCAGGCGGGTGAGGTCACGCCAGACCTCGGCATTCGCCACGTCGTCGATCCCCAGGCCGATCAGGACCGGCCGCCCCGCGTCCCGGAAGCGGGGGGACAGGGATCGCGTCGCTTCGAGAATCGCCCCCTCGAGGGGTGCTCCCATCGTCCACAGCCGGGAGTTGAAGACTGGGGTGTAGAGGCAATGCGAAACCAGGGCCGGAGGCGCGGCGTCGGTGATTTCGGCGGTGAGGTTATGGTAGAGGATGCTGTTGAATAGATTCACCTCGCCCTGATAGCCGCCGCCACCGCCACCGCGAAGGAGCATGCCGTTGCGGCTTAGGAGGCAATTCCCGAAGCGGAAATCCACCTCGCCCAGGGCCAGAAGCAGACCTTCGCTAAACCCTTCGAAAAGGCAATAGGTGAAGTCGACCCGCCGGTTGGGGAGGGTCGATTCGGGTAAGGTGATGGCGACACGGAGACCCAGCCCGCCTTTACCGGTAAAGGCGGTGGCGTGGAAGGATGGCTCGCCGCCGCTGATGTAGACGGCGAAATTCTCGAAGGCGGCGGCGCCGGGAATGGTGGCCGTTACCGTGATTTCGGCATCGTCACGGCCGTCCTCGGGGCAGGCCGCCTCGTTGGGCGCCTGACGTTTCGGGGGTGCTTCTGCCTCGACCCGGCAGTGCTCGAACCGGCTGGTGGAATTGACCAGGGACAGGACGTTTGGGCCGTTCGGGTTCGCGAAGACGACGCCTCGCCAAACGGTGTCGGCGAGGTCGAGGAGCGTGGGTTCGAATGGGGTCAGGCCGACGATGCGGACCGGCGCGTCGGTGACGATTCCCGGCGGGGCGGTGAAAAGGAGGCCGGGGCGGTCGACGGTGACATTTTCGCAATAAAGGCCGGGGGAGAGGATGATGCGGTCGCCGGGAGCGGCGGCGGCGACGGCGGCGGCGATACTGGTGTAGGATGGGGTCCCGTTCGGATCCCGGCTGGCCGGGAAGGCGTCGGAGGCCACGGCGGGGGCGACGTAAAGATCGCGGCGCGGGGAAGGTTCCGGAGGCTCCTGGAAAAAGGCGGCGCGCTTACGGACTTCCAGAATTGACTGCCGGAGAATCTCCAGGGATGCGGGTGCGTTTCCACCCAGCCGCCATAGGTCGATTTGCTCGAAGCCGTAGGCGCGGGCGACCCGGCGGAGGTAGGCGAGGGTGTCGCCGTCCGCGTACCAGACTTCGCGATCCACGCCGTCCGGAGTGCGGTAATTGAAAACCATATAGCGGCTGTCGGCCTGCCGCAGGGGCGTTACCCCGTATTTTTCCGCCAATTGCCGGGCCTGATTCTCGGTGAGGCCTTTCGCCTCCTTCTCGCCGGCCCAATCATATCCGCCGGCGGAGAGGGCGAGTCGGGGCTTCTTCAAGCCGGCGGATCGGCATTGCCGATACAGCTGTTCGATAAATGCGGCGTTGGCCTTGGGACCGGGACCGGAATGGTTTCCGAAGAGGTTGTAGGCCATGACGCTGTATTCGGGGCCGTCGGGAAAACTGGCGCGGTAATACTCGCTTTTCGGTTCGAGGACGACCCGGAGGCGTTTCCCCATGCCCTTCAGTTCGGCGGCGAGGTCGCGGCAGAATTCCAGGTAGCGTGTCCAGTCGGCGACAGCCACCCGTTCGTAGTCGAGTTCGAGGCCGCCGAAGCGGTTCGAGGCGAGGAGGGCGAGGAGGTCCTGTTTATGGCGCTGGCGGCTTTCCCGGGTGGCCATGAGGCGGGTGATGAGGTCGGGATCCTTGAGGACAGGTGCGTCCCCGTAGGAGTCCACATCGTTGACGACGCTCAGCAGCAATTTTTCGGCGGGGAAATCCGCCGGAGCCGGAGCATCCAGCCATTTGCGGATGGGGTCGGGGAGGACCGGCTTCCCCTCGCGGTCGAAATAGGCGGCGAAAACCTGCACAGTGTCGAGGCAAGGTGCAAAAAGGGCGGCGTCCGACCAGCCTTTTTCGAAATCCCAGTCGACCAGCCAGGCCGAACCGGGACGGGCGGGGTCCTGGGCGCGGGCGGCGGTAATGGCGAAAGCCAGGAATGTTCCGGCCAGGGCCAGGGCGACAAAGCGGCGAAGCTGCCGGGCAGCTGCGTGGGACGATGGTGATAACATGGGATTGCGTTCCTCTCACTGATTGCCATGGTGGCCGGGTATCGCGAACCCGCCATTCAACTGCGTACTAGAATCTAATCGCCAGCGAACCCCCGAACTGCCGCAAGGTGTAATCCTGGGACTTCATATATTGAACCCCGCCGCCGATTTCCACGCAATCATTTATCCGGTAATTGACCGCCAAATTGGCCCGCATCAGGGGCCCCCAGCCGCCGCCTCGCGTGCGGCTGATGCCGTATGAGGCCAGACCGTTGTAGGTCAGTTTGGGGGTGGGGCTGTGACGGAACATCACCACCAGGGAATGCGACTGATAGCCCTGCGGCGCATAGTACTCGGGAGGATCGAATTTGCTGTCGGAGAAACGGCCCCAGTAGCCGACCCGCACCAGCGGCATGTCGGTGACCCGGTAGGTGGGCCGCACCGACAGATCCCAGGTGTGGTTGCCGTCGGAACGGCTGATGGAGGAGGCCTGGAGGTCCGTTTCCCACCATTCGTCGATGCGCACCGTGGTTGAACCAACGAACGAATTGGCGAATATTCCCCCCGTCGACATCGCTTTCCGGGTGTTTACCACGCTCCGCGTATATTGCAAATCGAAGGTGCCGTTCATGCAGGCCAGCTTCGGGACGTTATAGATGCCGTGCCACAGGAGCCGCCCCTCGGGAACGGTGCCGACGCCGCCGCCGATATTGGTGGCGCCGATTTCGGCCAGGAGCCAGTTCTGGCGCTTGAAGTACCAACGGGCGCCAAGCAGGATCGAAGTTCCGTTGAAGCTCCCTTCGTCGTCGTACCAGCGCTGGTAGCCGGCGGTGGCGCGGAGTTCCAATCTCGGGGTGACGTGGAAGCTGACGCTGGCGGTGGCGCCGGCGTATTTCTCGCCGTCCGAGTCCGAAGTGTATCGCGGTTCAAACAGGACCAGCGGCCGCAACAGGCGGTGGGTGTCGATAACCAGTTGCCCGGTACGATCCCGCTGCGGGTCGAGCCGTTTCGTTTCATGGGAACCGCAGATGGCGCTGGGGACGTCGCCTTCGAACTGGTAGTTCCGGGCGTGGAAATAGGCGATTTCCCGGTCGTCCAGCCCCAGGCAGCGGGCTTTACGGAACAAATCCTCGGCCGCCGGGTACTGGCTGTGCCAGCTCTTCACCTTGGCGAGTTCCAGGACCGCCCGCCGGGTCGGGTGATACCAATGCACCGAATCGATGAATTCCTTCGTGTCCAGGCCCGACCCGACCGAACGCACCGGGATGCGCATGGAGTCGGTCCAGGGGACGCGGTAGCCGGAGGGCACGACGGTTACCGCCAGCGGGAAATTCTCCCGCACCGCCGCAAGGTAGGCCCGGGAGGCGCAGACATCCTGGCGCACCGACCTTTGCCCGTAATCGCCCCACGCCGGGTGCATCCAACCCTTGACGTTGAGGCCGGCAGCAGCAGCTTTTCCCCTCAGGCGGAGCATCTCGGCAGAGATCCTGGCCTGCTGCTCCAGTTCCGTTTCATAGCGGTCCCCTAGCCATTTGGCCTTTAGCCAGAAGCCGTCGGCAAGCTCGTCGGTCGGACCGGGGAAGGCCGCCGGCGCGTTGTCGGTCAGAAAAAATTCCCAGCGCCCGCTTGCCGCCAACAGGCGGAGGTACGAGGCGCTCGGCCAGGGTTCGGTCCATTCCGATAGCGATTCCTCGCCGAAAACCAGCACCGCCCGGCCGCCGACCCGGGCCAGGTATTCGTCGAAACGGTGAATCGCCGCGGCGGTGGAGCGTCCGACAAACACCACCAGGGGAATCCGCTCCAACGTGTCGAGGTTGGGGTTAGGCCCGGTCTGTAGCGCGTCCGTGCTGGCGAAGCGGTGCCGCTCGTAAAGCGCCTGCAGCTTTTCCTTCGCTTCGTCGAAAGTTATCGCGTCGAGGGTTTTCCCGAGGGACAGCCGGCCGAAAATAATCGACTGGGTGACGCTGTTCGGGCCCAGCTGCATGATGCGTTCAAGCGTGGGAATGGCGTGGCGGAATTTGCCGTCGCCGGCGGCGGAAATGGCGGCGCGGATGACGGTGGAGACGTCGTTGAAATAGTGCTTGATGATGTAACGGTCGATATTCCAGCCGTAGCGGCGGGCTTTCTTGAGTTCCTTGCAAGCCTTGACCCGCTCGGCTTCGCGTTCCAGGGCGCCGTTATTCAGCGGGTTGATGCGCAGCAGGGTGAGATTGTGGCGGCGGAGCTCCTCCCACTTCCTCTGGTTGAGGAGGGCCTGGCCGTACATGATATGCATCGACGCCGACTCCGAATCCACCTCGAGGTAACGCGCCGCGTAATGCTCGGTCAGCGGATCGTCCCGGAGCAGCTCGGCCGCCCCGGCGGCGAGGCGCAGCAGGACCCGGTCCTTCGGAGCCAGCTTCAGGCCGGCGATTACCCAGGACAAGGTCGCCTGCCCTTCGCCCATGGCCAGATAGGCTTCGGCGAGCAGGCTGTCGTATTCGACGTTCTTGTGCTGCAAAGCCGGCCCGGTGAGGACGCGGACCGTTTCCTCCGGCTGCTCGTTCCGGTTCAAGGCCGCCCCGAGTCCAGCCAGCGGCGCCCGCGAATAGGGGAAGCGCCGCACCTGTTCCCGCCAAATCGGCACCGCCTTGCCATACTTTCCCAAAGCCGAATAACTCATCGCCACAAACGGCCCGAAGTTGGAATCGTTCTTGGCGTACCTATATTCAAACACCCGCGCCAAACCCGCCGCGTCGCCGGGGCGGTACGCCTCCGCCAGCGCCTCGACCGCTTCCTGGCGCACATTATTGTCGTTCGGAGCCGCCTCGACACAACGGCGCAATAATTCCGCCCGCCCGTTCGCGTCGCCATTGAGCCGCGCCTGCCAGGACAAGGCGTAAAGCCGGATAAAACCTTCGGCCCCGGGAAGCGCCGCCGCCAGGTAATCCCTCGCCCGGCCGCGATGTCCGGCGTTCCCCTCGGCCATCGCCAGATAAAGGTTAGCCCGCGCGCTGCAGGGATTTACCGCCAGCTCCGCCTCGAGAATTTTCCGGCCCTCCTGCGTTTGGCCGAAACGGATCATCAAGGCCGCCGCTTCGAGGCGGTCGAACTTGACCCTGCCGCAGGACATCTCCCCGCCCCCGCCAGCCGCCCCGGACAGCGCCGGCGCGTCGGCCAGGGCTTCATAGGTTCCGGTCCGGGCGCCGCCGCGAATGCTCCGGTCCACCGTGTCGGCGAACAGGCCTTCGTAGTAGCGCCGGGGGTAGGTATTCACCATCGTGTCGCCGTCGGGGGAAACGGTCCTGACCGCGAGAGGCGAATCCGGGACCGGATTCCGCCAGGCCTCTTCGAGAATGCGCTTCGCTTCCGCCTCGTCGGCGCCGAAGGATTGCGCCGCGATGGCGGCGCGGTATAGGCTCACCCATTCGGGCGCGCGGGAACCCTCGCGGGACAGTTCCGCGAAGAGCGGCGTCGCGGCGTTCAGGCGTTCGGAAGCGAAAAGGTAGGCGGCCAAATCGAGGGGATCCATGCGGGGGAGATCCCGGCGGATCAACATGACCGCCTGGGCGGGTTGGTCATTGTTCGCGAGAGTCACGGCAGCGTTATAGAAGATGATGTTGAGGTTGCGGGCGCCGATGGCGGCCTCGGCTTCGCGGATTACCAGGCTGTCGGGATATTTTCCCCGCCGCCAGAGTTCGGCGGCGTGATCGCTCATTTTCTGCACGTCCCGCATTTCCTCGGCGGAATATACCCAGTCGCCGAAACGCGCCCAATGATCCAGGGTGGTCAAAGCCAGATATGAACCGGCGCCGGCGTCCAGGTATTCCCGCACCGCCCGCTCTTCGGCGGCGTAACGCTCGTAATCCCCGTTTTCCCAGGCGAGACAAGCGCGGGCATAACCGAGGCCGACCCGCGCGCCCCTGCCCTCAAGCTCCTCCTCGTAGGAACGGAGACGTGAATACCGGTCGGGATCGTACAGGGCCGCGTCGCGCAAATCGAGGTCGCGCAAGGCCAGCCATTTCCCGGCCTGAAGCCCGGCATGGTTCGGGAAGGCCGCGAGGGCGCGGTCGAGCAAGGCGGCGGCACGCCCGGGTTCGCCGCTGCGGCGGTAGGCGGCGGCGGCGTCCTGCGCCACGTTGGCGGGATGTTCGGTGCCTCGCCAGACCTCTTCCCAAATGGCGGCGGCTTTTTCCGGTTCATTGTTGGACAGGTGAATCAAGCCGATGAGACGGCCGGCTTCCGCTGCCTCGAAACCGAGCGCGCGCGCTTCGGCGAGGCGCTGCAATGCTTCCTGCCGTTCATCCACCCAGGGAAGTACCCTGCCGACAATCAGGTTCAATTGTCCGCATAGGGCCCGGGGAAGGCGGGTGGCTTCGGGCGAGGCGAGGAGGCCGGCGGCTTCCTTGAATTCCTGGCGCAAGTAATGCTCGAGGATTTGCCGGGCGAATTCGGGGCCAACTCCTGAATCGGCCCATACCGGGAGGAATTCCTCGAGCTTGGCAACCATATCGGGAGCGCTGAGAATCTCCGTGTCAAGCATGGCCAGGAACGTGTCGGGGCGGACGCGGCGAATCTGCCTTTCCAGCAGAGCGGCCCTTTGCTTCGGGTCGAGATCTTCGCTTTCCATGACGCTCCTGAAGGCAAGGCTGTTCGCCTCGAGGTCATCCGGCTTGGCGGCGAGGCACACCCCGAAGGCTTCGCGGGCCTGCGGGTAATTCCCCAGGCCCATTTCCGCCTTGCCTTTCGCGAGCCACAGGGGTGGATAGGCGGGACTGGCTTCGAGCCCGGCTGCGGCTGCTTCCTTGGCGCTCTGGTAATCGTGGCGTTCCAGGAATATGGTCGCCTGTTCGAGGCTGCGGACGGCGGACAAGGGGGGGGGCTTGGCGGCGGTTACGGCGGCGGGCGGTTTTTTCCCCGGAGCGGCTTCGCCGGCGTGGACCAAGCCGAAGGGGGAGAAGCAGGTAGGGTGGAAACGTCCCAATCCGACCCCGAGCAAGTGGGCGCTGGCGAAGGCGAGGAACAAAACGCTTAGAGTTGAAAAAATAAAGCGTCGGTCAACTCGATCAATGCCAAGCGTAAATATGCGATGCTGGAAACCAGCACGGGAATGCGCGAATGAAAGCCACATGGCAGTCTTCCGGCTTTCATTCGGGGACAGGCGGTTTTACCCGGCCATACAACCGCACCTCCGTATAATCCATTTAAGGATATGCGGTTGAAGTTGCAAAACGGCCTGTCCCCGAATAAAAGCGATTGTCTGGCTTTGATTCGGGGACAGCTGGAGTATCCAACGAATGGATAAGCGAGCTGTCCCCGAATAAAAGCGATCTATCGGGGTAACCACAAAAAAATGCCGAATTTCACTTGCTAATCTAGTTGTTAAACCTAGTAACTTGTTATTCAATGGATTTATGGGGAAAATGTCAAAAAAAATCCGACCTATAATTCGTGTCTGACGGTCATATGAACGCTTACCTCGGTAAAACGGGCAAAAATCCGTTAATAATTGATATGAAAATTTCCTCTCCTGCCTGCCGACACCACTCACGATCCCTAAACCGTCAAGCGCCATACCAACCGAAGCGGCAATTAGGCGGGTAAAAACCCCCTTTGGCAACCAAGTATAATAACCGACCCCCGGTTGCTAATAAAACGCCGGTAATAGACACTGCCTCGACACCTTGGCAGCAATTTCCATCTGGCCGCCGAGCCGCAAGTTTTCCCGCCTGAAAAATTACTTTCCGGATTGACAAGGGGCCGCCACCGGGTTAAAGTTCGATTACCGTACTGGGCGCGAACACAGTCCTGGAAAAGCCCACTTTTTGTCCATCCAAGAAGGAGAGTACCATGCACCTCCCGAAATCCGCCTGCATTGAAACGCTCTTCACCGAATTGCCCTGGAAGGAGCGTTTCGCCGCCGCCAAAAAGGCCGGCTTCGCATTTGTCGAATTCTGGGGCTGGCCGGACAAAAATCTTGACGAAATCAACTCCCTCGCCCAAGCCGCCGGCATCGGCATCAGCGGTTTCAACGGCGACGCCGACTATTCGCTGGTCGATCCGTCCCACAAGACGAAATACCTGGATTACCTGAAAAAATCCCTCGACGCCGCCAGGAAAATCGGCGCCCGGAGCGTCACCATCCACTCGAACGCGCTGGGGGAGGGCGGGATCGTGGTCAATCATTACCGCGAACTGTCCCCGGAGTTGAAGCTCTGCTCCATGTACGACATGCTCCTCGCCTGCTTGCCCCTCGCCGAAGCCGCCGGCATCAACCTGAATCTCGAAGCCCTGAATATTTCCACCGATCACGTGGGGAATTTCCTGGTCAACACCAGGACCGGCGCGGAAATCTGCCGCCTTATCGGTTCCCCCCGTTTGAAGATCCTCTATGACGTCTACCATATGCAACTGAACGAAGGCGCCATCTGCGACAATATTTCCGCCTATGTCGACCAAATCGGCCACGTGCATGTCGCCGACGCTCCCGGACGCCACGAGCCCGGCACCGGGGAAATCAATTATCACACCGTCTTCGCCCACCTGGAAAAATGCGGCTACCAAGGCAGTGTCGGCTACGAATTATTCCCGAAGAACGGGACCGAGGCGGCGGTCAAGGCGATCATGAGCTACTAAACGCGGCCCATTCGGCCCGCGCGGTATGGAAAATTACGCGACATCCGGGAAGATTTCGAAGTAGTTTTTTGTCACCGCGCGGCCTGAATGGACTGTTTTTGCAGCGGGCTGGGTTGCTTGTCGACCCCTTTATCCAGGCGGATAAAGGGGTCGACAATTCGTGGCCTGCCCATGGCGGCGGAACTGCCACCGCCCCGGACCGGACTACTTCCGTTTCACGTCAGTCCAGCGCGAGCCGTTAGCCGCCGACTCGTAAACCGCCGCGACGAAGGCCATGCCGCTGACGCCGTCCTCGACATTGGGGAAGTCCAGATCCAGTTCGCCGGGGGTTTGACCGGACTCCAGGCAGCGGATGGCGGCGGCGAGGTTAAGGTAGACATTGGCGAATTCTCCGATGTAGCCGTCGCCGTGGAAGGCGTAGACCCGCCGGCAGCGGGCCGAGGCCGGGCTGACCTCGGCGACGTAATTGGTGCCGCAGGCCCAGCGTTCCCAGGGTTTGTCCTGATACATGACGGTGAGGTAATCCATATCGGCGTGGTTCCATTCGAGACCGGCTTTGTCGCCGTAGACCCGGATTTTCAGGCCGTTCCCTTCGCCCGGGGAGATCTGGCTGGCTTGAATGGAACCGCGCACCCCCTGTCCCCAACGGGCGAAGGCGGTGAAGTCGTCCTCCAGGCGGCGGCCGGCGACCACGGTCCCGATATCGGCCGCCACCGCCGTCACCCGCAGACCGGTGACGGTCTCCGAAAGGTTCGAGGCATGGGTGCCGATGTCGCCGACGCAACCCGCGCCGGCCAGGGCCGGGTCGGTCCGCCAGCGCGCCTGGGGGCTTTTGTCCTCGATAAGTTTGTACAGCCAGCCCTGCGGGTATTCCACCACCACTTTCCTGAGCTCGCCTAGGTGGCCTTTTTTCACCAGATCGCGCGCCAATTTCACCATGGCGTTGGCGGCGTAGACGTGGGTCAGGGCCAGGAGCCGGCCGGTTTGGCGGACGGTGTCGCGGAGGGACAGGGCCTGTTCCAGGTTCATGGTCATGGGCTTGTCCATGACCACGTGGAAGCCGGCTTCCAGGGCCGCTTTGGCCGGTTCGTAATGCAGATGGTTCGGGGTCACCACACAGACCAAATCGATACGCCGCCCGGGCGGGAGTGCCGCCTCCCGCTCCAGCATTTCCCGCCAGGAACCATAGACCCGGGCGGGGTCGAGCCGCAACTTTTCGCCTTGCCGCCGCGACTTTTCCGGGTCGTGGGAAAAGGCGCCGGCGACCACTTCGATGGCGTCGTCCAATTGCGCCGCGGCGCGGTGCACCGGGGCGATGCTGGAGCCGGGGCCGCCGCCGACCATGCCCATCCGCAGCTTGCGGAAATTAACCTTCTCCATGTTTGCTCCTTTCGTTGAGAGTATAAAAGCCAGCTTTCTGAGGAAATCGAGTCAACCGCCGCTCGATTTCCTCAGAAAGCGTGAGTAGCAAGAATTAGCTCTGCTTCGGAGCATGCCTAACCTCCATTCTTTTCCAAAAGAAAAGAATGGAAATCCCGGCGGATCCATACCCGAGGCCCAAAGGGCGTTTTTTTTGGGGTAAGGTGGTCAGTCAAACCCCGGCGTGCTCTAGGATGGCCTAACTACCCGCCTTCTTCTCCTCCGCGACCCGTTAAAT
>JAVBQR010000024.1:0-23847 GCA_031548865.1 Planctomycetota bacterium
ACCCCCGCCGTCAGCACCTCGCCTTCAATCAACGCCGGGAAGAAAAAGCTGCACTCCTCCTGCCGGTCCGCCACGCTCACCAAAATTCCCCGCGCTTTCGCCTCCAATCCGACCCGCCGGTTCACCTCGCGGTCGTCCGCCGCGGCTATCGCCAAAGTCGCGCCGTCCAAATCCTCCGGCCGGTACTCGCGCTGGACCCATTCGACCGTCCCGCCGTTGTCTCCCGCGCCATTGCCCAAGCTCTTTTCCGTATTCCGGTTCAGTTTGTCCATTTCCGGTCCGACCTCCGGCGCCACAACCTGCACCTTCGCGCCGAAGCGGAGGAGCGCCCCGGTGCGCCGGGCGGCGATTTTTCCGCCCCCCACCATCAGCACCTTCGCGCCGTCCACATTGATGAAAATGGGGAAATTGGGCATTCCGCCCCGGCGTCTGTGCATCCGGCCCCGGTTCTGCCGCCATTGCTCGAAACGCTTCGCTTCGTTTTCAAGAATTGCTTCCGCTTCGCGGAGACGCGCGGAGTTAATACAACCGGATGCTTCATGACGTAGATCGTCCACATTCCACAGCGTTACCCCCGGCAGTTTTCCCACCGCCTCCTCGACGTCCCTGGGCATGGCCAGGTCGACTATCCACAGTCCGCCGTGGTTCGACTTCGCGCGCTGCGGATTCCCGGCGTTTCCTTTTCCGGCCTCTGCCGCATCGCCAATCCCCGCCTCGGCGACGGCCGCGGTCTCCAGGGTGAAATGCGGGCTGCTGGTCGCGCTGATGACGATGTCCCGTTCCGCCAGCAGCCGGTAGCGGTCCTCATAAGGAACCAGCCGGCAGGAACCCGGCGGGGCGGTCCGGCCGAATTTTTCCGCGCGGAGGGTCATCGCCACTTCGGCGCCGCGCCGGGCCAGCGTCTCCGCCGCCAGCCGGCCGATGACCCCGTTGCCGATGACCAGGGCTTTTTTGCCCGACAGTCCCCCGAGCCTGGCTTCGAGTCTGCGGACCGCCTCGTCCGCCACCGAAGCGCCGTCCCGCTCGAAACATACCGAGGTTTTCACTTTTTTGCCGGCGGTGACGGCGGAACGGAACAGCGTCTCCAGGGTCGCGTCGGCACTGCCGGCTTCGCGGGCTTCCTCGAGGGCGGTCCGGACCTGGGTGATGATTTGCGAATCCCCCAGCACGCTCGCGGCCATGCCGGCGGCGACCCGCATGAGATGGAGAAACGCTTCGTGCTCATGCCGGACGACAAATAGTTCGCGGGATGTTTCCGGGTTGTTGCCAAGAGCGTCGCAAAGAAGCCGGACGCCGTCCGGTACGGCGGCGTCCGCGTGGGAAAGGTAGAGTTCGGTGCGGTTGCAGGTGGCGATAAGGACGCAGCCGTCGATGTCCTTGGCCGCGTAAATGCTTTTGAGTAGATCCCGCCGTTCGGCGGCGCCTGGCGAAAACGCCTCCCGCTCCGACACGCCAGCCCGGGTGAAGTCCAGGCCGGCCATGGAAATGCCCATGTTTGAAATTCTCCTCGGCCGGGGGAAGTGGGAAAATGCAACCTGCCGGCCAATTTATTCTAGGGAAACATGTCCGGGACGTATAGCAGGATCGTGCCATTTTTTGGTATTTTTCAGACCACGGGCGAAGTTTCGCGAAACTTCGATAAAAGGCGGCGTCGGCATTGTATTGACGCCGATATTCAATACATTATAGTGATGGGCCGCCGGAGCGGCAAGGCCGAAGCCTGCGCTTCATTTACCCCGCCACGGGAGACTGGCATGGCGCTCGCATGCTACCGCGAGATCGGAGCCAAACGGATGCGCCTGGGGTTCACCACCGGCACTGCCGCCGCCCTGGCGGCGGCGGCGGCGACGCGCTTGCTGCTGGGCGGGGTCAGGGCGATTAAAGAAAGTTTGCCGACTCCGTCCGGAATCGTCGTCGAGGCCGAGGTTGCGGATTACGCTCTCTCCGCCGGCGGCGAAGCGTCCTGCCGGGTCAGGAAGGACGCGGGCGACGATCCGGATGTCACGCACGGCCTAAGCGTCGTGGCGCGGGTCAGGAAAACGGATCTGCCGGGGGTGAATGTCGACGGCGGCGCCGGGGTCGGGAGGGTCACCAAGCCCGGGCTCGACCAGCCGATCGGCGCGGCGGCGATTAACAGCGGACCGCGCGCGCAAATCGCCGCGGCGGTGGAGCGGGTCGCCGAATGTTACGGTTACAACGGCGGACTCGCCGTCCAACTGGAAATCCCCGGCGGGGAGGAAGTGGCCAAACGCACCTTCAATCCGCATCTCGGGATTGTCGGCGGCTTGTCGATTCTCGGCAGCAGCGGGATTGTCGAACCGATGAGCACCCGCGCCGTGGTCGAGACGATCGCCCTGGAAATGCGCATGCAGCGCGCCGCCGGCGGCGAGGATGTGGTCCTGGTGCCGGGAAATTTCGGCCTGGCCTTTGGGCAAAGTTTTTCCGGGGCGGCGGCTTGGCCGAGGATCGTCTGCGCGAATTTTTTTGGCGAAGACATCGACCTCGCCAGGCGGGAAGGCTTCAGGCGGGTTTTGCTGCTCGGGCATTTGGGCAAACTGATTAAAATTTCCGGCGGGATCATGGACACGCATTCCCGCGTCGCCGACGGCCGGCTGGAGCTCCTGGCTTTGCACGCCGCCCTGTCCGGAGCGGACCGAAAGCTACTGGAGGAAATCCTGCAGGATGCCAGCGTCGACGCGGGAATGGCGCGCATCCGGGACGCCGGCCTGATGGAAGCGGCGACGGCGTCAATCCTGCTGCGGATTGACAGCTATTTGCTGCGGCGCTGGGGCGCGGAGGATGCGCCGCCCGGAGAGGCGGCGGCAGACGCCGGGCAAAGATCGCCGGTGGGAGCGGTGGTGTTTATGGGCCGGGGGGAATTGCTGGGAATCAGCCCGGCGGGAAAACGTTTGTTGGCGGAAGGGAAGCGATAATATGGTGAAGGGGGTTTTGTACGGTGTCAGTGTGGGACCGGGCGATCCGAAGCTTCTCACTTTGCGGGCCATCGATACGATTAAGGCTTGCCCGGTGGTGGCGGCGCCGCGCACCCGCGACGGGGCGATGGTGGCCTTGGACATTGTCAGGGGCGCCTTGGATTTGTTTGATAAGGAAATCCTCCCGCTGGATTTCGCGATGTCGGCGGACGCGGAGGAGCGCTCCGCCTCGCACCGGGACTCGGCCGGCAAATTGCGGGAACGGCTCGACGCCGGCTTGTCGGTGGCGATGTTGAACTTGGGGGACGTCTCCGTTTTCGCCTCCTACCGTTATCTTGACGACATTCTCGCCGGCGAAGGATACGAAACGCGGATGATTCCCGGGGTAACCTCCTTCTGCGCCGCCGCCGCCGCTTTGGGGGTGAGCCTGACCGATATGCGCCGGCCCTTGTGCATTATCCCGGACGGCGGCACGCTGGCCGGCGAATTTCTCGATGAACGCGCATCCTACGTATTCATGAAGTCGGGGCGCCAGCTTCCGGCGCTCCTGGCTTTCCTGGAAGAGCGGGGGCTTCTCGGGGAGGCGCGGGTGGTGCAGAATGTCGGGCTGCCGGGCGAGCGGCTTTACCGGGAGATTGGCGACCTGGACATCAACCCGGACTATGTCACCGTGGTGTTGTGGAAGGGCGAAGGGGAGGAACGGGAATGATCTGGTTTGTCGGGGCGGGAAGCGGGGCGGTGGATCTGATAACCGTGCGGGGCAGGAAATTGCTTGAGGAGGCGGACCAGATCGTCTACGCGGGGAGCCTGGTCAATCCGGAGCTGTTGGCGTACGCTAAAGCGGGGGCGCGGCTTCACGACAGCGCGAAAATGACCCTGGAGGAAGTGCTCGCGGCATTCCGTTCGGCCGAGGCCAAAGGCGAAACCACGGTGCGATTGCATACCGGGGACCCCAGTCTTTACGGGGCGATCCGGGAACAGATGGACGCGCTGGCGGCGGAGGGGATTCCTTACCAGGTGGTCCCCGGGGTGTCGGCCTTCGCGGCGGCGGCGGCGGCATTGGGTGCGGAGTACACTTTGCCGGGAGTCAGCCAGACCCTGATCATAACCCGTCTCGCCGGCAGGACTGGCGTACCGGAAAGCGAGGATCTGGCGGAGCTGGCCCGGCACGGCGCCAGCATGGCGATATTTCTCAGTTCCGGCCTGCTTGAAGCGGTGCAGGCGAAGCTGTTGGCGGGCCGGTTTTCCCCGGACACGCCGGCGGCTCTCGTTTACAAGGCGAGTTGGCCTGAGGAAAAGGTTTGCCGCTGTCGCTTGGCGGATTTGGCGGCGACCGGCCGGGAAAACGGCATCGATAAAACGGCGCTGGTGTTGGTGGGGGAATTTCTTCGTGAGGCGGCGGCGGGCAATTATGAACGCAGCAAGCTCTACCATCCCGATTTTACCACCGGCTTCCGGAAAGGGCGTGCAGGAGAAGGATGACTCGCCATGCGGATTGAAATCGCTTCTTTCAGCGAACGCGGTTTTTCCTTGGGCGAAAAACTGGCCGGGGAATTGTCCGCCGGCGGCGACACGGCGGCGCTGATTCGCTTCGGTGGGAATGGCAATGCCGGGGACGGAGCCAAAGCGCCTGGACAAGGTACAGGCGAAGGCAAGGCGGAAACGCCATCCGAATGGACGGAACGGGTTTTCGCTTCGGCTGAGGCACTGGTTTTCATCGGCAGTTGCGGCATCGCCGTGCGCCTTATCGCGCCCTGGGTCAAGACTAAAATGCGGGATCCGGCGGTGGTGGTGCTGGACGAATTTGGTCGTCACGCAGTCAGCTTGCTGTCCGGGCATGTCGGCGGGGCGAACGCGCTAACGACACGCATCGCCGCGCATATCGGCGCGGAGGCGGTGATTACCACCGCGACCGATTTAGCAGGGCTGTTTGCCTTTGACGCCTGGGCGGCGCGGCGGGGTTATGCCATCCTCAACCCGAAGGGGACTAAGAAGGTGGCGGCGGCCATGCTGCGGGGGAACCAGGTCGGCTTGACCAGTTTTTTCCCGCTGCGGAGCGCATCGCCGGATGGGGTCAAACTCGTGGATGAAGCGCCTGACGTGCGCATCGATTTCCGCCGGCATGATGATGAATGCTTGCAGATTGTCCCCAAGGCGGGAGTGCTGGGGGTGGGCTGCCGCAGGGGCGTTTCGGTCGCTTCCCTGCGGGAGGCGTTCCGGCATTTTTGCGACGAGGCGGAGGTGGTTCCGGAAGCGGTGGGGTTGCTGGCGAGCGTGGTTTTGAAAAAGGATGAAGCGGGGGTGATTGAATTCGCCCGCGAATTGGCGGTGCCGTTTCGGACTTATTCTGCCGAAGAATTACGCCGGGTGCCCGGCGAGTTTGCCGATTCGCCTTTTGTCGAGTCGGTGGCGGGGGTGGGGAATGTTTGCGAGCGCGCGGCGCTGGCGGGAGCCATGGAAACGTGGGGCGGCGGGAAATTGGCGGTATTGAAGGCGACTTACCATGGGGTTGCCTTGGCGCTGGCGATGGGCGGAGTGGAGATGGATTTTCACACCTCGTAATTCGCCTCCGGCGCCAGATTTTCGAACCGCAACTGATCCTTGATGAACGCCAATTCCACCGTCCCGGTGGGGCCGTTACGCTGCTTGGCGATGATCACCTCCGCCGTATTGTTCGACTCCTCCTCCTTGTTCTTGTAATAGTCCGATCGGTGCAGCATCAGGACCACGTCCGCGTCCTGTTCGATAGCGCCGGATTCGCGCAGGTCGGAAAGAATCGGCTTGGTGTTCTGCCGGCCCTCGGGTTTGCGGGAGAGCTGGGCCAGGGCAATCACCGGCACGTGCAGTTCTTTGGCGAGCGATTTCAAACCCCGGGAAATTTCCGACACCTCCTGTTCGCGGCTGCGGTTCCTTGCCGCCGTCGAGGCGGTCATCAATTGCAGGTAGTCGACGACGATCAGCTTTATCCCCTGCCGCATCTGCAAATGCCGCGCCTTCCCCCGGACTTCGGCCAGGGAAATGGCCGGCGTTTCGTCGATAAAGAGCGGAGCCTCGTTCATCCGATCCGTCGCCAAATTCAGGTTGTCCATCTCCTGCCGGCTGAAATTATGCATGCGGAAACGCTGGCCGTCCACGTGCGCCTGGGCCGCCAGCATGTTGCGGACAATCTGCTCGGCGCTCATTTCCAGGGTGAAGAAGAGGGCGGGATGCTGCTGCTTGACCGCCACGGTCCGGACAATATTCAGGGCAAAGGTGGTTTTGCCCATGGACGGGCGCGCGGCGACGATGATGAGTTCGTCGTTATGGAGGCCGGTCAACATGTTGTCCAGCTGGGTGAAGCCGGTATAGAGGCCGTCCTGCAATTCCTGGTTGGCCATCACCCGTTCGAGGCGGTCCCAGGTGGTTTGCATGACCTCCCGCATGGTGAGGACTTTGCCGTGGAAATTCTTGCTGACGATGGAACCGATGTTCCGTTCGGCGTCGGAAAGGAGTTCCGTCGACTTCGCGTCCGGGGCGGTAGCCGCCGCGATGGCCTCCTTCGACACCTTGATAAGCCGCCGCAGCGCCGCCAAATCCTGAATGATATCGGCGTAATGCTCGACATTCGCGCCCGAAGTCGCGGCGTCGGTGATGGCCGACAGCCCCATCACCCCCCCGACCGCGTTCAGGCGGCCCTGGGTGTTCAGCTCGTGCTGCAAGAGCACCGGATCAATCGGCTGGCGCCTCTTCCTTAACGACTGCATGGCGGCGAAAATCATCCCGTGCGTCGGCGCGAAAAAATCTTCCTCCGCCACCTTGCCTTCGATAAAGTCGAACTGGTCCGGCGCCAACAATAGTCCACCCAATAACGCCTGCTCCGCGTGCAAATTGTGCGGATTGGCCTGGCCCGGCCGATACTCGCCGGGATCGGCCGCGCCTTCCCCGCCCGCGTCGCCCGTGTCGCCGGCTCCGCCGACGTCGTTCCGGTTTTCGATCACCCCCGCGTCGACCTCGTCGTAGTCCTCGAAGAGATCCGGAGGGGGCGTGGCTGCCGCCGTTTCCTTCATGACGATTCCTGTTCTCGGATTTTATAGTGACCTGTCGGCTGTTTTTCCATGTGCATGCGTTCGAAAGCGCAACCGGTCTCGAAATCGGCCTCGCGGACCATTACCCGGCACACCCGCATGTGCCCCACCAAATCGCCCCGCGTCCCGCCGCCGCCGATGAGACGCACCTCGAAGACCTCGTCCTTGGCCAATTGTTCGTCCAAATGGATCTGGCAGCCGCCCTGGCTGATGTCCGTGACTCTCCCCATCGACATGAATTCGGAACCGTTCCGCTGGTAAAAGGCGCGCATCTCACACTTGTAACGCCGGAAACGGCGGCGATTGGCGCCTTTCTCGACCTGCCGGCTCATAAACTTGAAGCCGACGTCGTAATGCCCGTTGTCGGTCTTGATGGTTCGCCGCACCTCGGCCGTGCTCTGCAGCAGGCGGGCCATGGCCGGAGGCAGGGGGATGTTCCAGTCGAACTGCACGATCTGCCCCTTGGCGAGAGGGTAGGCGGTGACCAGGCGAATGCCGCCCTGGGAAAAATCCCGAACCACGCCTTCGTGGCGCGTGTCGTCCCGGGCCAAAGTGAAATGCGCCTTGATCTGCACGGACCGACGTTCATGGCTGCGCGCCCGCCCGACCCGCTCCTTGCTCTGCCGCAGGTTGCGCAGACTCTCCAACAAACGCTTGGCGTCGGCTATGGGATCGCCCGAAATAGTGGCGTCAATCGAAGGCGCGTCGGCGGTGGCGAGCGCGTGCGCATCGACGGGTTGGGCCTGGGTGATGTTATTGACGTCGACTCCGGAGTCAAGGCAATGCCTGCAGACGGTGAACCAGCGGTTTTCCTGATTTTTTACCAGCTCGATGGAGGTGGGGTCGTCATAATTTTTCAAGCAGGAGCTGCATTTGGGCATGGAACACCTCCTTTCCGGCCGGCCGCAAAGTGCCATAAAAAATATCGACGGGATCAACAATCCCGTCGATATAGTATAATGAAAGCCAATTACACCGCAACTTCATTCGATTGGATTAAATATCCCTTTCGACACGCGAGGGAATGCCGCTGTAAAGTTGATCGATGGCGACGGTATTCAGCCTGCCGCCGGTGAGATCCAGTTCGTGGATATAGTCCCAACCCTCGGGGAGGGGCATGCCGGGGATGGTGGGAACGGTGCTGCCGGAAGAAACCACTTTGGCGCTGGACGCGGGAGCGGCGGGAAGCTTCGCGACCGCCGGAGCCGCCAGCGGAGCCTTCGGAGCGGGCAGTGACGCGGTTACCGCCGCATTGTTAACCTGGGCGGGGGTGATTACCAAGCTGGGGCTGACCAGTTGATCCGCGGTAATGGCCACCTCTTTGGTGGACAGGCTGTCGTCGTCCGTGGTGCCTTTGCCTGCCGTCGGTAGGACCGGCGCTTCGGCAACCGGGCGGCGTTCCAGGATCGCGCCGGCCGAGGCGGGTTCGACCTTGGCCTTGGCCGCCATTTCGACAACCGCCGCACTGGCAGCGGAAGTTTTCTTCGCCTCGGTCTTGGTCACGGCAACCTCTTCGCTCGGGGTATAGCCGGGGATGGCGGTAACTTTCCCTTCGGCCAGAAGCCGGGCGTATTCCGCTTCGCTCATGATATCGCCACCGGCTGGATTCGGCGCGGGAGTGACCGACGCCACCTGAATTGACCCGCTGTCGTCGCCGGCGGTGTTGACGCCGACACCCACCAGTTGCGGCGCAGCCGCGACAGCAACCCCGTCCGGCTTGGCGCCGACATCGACCACTACCCCGGCGTCCGCATTGGCGACAACGACCGGAGCGGCGGGAACGGCGGCGGCAGGAGCGCAGGCAGGGGCGGCTGGCCCACAGGCGGGAGTTGCGTCACAAGTGCCGGTATTGCAGGTGTTGCAACCAACCATAAACAATAGCGTCGCCAAGGGCGGCGCCAACCATAGTGATTTACGCATAGTTTGTTTCCTTTCTCTATCGTAAAAAAAAGAAAGATAGACCAATATTGACTTGCGGAATAGTTAAAGTTTCTTTCAAAAAGATCCGAGAGAGGCACCCCCCCTCCGGTTTTGACAACTAATTCCCTTCCCCCAAGTCCTTGGAACTAACGTTCTTTCCTTAAAAAAGCGGCTCAGAATAAATTTGAAACAATTTCTCCGGTGCTGTCAAGCCCCTAATGTCGAAAAAGTCTCTTTTCCCTTTGCGTTTCCCAAAAACAATATATACGATACATGATTATCATCAACGGAAAAGCGGGAGCTTTTTATGGAATTCGAAGAAGCGCTGAAATTGGCGCAAGAGGACACCAAATTCATCAAGGTTCGCAAGAACCTACTCTATACCTTTGGCGCCACCCGGCTTCCATATATCTGCCTATCCACCGCGCCGGACAATCCCGATTTCGTCATGGTCCGGGCCGGGGAGATCCTCGCCGACAAGCCGGCCATCGCCCTCCCGGGCGAGATGTTCGCCTTCGAGGGGTTTGAGGAATTGGCCGAACGCATGTCTTCCATGGAGACGATGGTAGCCTTGGCGCGGCGCATTTCCATGCCGCCCTCCAAATACGTCAACAAAATCGAAAACGCCATCCGCGAAGGCGGACCGTTGCCGGATGCCATACAGCGGGTCGTGAACCGGTTGGAAAACGACAACGATGTCCGGACCGGGGTCATTTCCGCTCCCGATCAGGTATGGGGATTATCGGTATTGTTATATGTAGGAAGCCAGGTGGCGCGCTCGGCGCCGGCGAACGTACAGGAACATCTCGAACATTTGCGATTCAGGAATTGATTATTCGACAGGGGGAAAAGCGATGGTGGAAGCCGGTAAAAGCGCGGTGTCGTTCGGGCAATTTGTCGGCGGCTTCGCCTATCAAACCTTGGTGCACCTGGGCAAAATGCCGAATCCGCTGACCGGCGAGACCGGCATTGATTTGGCCAACGCCAAATATTCCATCGACTTGTTGGGCATTCTCAAGGAGAAAACCCAAGGCAACCTCACTCCCGAAGAGGAGGAGCAGCTCTCCAGCATCCTGCGGGACCTGCGTTTGACCTACGTGGAAGCCAGCGGGAAAAAGAACGCCGAGAGTTCATCCGCTGCGGCGGATAAGAAGGAAGGCTAGTCCTACTACGCGACTGTTGGGGGAATCGCACCCACAACAGTCGTGTGATCAAAAGGTTGCATGGTGAAAGGAACATCCCGCCGTTTTTCACCATTCCCTTCCGGATATCTGGCAATCTTAACTTCATGCGGCATTTGCGGATGCGGTTCCCGCAAATGTCGCGTTGTAGGGCTAGTCCCCGGGAAAAATCCGCCTATTTCACATACCGTTCCACCAGCAGCTCGAGGGTTACCGGTTCCTTCGCCTCGATTTCGTCAATCATCCCGTTCAGGAATTCCCGCATCTCCGGTTGATCCTTCGGCAGGCACATGCTGAGGGGATCGTCGTATTGGTCGAAGATGTGGAAATAATAGCGGGGCGAGTATTCGGGATGCGCGTTCATGCCCATGAACAGGGTGAAGCCGTCGTCGATAACCGCATGAGCCTTGCCTTCCAGCACCGGCCGGAACAAATCGTCGAAGTCGCCCTGCTCGGCGCCGACGCGGGTGGCCTTGGGCATGAGTTCCTGGTAGACGAAGTCGTAACCGCTGTTTGGCGTCAAGGCAATCTTGACGTCGGGGCGGTTCAGGTCCTCGGGGGCGATGGCGTCGATGCCGCTTTGTTCCAGTCCGGCCAGATCCACGACCATTCCGACCCGGCTGACGATATAGGGTTTGCTGAAGTCGGCCAGCTTGCGGCGCGCTTCGGTATCGGAAAGGTTGCTGATGCCGAGATCCGCTTCCCCTTTGGCCACGACGTTGCACACTTCGTTGTAGTCGTCCCCGAGGCGGAGGATTTCCAGGTTTACGCCCAGCTTTTCGGCGATGGAACGGGCGAGATCCATTTCATAGCCGACCCATTCGCTTTTGCCGTTAGCCACGATTTTTTTCCAGAAGAAGGGGATCATATCCACATCGACCTGGGCGACGACCAGCTTTCCGGAATTCTTGATCTTATTGATGAGATCGCCGCCGCGGACCGGCACCGTGCCGAAGAGCGTCAAGGCGAACCCCAGGAGTAGCGGCAAAACCGCCAACGAAGATATACGACGCATGATGAACTTCTTTCATAGGTGAAATTGAGGGTTGGTTTCCACCCGCATCGGGGTGGCAAGCAGGCAATGCTATGCATTCTCCCTGGCCTGTCAAGCGACAAGCGCCTCTGGGGTTTTCTTCCGAATTCGAAGTGAAACGGCGTACGGCACATTGCGCTTCTCTGCCGCCCGCCCTGCAGAATCTCCCCTCCGCCCCGATTTCCCATTTACAAACCTGCCGCCAATTCGTATAACCTGCCGCATACCCGAACGCGGTTTTGCCGAAGGGACCAACCCCTCCGGCCGCCGTTCGTTGTCTTCCGAGGCATACCCCATGGCAATACTCGAATGGCAGGGACTTAAGGAAAAGCTTGGCCTCCGCCCCCAAACCGAAATCCGGGAAATCGGCACCGGTCCCGGCGTAAAATGCGAAAAATGCGGCGAAATGATGATGCGGGTCGACTTCGAGGCCAACTTGAACGTCTGCACCCTTTGCGACCACCACCACCCCATCGGCGCCCTCGAGCGCATCCGCGTCACCCTGGATTACAATTCCTTCGTCGCCCAGGACGACGACCTAGCCGCTGTGGACGTCCTGCATTTCAACGGCATCGAAAGCTATACCCAGAAGCTCGAAAAAGCCCGCAAGGAAACCGGCATCACCGACGCCATGATCTCCGGCGTCGGCCGCCTGAAGGAGCGCCCGGTCGCCTTCGGGGTCACCGATTCCCGGTTCATGGCCGGTTCGATGGGCTCGGTTGTGGGGGAACGCTTCGTTCGGCTGATAGAAACGGCCATCGACCGGCACCTGCCGCTCATCGTCTTCTCCGGTTCAGGCGGCGGCGCCCGCATGTACGAGGGACTGTTCTCCCTGATGCAGATGGCCCAAACCTCCGCCGCCCTCACCCGCCTCGACGCCGCGCGCCTCCCTTTCATTTCCGTCTGCACCCATTCCACCATGGGCGGCGTCTGGGCTTCCTGGGCCGCTTTGGGGGACATCAACCTCGCCGAACCGCGAGCCCGTATCGGCTTCACCGGACCCCGGGTCATCAAGACCACCATCAACGCCGAACTGCCGGACGGTTTCCAATCCGCCGAATTCCTGCTGGAACACGGCCAAATCGATCTTATCGTCCACCGCCACGATCTGCGCGACAAACTGGCGGTGTTTCTCGACAAACTTCTCGGGACCGTTCGGAAGGATGCACAATGAGCAGGAAACGCGTGGCGCTTCTCCCCGGCAGTTACGATCCCGTCACCTTCGGCCACCTGGACATCATCGAACGCGGCGCCGCCCTCTTCGACGAACTGGTGGTGGCGGTGTCGGAGAATCCGGCCAAGGAACCGATGCTTCCCCTGGCGGAACGGCTGCGCCTCATCGGCGAACTGACCCGCTCCTACGGAAACATCCGGGCGGAAATGTTCACCGGCATGACCGTCGACTTTGCCAAAAAAATCGGCGCCCAGGCGATTGTCCGGGGCATCCGCACCTTCGCCGACTTCGAATACGAATTCCAGCTCGCGGTCGCGAACCGGCGTATCGGCGGGGTCGAGACGGTGTTCATCATGTCTTCTGCGGAACGTTCCTTCATCCGCTCGTCACTCATAAAGGAAGCGGTGGCTCTGGGCGGGGACGTCTCGGCCTTTGTCCCGGTCCAGGTGCTCCACGCCCTGCAGAAAGTGATGCAATTGAAGGGGGTCAACCCGACCCGGTCCCTGGTCGGCCTGGACGGCGACGAAACGCCGGCCCTGGGGAAACACGGCCAGGGCTTGCAGGGGGAGGCGATAGAGTGAGGAGCGGACCGGTTGCCGGAGGCCGGCGGGTCGGGATTCTCGGCGGTTCCTTCAATCCGCCCCATGTCGGCCACCTGGCTCTCGCCAGGACGGTTCTCGATTTGCACCTGGTGGACCGGGTGTGCCTGATTCCGGCGGCGATCCCCCCCCACAAGGCGACGCCGCGCCAGGCCGATGCGCCGACCCGCCTGGCGATGGCGAAGCTTCTCGCCGCCGAGGATTCGCGCCTCACCGTGGACGACCTGGAGCTCCACCGCCAAGGCGCCAGTTACACCATCGACACCCTGCGGGAATTACTCCATAAACATCCGCATCATCGTTACCGTCTCATCATCGGTTCCGACCTCGCCAAAACCTTCGCCACCTGGCGGGATTACCGGGAAATCCTTCGCCTCGCCCCCCCCCTGGTCGCCGAACGCCCGGACACCCCCTTTCATGGTGACGACGATTTCGCCAACCTCAATTCCGAAGAAGCCGCGCTAATCCGCGCCGGCCGCTTCGACATGCGTC
Organism: Planctomycetota bacterium; assembly: GCA_031548865.1. GTDB lineage: Bacteria > Planctomycetota > SZUA-567 > SZUA-567 > SZUA-567 > JAJBSZ01. The sequence continues at coordinate 13,397 of JAVBQR010000024.1, forward strand.
CCGTCGACGTCAGTTCCACCAAGGTCCGCGCGCTTCTGGAAGCCGGCGCCGCCGACAACGCCCTACTCCCCTACCTCACGCCCCGCGTCCTCGCTTTCATCCGCGAACACCGATTGTACCTGCCCCATCCCGCCTGAATATACTCAAGCGCTTACGGATTGACATGCTACCGGCGAAAGTGGAACATTGTCTGTTTGTATCGGTTTTCGGCTGGCCGGCGTCCGGTTTCGCGGGCGGCGGAACAGTTGTCGGGATTTGCGAAAACAAACCCTATGCAATGCTACAGGATAACTTTCCAAGGAAAGCGAACGGCGGTTTGTTCGCCCTCCCTTGCAAGTCGAGGAACCGGGAATGAGCGGCAACACGGAAGCCGACACCTCCAGAAAAGCCAAAATCCCCCCCTGGCTCCTCCATTGTTTCCTGGCGGCGCTGGCGCTGGCCGCATTGTCGGGGCTGTGCATCTGGTTGGTGCAGCGCTCCCTGCGAACCCCCGCCAAGAAGCGGGCCATGCAGTCGTGGCTGGACGAGAAGCTGAATGCCGACGTGTCCCTTTCCGGCGACATGGTGGTGCGGGTGAATTTGCTGCGGGATTCGCGACTGATGCTCCACGACACGGAGATCGAACACCCGAATCCGGTGTTTCCCGGTAAGTTCGCGCGCATCACCAAAATCGGCGCCTGGGCGCCGCCTTGGTCGGTGGCGGGTTTACTTCCGGGACGGATGCGCCTCCTATTCGAAGGGGCGCAGATTGCCTTGGAGGAGAGCACCTTCGGCGACTGGAGCATCAACGGACTGATGCAGCCGCTGGCGATTGGCGATTCCCCGTTTCCCTTTCCCATGCCGAAGATTTCCTCCTGGCAGGCTATTATCGAAAAAAGCTCCCTGGCGGTGAAAAGGCGCGGCCACGAGATGTTGTTGGATTTGGAAGGGGTGGTCAGTGGTGGCTATAACCGGAATCGCATCGACATCCACGCGGATCGGACGCCCTTCTCCTTCGGCCGGGTCGACACCCCGGAGGCCCGCCTCACCGGCCAGGCCGAACCGGTGAATTTGCGGGTGGTGCTTCCCGCGGCTCCCGGGGAGTTGCCGGAGTTCGTGGCGGGGGGGTGTGAACTGCGGGTGAAGGGTTTGCCGGTGGCGACCCTGCCATTTTTCGTGAACGGTATTCCCATCGAGGACGGTCCGGGGGTTTTTAACGGACTGATCCGCTACGACCAGCACCCCGATTCGGCAGGCGCCCTGTATTTGGAGGGGCAGCTTACCGGAGTTCCCCTGGGAGTGTTCGGATTGCCGCCGAGCGCCCCCATAAGGGCAACCTGGCCGATCCGGCCGGCGCGGGACAACTTGCCGGCGGCGATTCATATGGGGCCGTCGGGATTTGGCGCCTTCGAGATTACCATTCCCTTGGCGGAGAAAGGCATGCCGAAGGGTATAGTGATGCGGGGGGATGTGGCGGCGCTGGACGAGGTGCCGGTTTTTTTCAGCAAACACCGCGACTGGCCGCGCTGGTTGTCCAGGATGTTTCCGAAGATCGAATGGCGTTCGGGGGCGTGGCGGGGATTTGGTTGGGAAGGCAAGGATTTATCCTTGGCGCTGTCCCGCTCGACGGCGGGTTTGAACTTGAACGGGTTTGGTGAGATGCTGGGGGGGAAGGTGCGGCTGGCTGCGACGCCGGAACAGGAGGGGAGTCTGGTAACGGTGGGTGGGGAGAAGCTGGATGCCGGGCTGTTGGCGGCGAAAATGTCGGGGTTCCTGCCCGATGCGTCCCGGATGGTGCGGCCCGGGGGGGGCGGGGTGAGTTTGACTTGGCGCTCCTATCCGTCGGGCGAGGGCGATTTCCGCGAATGGGGTTTGGGGGTGGTGTGTCCGAAGCCGGTGGTGGATTTGCTGCGGAGCGGGGCATGGTGGGGGGGGATGCCCAAGGTGGCGGGGGCGATCCTGGCGGCGCTACCTGATTGGGGCGGCGGGAGAAAGAGCGAATTGGAGCGTTTGTCCGGAGCGGGGCTGTTGGAGTTGGACCAGGCCTCGGTCGTGGCGGAGCGGGGGGCGGAGGGCTGGTTGACGGTGGAATTCAGGGGTTACGGGGATGTTTTCGGTCAGGCGAGCGGTATTTTGGAAATGCGCCGGGACGGCGCGGTCGAGGGGGAATTTTTGCTGACCGGAGAGTCGGATTTACTGGAGGCGGTTTTGCGGGCGAATGGGGAATTCGGGGAAGTGCTGGATTTTTTGGCGAACGAGGGGCCGGGGCTGCGGGTGGGGTTTTCGTATGAACCGGGTGGCAGGGTGGAGTTTTCATTCCCCTTTTTGGCTGAGGCGGAGCGGGTGCGCGGGGTGCTTCGCGAGGAGGGGAACGCGGGCAAGGGGACGCCCCCAGAGGCGGAGTAGCCGCCGTGGTGGTCACGGAATGGAGTGCAAATGGAAATGCTTGATCGTATAACCTTCAATCCGGGCGTTATGGGAGGGAAACCTTGCATACGCGGATTACGCATAACGGTTGGAACTATTGTTGGGTTGATGTCGACAGGTAAAAGTATTCAGGAAATTTTGGAATATTATCCTATTTTGGAAGTGGCTGATATTGAACAAGCGTTAGCTTATGCGGCGTGGCGATCTGAGGAGTTGGAATTGCCACTTACGGTACAAGTATGAAGCTGCTGGTTGACATGAACCTTTCATACCGATTCGGCGGCGGAATATTCTTCCCGAGTTTCTTATTGAAATTTTGAAGCATACCTTATCAACGTATCAGCAAGAATTGGAGAATGGCGCTTTGATCGTTGTGGATGAATTAAAATCCCGGGTACGCTTATTGCCGCTCCATTGACAAATCTCTCCCTTAGATCCAGCGGTTTTGAATTCGTAACCGTCATACCCGACTGAAAGCACACATGGAACACGACCTGACCCCAAACCTCTTCATACGCGAACTCCAGCCCTCCTCCACGCCCAAAGGAGCCTTCCTCCTTCTGCACGGCATGGAATCGAACTCCACCTGGTACGTCGACCTTGCCACCCGGCTGGTCGCCGAAGGGTACGCCGCCATCGCTTACGACCGCATCGGCTGGGGGAAATCCCCGGGAAAGCGCGGGCACCTCACCTCGTACCGCGACTTCTACGAAAACGCCTCCGCCATGGCCTCCAAATTTCTGGCCAAATACGGCTCCCTCCACCTCGCCGGCATGTCCTGGGGCGGCATGGCCGCGCTCTACCTGGCCCTCCGCCGGCCCTGGCTCTTCTCCTCCGTGTCCCTCATCGCCCCGGGAATCGTAGGGAAACGCGACCTCACCGGCAAAGGAAAACTGGACGCCTTCCTGGCCATAGTCCGCAAATATCCGGAAACCCCCATTACCCCCGCCTTCGACGTGGAACACTTCACCGCCAACCCCAAATGGCGGGATTTCATTGCCCACGATGAATACCGGGTCAAGCGGGTAACCGCCTCCTTCTGCTTCGAAACGCTGAAAATGCGCCGCTTCATCAAGGAAAACGCCGGCCGGCGCCTCCTTCCCCCCACCCTCTGTCTCCTCGCCGGACGCGACCAAATCGTCGACAATCCCCTCACCGAGCAGATCGCCCGCAAAGCCGGGGCGGTGGTGGAAACGTTCCCCGACGCCGAACATTCCCTCATCTTCGAAAAACCCGAACAAACCGCCGCTGCTTTGGTGCGGCAAGCCACGCATGCCCGCCGGGAACTCCCCCCGGCCGGACGGGTCTGGGTCGTCGGCGCCGGCGCGGTTGGAGGCACGGTCGCGTCTTTCCTCAGCTTCGCCGGCGTCTCCACCGGCGTCCTGGTGAAAAGATCCTATTTGCAACAGATTCGGCAAAACGGCCTGAGCGTCGTCTCCGGCCTTGCCAAACGCACCGCCCTGGACGGCATCGCCTTTTCCGATCGTCCCGAAGACCTGCCCGCCGATCCGAACCTGCTCCTGGTGGCGGTGAAAAGCTTCGACACTGTTCCGGCCCTGGCCACCCTGGCGGGAAAAATTCCTCCCGGCTGCATTTTGGCTAGTTTGCAGAACGGCGTGGGAAACGAGGACAAAATAGGTTCCATTTTCCCAGGGAATATCGTCGTATCCGGGTCCATTTGCGCCGGCCTGGAATTGACCTCCCCGGGGAATATCCGCCTCGCATCGGATCAAGGGGGGCTCGCCGGCGCCCGGCACCAGGGGGATCCCGATATCGCCAAAGCGGTATTTCAGGGCCTCATGTCCCTCACCGGCATGGAATGCCGCTGGGTCGAAGGCGGCAAGGCCAGCCCCAGACTGAAATGGTCCAAATTGATGCTGAATATCGGCTTCAATGTCCTGAATTCCCTGACCGGCAAAACCAGCGCCCAACTATTGGCGGATCCGTTTTATGGCAAATTGGCCCTGGACGCCCTGCGCGAAGGTTTTAAAGTGATGCGCCGCCTTCACTTGGACCCGGTGGACCTACCCGGTTACCCGGTTTCGAAATTGCGCTGGGTCGTTTCCCTACCGGGGAACCTCCCCCTGAAGCTGTTGGCCTGGCAGGCGGGCAGGAACGAGGAAGTGGCTTTCTCCATGCGCCAGGACCTCCTGAACCGGCGCGCCCACACCGAACTTCAGGAACTGAATGGAAAAATCGTCGAGGTCGGACAGCGTTTTGGCGTCAAAGTCCCGGCCAACGAAAAACTGGTGGAAATGGCGGGACAGGCGACAGAACACAAAGAGTAGTTTGTAAGTTTCAGTAAATATTCCTTTTTTATCCCATTCGTGCCTACGGATCGGGTTGAAAAAAGTGCCTTGGCGTTTCTTGGGTTAAGAAAATGGAGCAGCCCATTATATGGAGTTAGACCACCATATATAGTGGATGCCAGTGTCACACTCGCTATATTTTGGTTTTTTATCCTTGACTTTTTCAATCTTCTTCGTAGAATACGAATTTGTTGGATGCAAATGGCGCTGGGGCAAAACCGGAGCTAATTTCTGCCTGTCTCAGGTTTACAGACGCCGGGTACCCTCCTTTGGGATGCCGCCGACCAGGGTCTATTACACCGGGCGTGGGCGGGTCTATTTACCGTAAATTCTTATGAATGTGGAAGATAATCTGTCCATGAATATTTATGGACGGTGGGGATTTTTGTGATTATCCCGGAGACGCTTTGAAATTCGGGGACATGTTGGGCAATTGCTTTGGCGGTATTCGGCAATTGCCTCGCGTATCCCGAATTGCAAAGCGTCTCCGGTATAGAGGGTGAGATTTATTTTTTTTGACAGCTTTTTTAGGGGTAAAAGCAGGGAGTTCTTAGCATGACCATTGATGTATACTCCAAACCCGGCTGCGGCAAATGCAACGCGGCCAAGAGCAAGCTGGAAATGATGGGCTTGGCTTATAACGAACATAACATCGAGCGCTACGTCAAGTTGCATGACGGTTGGCGGAATGACGGTTCCGCCGATGTCATGGCTGCGCACACCATGATGGACACTCTCCCGTTGTTCAAGTTGAACGGAGAGTTCCACGATTATCCCACCGCCATGCGGAAATTGAAGGATCAGCTGCCCCGGGCGGCGACGAGGTGATTGGCGAGGGAAAGTTCCTTGAAACATTGCGAAACACGGCTATAATTCTCAACTATCGGCGGCAGGATATACCTGCCGCCGACAATCATTTATACAGTTCGCCGTTATACGGTTCGCGTTCGCTTTCGGTATAATTCGCAGACGCTTTGCCCGGGGGCAGGAATGGACGTTTACATCATGCGCCATGCCGATGCGGTGGACGGCGGGGCGGGCGGCGATTTTGCGCGGGTTTTGTCCGACAAAGGCCGCAAGCAGGCGGAGAAGGCGGGGAATTGGTTGAAAAAGCAGTTGGTCGCCGGCACGCCCCTGGTGGTGACGAGCCCCTATCCCCGCGCCCACGAGACGGCGAAGCTGGTGGCGGAGAGCCTGGGGAACGGAACCAGGGTGATTCCCGACGAGCGGCTGGTTTGCGGGATGGCGCCGGAGACGGGATCGGCGCTGATGTACGAGTTTGCCAAGGGCGGCGGGTCCCTGTTGTTGGTGGGGCACGCCCCGGATTTGGGTTTGCTTATATCGTACCTGTTGGGTGCGAAGGACCAAGTGGTGGAGATGCGCAAGGGTTCGCTGGCCTTGTTGGCGGCGGCGCGGGCCGGGTTTGGCGGTTCGGTGCTGCAGTGGCTGGTTCACCCCAAGCTTATCGATTGAGAATTGAGAGGCAATGAAATGGCACGTCTTGAAGAATCGCGAATCAGCGGACCGGGCGGCGGGAAGGTGATGTATGTGCCGCCGATGGAACCGTGGGGGGCGAGGTTTTTCGCCGCCGTGTTTCGCAGTATCGGTTACGATGCCCGGGCCTTGTCGGAGGATTCCGCTTCGATGGCCTTGGGGTTGAAGCATACCGGCGGCGGCGAGTGTGTGCCGTGTCCGGCCACGACCGGCGCCTTGTTGGCGGCGATTGAGCGGGACGGGGTGGATCCGGCGAAGGTGATTTTCTTTATGCCGACGGCCTGCGGGCCTTGTCGTTTCGGTCAGTACGCGAAGTTGGACAAGATGATTTTCGCGAAAAAGGGTTGGGAGCAGATTCAGGTCATGTCCCCGTCGGCCGAGAACGCCTACGAGGGGATTGACACCCAGGCGCGGATTCTCCTTTATCACGCCCTGGTATGTTCCGACATCATGCGCAAGTTCACCCACCGGGTGCGGCCTTACGAGATAGATCGCGGTTCCGTGGACGGGGTGGTGGAGCGTTACACCGTGAAAATAGAGGAGGCGTTTTCGAGGGGTGACAAGGCGGCGGTGGCGGACGCGGTGCGGGCCTGCGGCTGGGAATTGGCGGCTCTCCCCAAGTATGCGGCGCCGAGGCCTTTGGTTGGGGTGGTGGGGGAGATTTATGTCAGGTGCGATCCGTTTTTGAATAATGATCTGTGCCGGCGGATTGAGGAGTTGGGTGGCGAGGCCTGGCTGGCGCCGATTAGCGAGTGGATATTTTACACCAATCATTTGCGGAATTTGTTGGTGCGGGAGCAGTCGCGGGGGATCTCCTCCTATATTGAGCGCGCCCGCATCTGGTTGGAGACGCGCCTTTTCTTCAATCGTATCGAGCATAGTTACTACCAGTATGCGGCGGACGTTTTGCCGGAACGGCATGAGCATCCGATTGCCGAGGTGATGGAGGAGGGGAAGCGTTATTTGCCCTGGCAGTTCGAGGGTGAGGCGGTGTTGACTTTGGGCCGGGCGGCGTTGTTTGTGAAGCGGGACGGGGCGAAGGCGATAGTGAACGCGAGCCCGATGTTTTGCATGCCGGGGACGATCACCACCTCGGTGTTCCCGAAGTTGGAGAAGGAGCTTAACGTTCCGGTGGTGTGCAATTTTTATGACGGTTCGGGGGATCCGAACCAGGCCTTGGTGCCGGTCATGCACTATGTGACCGAGCCTTACCGTTCGAAGCAGATTTCGGAGCGGCGGCAGGTGGAGGAGGCGACGAAGCAGGCGCCGCGGCGGATGACCCGCATGATGTTGAAGGGGCAGGGTTGAAGTCGGTGTTTGGCATGCTGATAGTTCTATTTCACCACAGAGGCACAGAGAGCACAGAGCTTCACAGAGTAACTGAAAAGTAAAGTCAGGGATAGCTTATTTATTTCTAATATTTTTCCGGTTCTATGTTGATCCTGGAGTTTTGCAAAATCACCATTCAAACCGCCGAATGGCGATTTTGTAAAATCAACGGGCAAAAACGATTTTTACAAAGTGGCGATTGGCGGTTAAATCGCCACTTTGCAAAAGTTCAGTTGATCCCCAATTTTTAAGAACTCTGTGAACCTCTGTGCTCTCTGTGCCTCTGTGGTAAAAAAAGAATTATCGGCATTTCCCTTCGAAGTCGGTATGACCATTAAGGAAATTCCAGTTGCACCCTCGCTTCCCTACCGGCGACCCCGCAACGCCCGCTCCTTCAACCAGCAATAACTCACCGGCAATACAAACATGGTGATGAGCGCCACCGCCATCCCGCCAAACGAAGGTATGGCCATCGGGATCATGATTTCCGATCCTTTGCCGCCGCTGGTCAACACCGGCAGCAGCGCCAAAAGGGTGGTCGCGCTGGTCATTAAACAGGGCCGCACCCGCCGCATTCCCGCTTCCAATACCGCCTCCCGAACCGCCGCGACCTCCCCCGGCTCGTTCCTGCCGAAGGACTGCTCCAAATAAGTCGCCATCACCACCCCGTCGTCGGTGGCGATTCCGAACAGGGCCAAAAATCCCACCCACACCGCCACGCTTAAATTGTAGGCGCGAATATGCAGGAGTTCCCGCAAATCCACCCCGAAAATCTCCCGCCCCATGAACCAGTTCTGCCCGTACAGCCACAACAAAATCATCCCGCCCGCCAGGGCGATCGGCACCCCCGAGAACAGGAGGAGGCTAATCGGCACCTTGCGGAATTGCAGGTAAATAATCAGGAATATCGCCAGTAACGCCACCGGCACAATCACCATGAACACCCGCTCGCTACGCACCTGGTTTTCGTAGGACCCGGTAAAGGAGTAGGACACCCCGGGCGGGGTGACGAATTCACCGCGGTCCCGGAGACGCAGCAGGTAATCCCGCGCCGCCTCCACCGCCTCGACCTCGCTCGCCCCTTCCTTCCGATCAAACACCACATAAGTGACCAGCCGCGAACCTTCCGAGGCAATCATCTCCGGACCTTGGCTGAACCTCACTTCCGCCACTTCCTCCAGCGGCACCGAGCCGCCCGTGGCTATCGGCACCGGCAGGGAAGCCAAGGCTTCCGGGCTCTCGCGGTTCGCCTTCAGGACTCGCGGCCGCACCGGCACCCGCCGGCCTTCCTCGTAGACATAATTCGGGGTCATCGATCCGGCAATGGCGGTTTCCAGAAAATGCTCGAAATCCTTGACCACGATCCCCCGCTTGGCGAGTTCAAGCCGGTTGGGGATTATCTCGTAATAGGGCCGGCCCAAATTCCGGTCCGCCGCCACCGCCCCGGCGTTCACCAATGGCGCCCGCCGGAGAAACCGTTCGATGTCGTCCGCCGTCTTCTGAATGGCGGCCAGATTGTCGCCCTGAATCTTCACCCCCATCGGCGCGCGGATGCCGGTCTGGAGCATCACCATGCGCGCTTCGATGGGATACAATTTCGGCGCCCCGGTCAGGCCCGGAATCGCCCCCGCCTTTTCAATCTCCTTCCACAGATCGTTCACCGTGGCCAGGCGCGGCCGCCAGAGCCGGAAGGGTCGGCCGGAGGGATCGGGGATGAGCCGGTTCGCTTCGTCCCGGAAAAACTGCCCTTTTACCGGTATTTCCTTGCCGTCGTCCAGTACCGGCTTGCCGTCCGCGTCCCGGAATATCGCCTCTGCTTCGGGGTCGCATTTGAAAGTCAGGATGTTCCCGACCTGATCCTGCAGGTATTCCGGGTGATAACTGATGACGGTTTCAAACATCGACAATGGGGCCGGGTCCAAGGCCGATTCGGCCCGGCCGAATTTTCCCGCCACGTCGTAAACTTCCGGAATCTCGGCAAAGCGCCGGTCCTGGCGGTTGATTAAATCCTCGACCTCGCCCACGCTGGCATGGGGCATGACCGTCGGCATGTAGAGGAATGTCCCCTCGTCGAAAGAGGGCATGAACTCTTTCCCGAGCCCGGGGAAAAGGTTGGCGAGGTCCCGCCAAGGTTCGGAAGCGCGCAACGTTTCAGCCGTGCGGATTCTGGCCAATTCTGCCGCTTTGGGAACAAAGGAAAACACCCGGGCAAAGCCGAGCCAAGCCACCAGCCCCCAAATGCAGAGGATGACCGGGAAAGCCGTGAAGAGGATTTTATGCCTGAGGCACCAGGCGAGGACGGTGGGGTAGAGGTAAATGAAAAGTTCCATGGCGCCGTAGGCGCCCAGGAGAAGCGCCCAGGTGAAAATTATGTTGTGGCCTCGGGAGACGGCGAGACCCAAGGGCATCCAGTCCAAGGCGAGGATGTAACCGAACAGGAGGCCGGCCGCCAGGGAGAGGGCGAAGGACACGGCCGGCGCTGCCTTCTCCGGCAGGAGCGGCCGCAGGAGTATCCATAGGGCGAGCAACAAAATTGCCCCGGCGGCCAGGGGATATTCGAAATAAAAACAGACCACCGCCAGCATAATGGCCAGGAGCGTTTTGAGATGGCGGGATACGAGCGCGCTTTTCGCCCGGTCGCGAAACAGGAAGTGCATTAGCGCGGGGAGAATCGCCAGGGTAAGGACAATCGCGGCGGCGAGGCAGAAGGTTTTCGTATAGGCGAGGGGCTTGAAGAGTTTTCCTTCCGGTCCCGAAAGGGCGAACACCGGCAGGAAGCCGACGATGGTGGTCGCCACCGCGGTGAGGACGGCGCCGCCGACTTCGCTGGTGCCGGAGATGACGGCGTCATAAGTAGGATCGGGGATTTCCTTGGGATCGGGAGGTGAGGTTTTATGCCGTTTCATACGGGCG
>JAVBQR010000028.1:0-6664 GCA_031548865.1 Planctomycetota bacterium
GGGTTGTGACAAACCCCGATGCGGACTTGCACCGCACTGATTTGGCGCCATCACGGGCGCACTCATTCCGGCGTCGCAATCAGGTGCTGCACCCCCAACGGGTAGTTTCGCCGGAATCCAGAGGGATTTACTTATACGGCATCAGGTTTTCCAGATGTTCCGTAGCATTGGTTAAACCCTCTGGATTCCGGCGAAACCGCCCGTTAGGGGTGCAGCGATCGTCAAGACGCCGGAATGACGCGCGGGGGAGGTTGCGGCGCGACAGGGTTCGGAGTCACGTGTTGCCTCAACATGCAACTGTAGTACTAAGTGGAACAACCCAGCGACGGTTTATCGGCCAGGATCCGGCGAGTTACGCTTCACCCCGGTTGAACGCTTGCGACACGGGAAACATGTGGTAAAATAGTCCTGGCTCGATTCCCTTATGGCCCGGTCCCGGGATTGCCCAGAAAATCGCTCGCCGCCCTCTCCCCCTGCTTTAGCACCGAACGTCAACACCGCGAACCGCTTCCTAGCCACGGTACGACCCGTCGTCCGGAATCAGGTTGGCCACTCGGCCAATTTACCGTTTAGGCGTCAATCCAGAGGAGAAAATTATGTCGGAAAAGAAGACCGCCCCGCGCCTCCTGGCCGCACTATGCTGTTGCCTCTTCGCCCTCGCCTGGTCCGCCGCTCCCGCCGGGGAGTCGTTTTCGCTGTGGGTTAGGAGCGACAACTCGAATTTCATGACCCCGCTAGTTAAGGCATACAACGACAAAGGCGGGGATCAGGTCAAATTGGAAATCATCATCGCCCAGGAATTGATGCAGAAATTGGCCACCTCTTACGCCGCCGGACAGGCGCCCGACGCAGTGTCCCTGGACCTCATTTACACGCCCCAGCTCATCAAGGCGGGGATGCTGGTGGACATCACCGATTATGCCAAGGGCCTGCCGTACTTCAGCCATCTTTCCAAGGCCCACGTACAGATTTCCACCGGCGCGAAGGACGGCCGCATTTACGGCCTACCCTATTCCGCCGAATCGTCCTTCCTGATTTACAACAAGGATCTTTACCGCAAGGCCGGACTGGACCCCGAGAAGCCGCCCCGCACCTGGGCCGAGTTCGAGGATCACTGCGTGAAAATCGGCAAAATCGGCGACGACACCTACGGCTTCTACCTGCTGGGGTCCGGCGGCGGCTGGCTGGCTTTCACCTTCAATCCGCTCATTTGGGCCTCGGGCGGGGACACCCTGTCGGCGGACGGCATGACCGCGCAAATCGACACGCCGATTGTGAAGGAGGCGATTCAGCTTTACCGCAACATTTACCAGAAAGGCGGCATTCCCGAGAGCGCGGTGACGGACGCCGGGGCGAATATGCTGACCGGCTTCCTGGCCGGTAAAGTCGGCTTGATGTCGGCCGGCACTTTTTTGATTGGCATTGTCCTGAACGATCATCCGGAAATTGATTTCGGCGTCACCCCGATCCCCGGCAAGGACGGCGGCTTCGCGACTTTCGCCGGCGGCGACGTGATTGTCTTCCCCAAGGGCACGAAGAAGCTCGACCCGGCGAAACGTTTCCTGGAGTGGTGCTATTCGCTGGAAGGCCAGACCATCATGGCCAAGCACGGCAGCCTGCCGGTGCGGGCGGACGTGGCGGCGGCGGCGTTGTCGAGCCTGGACAGCCGTTACCTGATGCCGGCGGAGATTCTCGCCAAGGGGCATACCCCGTACAGCCTGGTGTACAGCGAAGTGTTCCTCAATAACAACGGGCCCTGGACCGATATGTTGAACCGCGGGTTCTTCACCAAGGAAAACATCGACGACCTGACGGCCGAAGGGCAGGAGAACATCCAGGAAATCATTGACGCCAACAAGTAAAACCGCACTAATACAACCGCATTAACACAGAGTACACAGAGGACACAGAGAACCACAAAACCGCATTTTTATTTGTTCCTTACCGGCATGGGTTTTGTTTGGTATTGCGGTTCTCTGTGTTCTCTGTGAACTCTGTGAACTCTGTGTTAAAAGCTTTTTCACTATTTCGTTACGCAGCCGGAATAATCCCCCTCTCCCATCGCCTCCGGCGAACATCCCACGGAGCCGACCATGTCCGCAGAATCCCCCGACGAACTCGCCGCCGGCACCACTTCGGCCGATGTGCGGGAGCATTTGAAACGCAAATATCCGCCTCCGAAATCGCAGTGGGTCGCCCTTCTCTTCATCACCCCGGCCCTTATCCTCGTCGCGGTGTTTTTCCTGATTCCCCTGGTGATGGCGGTGTGGATGTCCCTTCACAACTGGCCCCTCATGGGCGAACACAAATTCATCGGCTTTGAAAATTATCTCCGCCTCGCCTCCGACAAACAATTCCTGAACGCCCTCCTCTTCACCGGCCAATATACCTTCTGGGTCACTATCGCCATCTTCGCCGTCGCCTTCCCCCTCGCCCTCTTCGTCGACCGGAAGTCGCGGCTGACCGGGTTTTTCCGGACCAGCTACTTCCTCCCGTCCGTGGTCGGCTTCGCCACTTCCTGCCTGCTGTGGGTCTGGCTCCTCAGCCCGGACAACGGCCTCTTCAGCGTGGTTCTGCAACGGCTCGGGATTGTCGACAAGCCTGTCCAGTTCATAGCGAACTATCACCTGGCCTTCATTTCCATCATCATCATGGTGGTCTGGCGCATGGCCGGTTTCACCATGCTGCTCCTCTTGACCGGCATCCAGGCGATTCCCCACGAAATCCAGGAGGCGGCCAGAATCGACGGCGCCAGCGGCTGGCAACGCTTCACCCAGGTGACCCTGCCGCTGATGAAACGCACCCTCGCCCTCACGCTCGTCATGTCCGTCGCCGGTTCCATCCTCGCCTTCGACCAGTTCTACATCATCACCCTCGGCGGACCCCGCAGGCAAACCATGACCGTCGTCTACCAGATCTACAACAACTCTTTCATCTCCTTCAAACTGGGCTACGGCGCGGCGATGTCGGTGGCGGTCATGCTGATTCTCCTGGCCCTGACCGCCCTGCAACTGTTTGTCCTCCGCAACAAGGAGCCGGCCAAATGAACGAGAACGCCCCGGAAAACCCGGACGACCACCCCGAGCGCCCCGCCGCTTCCCGGCCCCCCCTCAACAGACTGCCCTTCCGGACCCGGCTGAGCGGCTACTCCCTCGCCACGCTGGGCATAATCGTGGCGGCGCTGTTCCTCGCCCCCATGTTCTGGGTCGGCCTGTCCTCCTTCAAGCCGAAGAACGAAGCCGCCCAACCGCCCCTGCCGCCCTGGCCGACCACGGGCGTTTCAATGGACACTTACCGCGAACTGAACACCTTCGGCGGCGGACTCTACCGGCATTCCCTGAACAGCATCGCCGTCTCCCTGGCGACCGTGGCCCTGACCGTGGCGGTGAGCACCCTGGCCGGCTACGGGTTTTCCCGCTTCCGCTTCACCGGGAAAAATCTACTCTTCATGCTGATCATGCTGACCATGATGGTGCCGTTCCAGTCGATTCTGACGCCCCTGTTTCTACTCCTCACCAAAATGGGCCTGCAGAATAGCCGGGTGGGGCTGGCTCTCGTCTACACCACCCTGCAACTGCCGTTTTCCGTTTTCATGATGCGGAACTCCTTCGACGCCGTTCCCATGGACATCGAGGAGGCCGCCCGCATCGACGGCTGCACCACCTTCTCGATGCTCAGGCGAATCATGCTTAACCTCACCCTCCCCGGAATCGTCACCGTCTCCATCTTCGCCTTCCTCACCTCGTGGAACGAATTCCTGGGCGCATTGGTCCTCCTGACCAATACCGAGTACCAAACCCTCCCGGTCATCATGGCGGTGGTGCGTTACGGCAAATACGGCGGGATCAACTGGGGCGCGGTGCAGGCGGGGGTGACGGTGATGATGATTCCCTGCCTGATTCTCTTCCTTGCCCTGCAGCGCTACTACGTCCGCGGCCTGACGGCAGGGGCGGTGAAGTGAGAAAAACCAATACACTGCCAATATTGTGATTACAGGTGCGGCACGTGTCTCCGAACCATGTTCCGCCGCATTCCTCCCCTCACCGTCATCCCGGCGTCTGTACCTCGAACCGGGGGGTAAACGATGATGTGCCGGGACCCAGTGCGGTAAACATCGGCTACGAAACGATTTCAGCAATGCACACATTCAGGAGTTGTTGGCAAAAATAAACATAGCGATTGTTTACCTCACTGGGTCCCGGCACGCCATCGTTTATACCCCGGTTCAATGCACGGACGCCGGGATGACGTTCTTGGGAGGTGTGCGGGGGAGAGAGTCGAGAGACGCGTTTCACACCCGCAATTCCAAGTTTGACTGCATAATTGAAAGGAACCCGGCATGAACGCCAACTCCCCCTTCCGCCCGCCCGCTCTTCCCCAAATCCGAGTGAACGGCTTCTGGCGGGATCGCATCGAAGCCGTCCGGAACGGCGCCGCGCCGGTCCTCTACGAACGCGCCCTCGCCGCCGGCACCCTCGACCAGGTCGACCCGTCCCGCCCGGTGCCGGAACTGCGCATCCCCTACAACCCGGGCGGGGTGAGTATGCAAATGTTTTGGGATTCGGACCTGGGGAAAATCGCCGAAACGTACTCGTATCTAATCTCGGAAAAACGCGACCACGCCATCGAGGCAAAAGTCGACGGCATCGTCAAACTCTATGAAAAACTCCAGCTCCCTGACGGTTACCTGAACAGCTGGTTCACCCGCATGCAGCCGGGAAAACGCTGGACCAATATGCGCGACTGTCACGAACTCTACAACGCCGGCCACCTGCTGGAAGGCGCCGTGGCCTACTTCCAGGCCACCGGCAAACGCGAATTCCTGAACGTCATGGAGCGTTACCTCGACCACATCGCCGCCACCCTGGGAACGGCCCCCGGGCAAAAACCGGGTTACCCCGGCCACCCCGAACTCGAACTCGCCCTGATGTCACTCTACCGCCTCACCGGCGACAAACGTCGCCTCAACCTCGCCGCCTATTTCATCAACCAGCGCGGCGCTCAGCCGCATTACTTCGACCTCGAAGCAGCCGCGCGCGGCGAAAAGGAAAACCTCAATCCCAGCAAAAATCACGAATACGACCAGTCGCACCGGCCGGTCCGGGAGCAGGACAAGGTGGTCGGTCACGCGGTCCGGGCGATGTACCTGTACTGCGGCATGGCCGACGTCGCCTTGGAGACGAACGACCCGAGTCTCCGCGCCGCCCTGGATCGGCTCTGGGACGATTTGACCTCGAAGCGCCTTTACGTCACCGGCGGCATGGGACCGTCAAAGGAAAACGAGGGCTTCACCGCCGACTACGATTTCCCCAATTCGAGCGCCTACGCGGAAACCTGCGCCGCCATCGGCCTGGTCTTCTGGGCCCGGCGCATGCTCGGCTTCGGCCCGGATACCCGTTACGCCGACGTCATGGAGACGGCCCTCTACAACGGCGCCCTGGCCGGACTGTCGCGGGACGGCACCCGTTTCTTCTACGAAAACCCGCTGGAAAGCTACGGCAATCACCATCGCTGGGACTGGCACAAATGTCCCTGTTGCCCCCCCAATATTTCCCGCCTGATCGCCTCCATCGGCAGTTATATTTACAGCCAGGCCGACTCCGCCCTGGCGGTCCACCTCTATGCCGCGAGTACCGGCGAATTCGAGCTGGCCGGCGGGAAGGTCACCCTGGTCCAGGAAACGGATTACCCCTGGGACGGAAAAATTTCCCTTCGTGTCGCCACCGATCCGTCACCGGTCGAATTCGCCCTGGCCCTGCGGATTCCCGGCTGGTGCCGGGGGGCTTCCGCCCGCCTCAACGGCGAAAATATCGAGGTGGCGGCGCTGACGCAAAACGGTTACCTCACCCTGAAGCGCGGCTGGCGGGACGGGGACATAATTGAACTCGACCTCCCCCTTGTCCCCCGCTGGTTGTACGCCAATCCGCACATCCGTCAGGACGCGGGCCGCGCCGCCTTGGCGCGGGGGCCGCTCCTGTACTGCCTGGAAGGGGCGGACCACCCGTTCCCGCTTAATAGCGTGAGGATCGATCCCGATGCCGAAATCGGCACTGAATTCCGCGCCGATCTACTGGGGGGGATTACCGTCTTGAAGCTCCAAGCCCAACGGGCCGAGACGGGCGACTGGGGGAAAACCCTCTACCGCGAAACGCCGCCCCGGCTTACCGCCGCCGGTCTCACCGCCATTCCCTATTACGCCTGGGACAACCGCACGCCCGGGGAGATGTTGGTCTGGCTGCCGTTGGAGAACCGAGAGTAAGGGACAGGGCGAGAAACGAAATTGTGAGGAGAACGACCATGGGAGCAGTGGTAATCGACGACGTGTACAAAGCCTACGGGCAGGTCGAAGTCATAAAGGGCGTGTCGCTGCATATCGAGGACGGCGAATTCGTCACCCTGGTGGGTCCGTCCGGCTGCGGGAAATCGACGCTGCTCCGGATGATCGCCGGGCTGGAGGAAATTTCCGCCGGGAAAATCTCCATCGCCGGACGGGTAGTGAACGACATCGCCCCGAAGGACCGGGACATCGCCATGGTCTTCCAGAGTTACGCCCTTTACCCCCACATGACGGTCGCCGAAAACATGGGCTTCGCCATGAAGCTCAGGAACGAACCCCGCGAACGTATCGGCCAGGCGGTCAAGGAGGCGGCGGAGATTCTCGGCT
>JAVBQR010000052.1:0-15413 GCA_031548865.1 Planctomycetota bacterium
GTCCCGTCCGAGTTTTGCCGCCGGCTTCCTTCACACCCCGCGTTACCGCGACGCATTTGCCTTGGGCTAGCGATTCCGTTTCACCACGGCTCGCAGAGGACTTTAACCTCATAAGACGTACGCCGTGCCCGGCGTACAACAGCGCCTGGAACGCGGCTGGCGTCCCAGGTCGGAAGTCCCGGGTCGGAAACGAACCGCCATATTATAACAAGCAAACAAAATGCCACAATGGGGAATACAGATAAAAATGCGGCAACGCCACTTTAATCTTGTTATTTGTCCGGCAGTTGCGAAAATTACTTTATGACCACAGCATATCCCGCACCTCTTTTTGCAGCGGGTGAACTTGGTCATTTTGACAAGGGTCGGCTTCTCTCCAGACAGAACCATTGCGAATTGAACCAGCTTCAGGAGACTCCATGCACATCGTGGCTTCGGATTACGACGGAACCATGTATCATCAGGGTGAACTTATCGGCGACCTCATACCCGCCATCGAAATGTGGCGCGCCGCCGGCAATGTCTTCGGCATCGCCACCGGCCGGGATTACCCGATGATCCGCCGCGAGGTCGAGCGTTGGCAAATCCCCCTCGACTTCATCGTCTGCCTGAACGGCGCCTTCGCCGTCGACGCCTCCGGCCGCGAACTGTTCCGCCACTATCTGGACGACGCCCATATTCCGGCCATTTGCCGCCACCCCGCCGCCGCAGAGAGCCTGCACATCCAGCTCTCCGGCGACGGACCGACCCGGGTCTTTCTCCGGCCCGCCTCCTGGTTCCCGAAAACCGATTTGGAATTCGAAGAAATTTCCTACCACGATGCCCTGGCCGCGACGACCATGGGGCAAATCAGCTTGTCCTACCCTACCCTGGAAGCCTGCCGTGAATGGGAGTACCGCTTGCGGGACGATTTCGCCGGGGTCATCGCCACCCACCCCAACAAGATTTCCATCGACCTGAATCGCGCCGGCGTCGACAAGGCGCAGGGCGTGGCCGATTTAATCGCGGCCAACGGCTGGCAGGAGCATCCGGTCAGCGTCATCGGCGACGGCATAAACGATATCGGGATGATTGTCCGCTTCGGCGGGTTCACCGTACCCGGCGCCCAGAACGAGGTGGCGGCGGCGGCAAGGAAAGTTTACGCTAATGTGGGGGAGATGCTGAAGGAATTGACCAACATTGGCAGATAGAGAGATGCTGACCTGGAATCCATGACTGGGGTCCGGATCATTTTTTACCAAGAAAAACGTTTGGCGTCAGAGCGTAATCGGGAAATAATTTCAACAGCTTTTTATCGTAGGTTACCACCTTGGTCTCGCGTAACTGCGCCGCCGCCACAAACAGCGTGTCGTAGGGGGAATGATTTTTGGACAAGGCCAAATCCAGAGCCAATGGCCACAGCAATCCCATCGGGATTAATTCGGTCCAAAGTCCTGTGGCGTCTTGATAGGCGCTTTGTGCATCGTACCGACCATCTCCCTCCCGCTCCCATAACCAAACCACATTCAACAATTCCGCTTCGACCGATGCCGGTGCGACAATATCGCCAGCCGCGGCGATAACCTGATCCGATTCTTTGCCGAAATCCGGCACTCCCAAAACGGAATATGCCATAACCATGGTATCAATAATCATCAACGTGGCCTCTGCTGATGGCAATCCATCTATTGACGTCCTCGGCGGAAGGGGGATTTACAATTCGCTTTCTGTTCTCCTGTATCCTCGCCATCACCTGCTCCTTGGACGGCAATTGTTCCCCTAATATATTCCTGGCTTCCTGCTGCATCGAATTGCCGTGGCGCTTGGCGCGTCGCTTCAAGCGTTCGATAACATCCGGAGGGAGATTGCGAATGGTAAGTGTCGGCATGTCAGACCTCCTTGTTCTTTAGAGCATGACGAAAATATGTAGTTTAATAAAGCACCCGTACTGTCGATTTTCTAAAAAGTCGACTAAAGTGCAAGCATTATGCAGTCATCTGCTGTTCAGTGGACGCGGTGCCAATTCCTTATTGGCTATCACATTACCGCCTGCCTTCCGGCATAACAATACAAACATCCATGTCCGCAGGTTAAATCATACCGTCCGATATCGGTCGATTTCGTGCAAACACAGGTCTTGCGCTGCCCCGGGTCCTTTTCCGGCGAACCAATCCTTACTCCGTAAAGCCTTGCGAAAAGCCCGGCGTCGATGCAAGCCGCGGGCCCGACCCCCGGTTGGTCCATTAACTCCGTTTCGCAGCAGAGCCGGAGCGGGCAGAAGGAGTCCGCAGCGGTAGCCACTCCTGTTTCCCCGGGGCCGAATTCCCTGAATAGCGCTAATAGCCTCGCTAAAATCGCGCGTTTCTCCGGTAGGGAGATGATCGGCCAGGCCAAACCGGCCGCCCGGGTGCGCGCCACCGCTTGGGGGTAGGGGTCGGGAAAACTGATTATACATTCATTGATTTCACGCAAAACTTCCCGGAGGGTCCGTAGCGTCGCCGCGAACCGCTCGAACAAATCCGGACCGGGCAGGATCGGATCGAAGCGCCAGCGAATCGCCCCTGGAGGAAAACGCTCCGCCAAAACGGCCAACTCCAGCAATTGTTCCTTGAGAAGCGGCACCCGAGGCTCCCAGAGCGTTCCCGCCAGACCGGTGACGGTATAATTCACGATCGTGGGATAAGCCGCCGTCACCTTCGCCAACTCCGCGTGGCGGACCAGGTTCCTGATGTCCTTGGTCCATAGCACCAGCCCCTCGAGCCGCCGGGATCGGCGCACGCGTTCCACGATTAACCCGGGGTAAAAGGCGGGGAGATCGGTACGGCGCGAGGCGGAGTAAAGCATTCCGGTTATTCCTGAAGTTTTACAAAATAAATGACCGCCCCAGCCGTCTTCAACGAAGGAAAAAACTTGCGGAGGCGTCAAGGTAACCTTATGATACGATTTTCGTAATCCAGACTGAACGCTAGTATGCCGGTCTCAGCGTGTAAGGGTGATTTTGCCTTTCCGGGACACTCTACGAAATTTCGGAAATTGCCGAATAATTTCGCTATGGTCCCCGTAGGGCAAAATCACCATTACCAGCCGCGACCGGCATAAAACCACACGAAAGCATACACATGAAGAGGACCATAACATGACCAGACACACCTTCTTTGCCTCAGAAAGCGTTTCCAAGGGTCACCCCGACAAGGTGTGCGACCATATCTCCGACGCCATTCTCGACGCCATGCTTGAACAGGATCCGCTCTCGCGCGTGGCCTGCGAAACCATGGTCTCCACCGGACTCTGTGTCATCGCCGGCGAAATCACCTCCAAGGCGCATATCGACTTCCAGGCCGTCACCCGCGAAGCGATCCGTAAAATCGGCTACACCGACGCCGCCATGGGCTTCGACTACAAAACCTGCGCGGTCATGGTCGCCCTCGACAAGCAGTCCGCCGACATCGCCCAAGGCGTAAAGGAAACGCTTGCCGCCGATCAGGGCGCCGGCGATCAGGGCATGATGTTTGGCTACGCCGTCAACGAAACGCCCGAACTCATGCCCATGCCCATCCACCTCGCCCACGACCTCATCCGCGCCGTCACCGCCGCCCGGGAAGACGGCCGCATCAAGTATCTCCGCCCCGACGCGAAAAGCCAGGTCGTCGTCGAATACGCCGGCCGCAAACCGGTACACGTGCACACCGTGGTCATTTCCACCCAGCATAATCCCGAAGCCTCGCACGAGCGCATCACCGCCGACATGATTGATTTGGTGAAACAGGCCATTCCCAGCCATCTCCTCAGCAAGGACACCATCTATCATATCAACCCCACCGGACGTTTCGTCACTGGCGGCCCGCAGGGCGACTGCGGCCTGACCGGCCGGAAAATCATCGTCGACACTTACGGCGGACGCGGTCGCCACGGCGGCGGCGCCTTCTCCGGCAAGGATCCCTCCAAGGTCGACCGTTCCGCCGCCTATGCCGCCCGCTGGGTCGCGAAAAACGTCGTGGCCGCCGGCCTGGCCGAGGAATGCGAAGTCGAGGTCAGCTACGCCATCGGCATCGCCAAACCCCTGTCGGTTTATGTGAACACCTTCGGGACCAATAAAATCAGCGAGGACAAAATCGAAGACCTGATCAAGGCTAATTTCGACCTCCGTCCGGCGGCGATTATCAAGGAACTCGACCTCCTGAAGCCGCGTTATTCCAAAACCGCCTCCCTCGGCCACTTCGGCCGCTCCGAAGCCGAATTTACCTGGGAACGGACCACCAAGGTGGACGACCTCCGCAAAGGCGCGGGACTGTAACGGATATTTTAACACAGAGGACACAGGGAATTCAGGGGACACAGAGAACTGCATGAATCGGTAATTGCCAAATTTTGCGGTTTTCCGTATTCTCTGTGTCCTTTGCGGTTTTATTTTTTTAGGAGCAAGTCATGTTCAAGGATAAAGTTCAGGAATCCATCGACAACATCCGGCAATTGCTGGCCGGACACGGCGGCGACATCCAGCTCGTTTCCGTGGACGAGGCGAACGGCAAGGTCGAAGTCCAGCTCATGGGTGCCTGCAACGGCTGCCCCCATGCCGCCCAAACCATGAAACACGGGGTCGAGGAAATCCTCAAGAAGGACGTTCCCGAAATCAAGGAAGTAATCGCGGTGTGATGCGCTTGTGCCATAACGCAAGGCATCGCCCCAAACTCATGCGACATTTGCGGACGCCGTTCCCGCAAATGTCGCGTTGTTAGGACTAAACTCATGCCGGAAGCGCACGAACCCATCGCCATAATCTCCGACGTACACGGCAATCTCGAAGCCCTGACGGCGGTCATCGACGACATTCGCGGCCAGGGCGTGCGCACCATTTACAATCTCGGCGACACGGTGGGCTACGGCCCGGACCCCGCCGCCTGCATCGACCTGGTCGACGCCGCCTGTTCCGTCAACCTCTGCGGGAACCACGATTACGCCGTTCTCTTCGACGCCGAAGGCTTCAACCCCATCGCCAAAAAGGCGGTCGACTTTCACCGTAAAATCCTCCAGCCGCCGCCCGGCTCCGACGAGCCGGAACTCGAGCGCCGCTGGAACTGGCTGGCCAACCTCGAGCCGATGTACGAATCGCGCGCCTTCGAAGCGATGCACGCCAGTCCCCGGCAGCCCATCACCGAATATGTCCTGCCGTCCGATCCCGAAATGGATCCCCTGAAAATCACCGACATCTTTTCCGCCATGAGCCAGCACATCGCCTTTGTCGGCCACACCCATTTCCCGGGCGTTTTGGAGGAAAACAACGAGTCCTTCCTCATGCTCTCCGCCCTGGCCGGCCGTTACCGCATCAACCCCGCCACCCGCGCCATCATCAACGTCGGTTCGGTCGGCCAGCCCCGCGACCGCAATCCCCGCAGCTGCTACCTTATTTACGACGGCGAAATGGTGGTGTATCGCCGGGTCGAGTACGACGTGGAGAAAACGGTGCAGAAAATCCTCGTCCTCCCCGACATCCACCCCGCCAACGGCCTCCGGCTACGGGACGGCCGTTAAATGCTCTTCCCCGTCGTCACCCTGAAGACGCCCCGCAATTCCCGCCATCCCTGGATTTTCAAAAAAATGATCCAGCCGCCCCGGGTTCTGCTTGAACCGGGTTCCCTGGTGGAAGTCCGGGACAAAGCGGGCGGCTTTGTCGCCTACGCTTTTTTCCATCCCGAAAACACCATCGCCCTCCGCGTCCTCGCGGAAAGCCGTTCGGAAGCCCCCGACGAGGATTTCTTCCGTAAACGCCTGGCAGCGGCCAAGAAGCTCCGGAAAACGGTCCTGGAGCCGGAGCTGTTCGCCGAAAAAGGCGGGGGATCCTACCGCCTCGTCCACGCCGAAGCCGACGGCCTGCCCGGGCTGGTCATCGACAAATTCGCCGAGGTGCTCCTGATTGAACCCTATGTCGCCGGCTGGCTGCATTTGGCCGATATGTTGGTGACTATCTTGAAGGAGCTTTATCCGGGAGCCAAACCGGTTTTTCGCGCCGACCCGGGCGCGGCGGCGAAGGAAGGGGTATCTTTCGCCAAGGCCGAGGCGAAGTATCCGGCGCCGGAGGCCACCGAGATTGTTGAAAACGGCATCCGTTACCGGGTCGATTTCCGGACCGGCCACAAAACCGGCTTTTTCCTGGACCAACGCGACAACCGCCGCCGCGCCGCGCGGCTGGCGCGGGGCCGGAAAGTCCTGGATTTATGCTGCTATTCCGGCGGTTTCGCGCTGTCGGCCTGGAAAGGCGGCGCCGCCACGGTCGAAGCCGTCGACCTCGACGAAAAAGCCCTGGCCATGGCGGCTGCGAATTTGACCCTGAACGGCGCTGATAAAAGGATCACCCTAATCCACGCCGACGCTTTCGACCTGCTGCGGGATCGTTCCGGCAAAAAGAACCGCTATGGCCTGGTCGTCTTGGATCCGCCGAAACTCGCCGCCGGACCGGACGACGTTGAGGCGGCGTTGAAGCGTTATTACGACCTGAACCGGGCCGCTTTGGGAGTGGTCGAGGCCGGCGGCTATTTCGTGACCTGCAGTTGTTCCGGAGCCGTCCCCGAGGAGCGCTGGCGCCAGACAGTGCGGAAAGCCGCCGCCGACGCCGGTCGGGGTTTGGTTATTTTCGAAGCGACCGGCCCCGGTTGCGACCATCCCGTCGCCGGGGATTTTCCCCAAGGGCGGTACCTGAAAGGCATGTTTGCGCGGGTCGATTGAGGAGGGGCAGAGAGTGCTGCGGATTATCAAGGGCAGTCGCGGTATACTGAAGACAGACAAGAGAAAAAAACCGGCGTTGGCCAAGGCTCCCTTATCGCCTCTTAACGATTTCGTCTTCAAGCGGCTCCTCGGCGACAAAGACCATATCGACTTCCTTGCCGCTTTTCTGCAGGCGGTTCTGGACCTGCCCGCCAAGGAATACCGCATCCTGGAGATAATCGACCCCAGTATCGGCGGGCGCTATCCCCGCGACAAAAAGGGCATTCTCGACATCAAAGTGATCACCACCCGGGGAAAACGCATCGACATCGAAATCCAGGTCGAATCGCAAAGCTGGTTGTGGGAACGCATCCTGTTTTATTCCGCAGCGATGATTTTGGAACAGATGGAAGAAGGCGACGATTACGACCGAATCGAACAAGCCATTACCATTGTCATCACCAATCATCATCTGATCGCGAAGGCCGAACCACATTATCATCACCGCTTTATTCTGTATGACCCGGTCGCCAATCTGGAATATCCGCGCCTGTTGGAGATCCATACCCTGGAAATTCCGAAGTTGCCAGCCGCCCACGACGGCAGTATATTATGGGAGTGGCTCAAGTTTTTCTCCGCGAAAACGGAAGGAGAATTCGAGATGACCAGCAAAACTAACCCGACCCTGAACAAAGTCTGGGGTCGCTTGAAAGAGCTTAGCGCCGACGAAAGCGAACGGATCTTGGCGCAACACCGGGAAAAGGAACGTCGGGATCGGGCGGCGATGCTAAAGACCGGTTATTTACGCGGCGAACGGAATGGCTTAAGGAAAGGGCGAAAGGAAGGTATTCAGGAAGGGATCGAGAAGGGGATCGAGAAGGGAATCGAGAAGGGAATCGAGAAGGGGATTGAGAAAGGGATCGAGAAAGGGACGGAAAAAACGCAAAAACAGATGGTCTTGAAAGCGTTGCAGGATGGTTTGCCGGTGGAGGTTATCGCCAGCTTCAGCGGCCTTACCGCACGGGAAATCAAAAAAATACGCCAAGACTGACTCGATACCGCCCCTGCCCAAACCCCGGAGCCCCTTAAATGCCCAACCTCGTTTTCCAGCCTTCCGGCAAACGCCTCGCCGTTCCCGTCGGAACGTCTCTACTGGACGCCTGTCGGCAAGCTGGTTTTGCCCTCCCCGCGCCTTGCGGCGGGAAAGGGACTTGCGGCAAATGCCGATTGAAAATCCTCGCCGGCGACATCCCAGCCGACGAAAGACAGAAATCCTGCCTCTCCCCGATGCTCCTGGCCGAAGGCTGGCGCCTCGCCTGCCAAAGCCAAATTTCCCACGACCTCACCCTCGCCGATCCCCAAACCGAAGGCGGCGGACACGTTATCCTCACCGACTTCAATGCCAGGGAAGCGGACGCCGATTCCGGCTTGTGGCAAGCCGATTTGTCCCTACCCGAACCTTCCCGCGAGGATCAACAGAACGACCTCACCCGCCTGCGCGATGGCTTGCGACAAGCCGGCCGTGACGAGGTGGAAATCCCCTTGGATGTCATGCAAACCCTGCCGGGAAAACTCCGGGCCGGCGCCTTCGCCTGCCGGGTTGTCGGTCTGGGTGATCGACTCCTTGCGGTTGAACCGCAAGGCAAAAACCAAACCGCCCGCCGCCTTGGTTTCGCCGTCGACCTGGGCACGACTACCCTGGCCGGGGCGCTCTGCGATCTCGACGACGGGGAAATTCTCGCGGTGGTGAGTGCCGCGAATCCGCAGGCGGTACGTGGCGACGACGTCATCAGCCGGGTCGATTACGCAGCCAAAAGTCCCGAAACGGCGCGGGAAATGCAGGGCCTCGCCGTTCAGGCGCTTGAGGAACTCGCCCGCCGGGCCGTCCATGACGCGGGGGTGGCGGAGGCCCCACTCCTGCTGGCGATCGGCGGCAACACGGTCATGAACCACCTGTTTCTCGGGGTCGAGGCGGGGGCTTTGGCCCTTTCGCCCTTTGTGCCCTGTTTTCGGGAGGCGCCGCCCATCCCCGCCGAAGCGCTCGGCTGGACCGGCCGTCCGGCCCCGCTGGTTATGGTTGTTCCCAATATCGCCGCTTACGTCGGCGGCGACATCACCGCCGGCATCGTCGCCCATCAGGTCATGCGCTCGTCGGAAAAAGTCTTGTTCCTGGACGTGGGCACCAACGGCGAAATCGTCCTGGCGGCAAACGGGACCGTTTACGCCTGCGCGGCCGCGGCCGGTCCCGCTTTTGAAGGGGCGAGGATCCGCCAGGGCATGCGCGCGACCAGCGGGGCGGTGTCCCGGGTCGAGGCCGGAAGCGCCGGAGAAATAGGGATTGCCGTGGTGGGGGAGAGCCGGCCGGCCCGGGGAATTTGCGGCACCGGCCTCCTGGACGCGGTGGCGGCGCTGCGGCGGCTTGGGGTGATTGACGAAGGCGGACGGATGCTCGAACCCGATGAAGCGGCGGCGGAGGGGGTTCCGGCTCCGGCCTTGAAGCGTCTGCATTTGGCCGACGACGGCCCCGCCTTCTGGCTGGAAATGCCCGGCGGGCACGGCGATTCCGGCGTAGCCCTGACTCACCGCGACGTGCGGGAATTTCAGCTCGCCAAAGGGGCGGTGGCGGCCGGGGCGCGGGTCCTCTTGGCTTTGGCGGGAATAAAACCGGAGGAGGTCGACCAGGTTCTGCTCGCCGGCGGGTTTGGGAATTATCTCCGGCCCGAAGCGGCGCTGGCGGTGGGCCTGCTCCCCGCCGGGATCCGTTTGGAACGGGTGAAGTCGGTCGGTAACGCGGCTCTCGCCGGGACGAGGCTGTTCCTGTTATCCCGCGCGGAACGCCGCGCCGCCGAGGAAGCCAGCCGTATAGTCCGTTATGTCGAGCTTTCCGGCCGCGAGGATTTCCAGATCGCCTTCGCCGAGGAAATGCTGTTTCCTACCCCCCCATCCTCTCCATAACCCACATCGCCACCCGTTCCCCGAGCACGCCGTGGCTCTCGGCTGAAAGGTGTATGCCGTCCAGGGCGTCGGAATGGACAATGTCTTCGGAGTACAATATGGGAAAACCGCTGCGTTTCGACATCTGGTTGAACGCATCCGGCAATTCCGTCGACTTCTCCCGGCCGCCCTTGAAGGCGGGGCCGAAAGCCGCCGGGACCTCCCAAATCGAGGGCGGGACCACCACCAGAACCTCGGGCGACACATTTTCACCGGGACCGAAATCCGGCCGGGCGGCGAACTTGGCGACGAGTTCCGCGCCTTTGGCGATGTCGGTGGCTATGGCGCCGAAGTGGGTTTTCAGATCGTTCGTGCCCAGGAAAATCACCACCAAGTCGAGCGGCTTGTGGGAGTCGAGGATGGTGCCGATGATTTTCAGGCCGTTCCGTTCCACGCCGGGGGCGAAGGGGTCGTCGAAGACGGTGGTGCGGCCGCATAGCCCTTCCTCGATGACCCGGTAGCCTGCCCCCAGCGTTTTCGCCAAAACACCCGGCCAGCGGATGTGGGAGGGGAAGCGCGCGCCATTCTCGGCGGGAACGTAGCCCCAGGTGTTGGAGTCGCCGTAACAGAGAATGCTTTTCACCTTATTGACTTGTTGATCCATTTGATCCGTTTGTTCCATTTGATCCATTGGGATATTTCCTCACACTTTAGTAACCATGACCGCGTCTGCCGTCCCCTCCTGCCCGAAAGTCGATCCGGCGACGAGGATGATGGTGTCCCCCTTTTGCACCAGCCCCTGCTCCAGCAGGAATTTCCCGCCGATTTCCCTGAGGTCCTCCTGGCTGGTAACGACCGGGCCGTACACCGTTTTCACCCCCCAGTACAAATGCAGCCGCCTTACCGCCCCCTCGTCCGGCGTCACCGCCACAATCGGCACGAAAGGCCGCGCCTTGGACATGAAAAGGGCGGTCCCGCCGCTCCTGGTATAGATGACGACCGCCTTAGCCTCGAGGTCCTCGACCAGCTTCAAGGCGGCATGGCCAAGCGCGTCCTGCAAGGGGTTTTCGCGGGATAATGAGGAAGTCCAGGTCCAGTGGGCGTGATAGCGCCGCAAGTCCTTTTCCGTTTCCGCGGCGATGGCGGCCATCATTCGCACCACCCGTTCCGGATCGACCCCGGCGGCGGTCTCGCCGGACAACATCACCGCGTCCGAGCCGTCGACGATGGCGTTGGCCACGTCCGACACTTCCGCCCGGGTCGGGATGGCGTTGGTGGTCATGGACTCCAGCATTTGCGTGGCGGTGATGACGTAGCGGTCGTGCGAGTTAGCCATGCGAATCAGCCGTTTCTGGATCATCGGCACCCGGGCGATGGGTGTTTCAATGCCCAAGTCGCCCCGCGCCACCATGATGCCGTCCGAATGCTCGATAATATCCTCGATGCACTCCAGGGCTTCCGGTTTTTCGATTTTGGCAATCAGCCGCGCCGGGCATTTCGCTTTGGCCAAAGCCGCCCGCACCGGTTCGAAATCGCTTGGCTGACGGATAAAGGACAGGGCGACGAAGTCGACTTTTTCCTCGATGCCGACCCGCAGATCCTCGAGGTCCTTTTCGGTTACCGACGGCGCCGAAACCTTCACCCCGGGCAGATTCATGCCTTTGTGGTTTTTTAGAATGCCGCCGCGGATGACCCTGGCGCGGATTTCCGTGCCGTCCGAATCCACTACTTCCAGTTCAAGCTGGCCGTCGTCCAGGATAATCCGTTCGCCCTTAATCACGTCGCGGGGGAGCGCCTCGTACTGGGTCTGGAATAGCTCGGGAGTGCCCAGCACCTTTTGGGCGGTGATCCGGGTTTCGGCCCCGACGACCAGCTTTATGGCGCCGTCGGTCATGTTCCCCACCCGTACCTTGGGCCCGCAGAGATCCTGCAAAATCGCCACTTCCAGCCCCAAACGTTGCGAAGCTTCACGCACCCGGTGGATGGTGGCACGATGGCTGTCGTGGGTGCCGTGGGAAAAATTCAACCGGAAAACGTCGACCCCGGCGGTGATTAGTTTGGCGATCATTTCCGGCGAATCCGAAGCCGGCCCGAGTGTTGCGACAATTTTACTGAAGCGCATGGGGGACTCCTTGCTTGGTTGCGATTTGCGCAAAAGGCGACTGAGGAAATTAAACCCCTTCCGGCAAGAAATTTCAACCTTATTCGCAAATAAAGAAAAGTCTCTGGATTCCGAGGTTGAAACCATGTTATAATCTTGCGCCAGATACGATTTATTGTATCATGTGGAGAAATTTTGCGGCAAGAGCGCTAAAAAAAGTCATTTTTGGGATGGGTGGATTTTTCCGGGAAAGTCGGGCGAACCGCAGCGGGATTTTCCGCAAAAGTCCACGGATGGGAGACGTCAAATTATGTCGCGCCTCGACAATACCCTGGCCAACTTGGCCCCGGGAGTCAGTCATTGTCGCGACCTGGGCGGGCGTTACAACCCGCGCCGGGGATTGGCTATTTATTGCCTGCCCATCCCCGGTTATTCCCCGCAAGCTCCCGGCGTGGTTTTGGGCGAATCACTGGCTGCCCGCAGCGGCTTGGGCTGCACGCTGCTGGAAGGGGTGCCGGTGAAGATCCCCGAAGGCGCGGCGGTGATTGGTCAGTACAACGCCCTGAAGGCGATGCGTCCGGATTTGTTGGACGAGATCCCGGAAATGAAGGAGCAGGGCCAGTACGCGATAAAGCTGGATCATCACGCCCTGGTCACCTCGCCTTCGCGCGAAGGTTTGGCTTCCGGCATGCAGACTTTGGCGATGATTATCCTTCGCCACAACGAGGAGGCACTGCCGGGGTGCGTGATTACCGACAACCCGCTTTGCCAGGTGCGGGGTTTGGCGATTGAATTGGATTCGCGGGAAATCGGCATCAGCCTCCTCATGCAGATTGTTTCCTTCGCGGCGACGTTCAAGACCAATCGTCTCCACCTCATCCTCAGGCAGGATTTCGACCCGACCCGCGAGTTCCCCGGCGGCGACACCCTGGTGCAGACCTGCCAATCGTTCGGGATCAGTATTGGCGTGCGCCTCCCACTGTTGGGAGACGTTCTAGCGGGCCGGAAGACGCTTCTGGAGGCGTGGGCGACGGTGCGTGCGGCGGCGCGGTTTTTCGGCGCCTCCCAGGCGGCCTTGGACGACCCCTGCCCGGCCGAGGCGACTCCCGAGGCTTGCCGGAAGGTGGTCGAGTCCATTGCCAGGGGCGAAGTCGGTTTGCAGAATTTTTCCCTGGACGCGCAGTGCATTGTCAAGGCAAGGTTCCCGGGGCCGGATTTGCGGGCGTCGGGGGTTACGGGCTGGTACAGGTTTTGGGAGCGTAGCGATCCGCCGCCGTTGGATATGGAGGACATCCCGCTGGTATTCGACGTGCCGTCGGCTCCGCCGGGATTTTCGGCGCGGACGATGGGCGGTTTTCATACCCGGTTGAATGCGGCGTTAAAGAGGCTCAGGCGGATGCAGCGGCGGGAACTGTTCATTTCCTTCCGCGACCTCGGGGTGAGCCACATGTGGCAGAACCTCCTCTACCCGGCGGCGACGGGGATTGTCGCGGCCTGGGGCGAGCCGGCGGAGGCGGAGGACGCGGCTTTGCGGTTTTCGAATTTGCTTTACGGCGATTCGGCGAAGGCGGTCATGGACATGTGGGATGCTTTGGCCAAGGCGTTTCCGCCCGGGTTGTCGCCCCGCGAGGAGTTGCTGGTGCGCCAGACCGCGTTTGGGCGTTGGCCGGGAAATGAGCCGGAGTTTGCGGTCTTGTCGGGGATCGACTGGCTGGCGGTGACGAAGAACATCAAGTCGGCGGCGGATTCCCTGAAATTGGCCGCGGCGGGGCTGTCGCGGAATACCTCGACCTTGGCCGGGGCGCGTTTGTCGTTGTATGCCTTGTCGTGGCTGCATTGTTTTGTGGCGTTGGTGCCGGAGTTGGAACGGCGGCGCAAGCTGCATTGGGACGACGACGAGCGCACCGAACCGATTGCGCGCGAACTATACAGCAATTTCCAGTCCTGGTTCGGGCATTTGCAGGAGTTGTACGGGGAGAGCGGTCTGGAGTTTGCCGAGATGGCGGGGATTGAGGCGATGGGGTTGCGGTTGAAGGGGTTGTGCGAGGGGATTTTCGAGTGAGCTGACATGGCCATTCCCCGGACAGGCGAGGCGGCGTTGTTCTTCACCGGCATTCTTGCCGCGGGGAGGGGGGAATTGGCGCTTGCCGCGGAGGTGCTGGCGGGGGAGTTTGGCCCGGCTTTTTTGGGGAGCGCGGTGTGGAGGTTTACGCAGACGGACTATTATGTCCGGGAGCTGGGGCCGGAGCCGCTCCGGGCTTTTTTGGCCTGGCCGGGTTTTTTCGACACCGCAGGTTTGGCCGAGCGGAAGTTAATAACCAATCGGATGGAAATCGAGTTGGCCCGGCGGCTGGGCGGAGGTTTGCCGCGTCCCGTCAATCTTGACCCAGGTTACCTCACTCCAGCGAAGTTGATCCTTGCCAGCGCGAAAAATTTCGCCCATCGCATTCATTTGCGTGACGGCATTTATGCCGAGGCGACATTATTATATGGGAAGGGAGAATTCCGCTCCCTCCCGTGGACTTTTCCGGATTACCGCGCGGAGCGATATCACGGGTTTTTCCTGGCTATGCGGCGGGAGCTTATGGGGGCGGTACAGGAAGCGGAGGCGCGACAGTGTCGATAGAGAACGAGGCGAAGATCCAGGTGGCGGAATTGCCGTTGTTGCGGGAGCGTCTCGAGGCGCTGGGGGCGGAGCATTTGGGGGGGGAGTTCGAGCGGAATTGGGTTTTCGATTTGCCGGGCGGGGTTTTGCACCGGGCCGGAATACTTTTGCGGGTGCGTAATACCGGCGGCGCCGGGTGCCTGATTACCGTGAAGGGTCCGGAAGAGGCGGGGGAGTTCAAGCGCCGCGAGGAAGTGGAGTGCGGGGCGGATTCGACCGAGGCGGTGTTGCGGCAGTTCGAGCTTTTGGGTTATGAGAAGGTGTGGCTGTACGAGAAACGGCGCGACAATTGGCGCTGGCGGGGTTGTGCGCTTGCTTTGGACGAGTGTCCGGAGTTGGGGAATTTTTTGGAGATTGAAGGCGAGGCGGGGGCGATTAAGTTAGTGGCGGCGGATTTGCGGGTTGACGTCGGGGGGCATCTTCGGGACAGTTATTTTGGCTTATGGCGGAAGTATTTGCTGGCTCGGGGCGAGGAGGGGTTACGCGACATGAAGTTTCCGGAAGTTTGGGATTACGGGGACAAGATGTTTAATTATGCCAAACCGCCGCATAATTAAACATCTTGTCCCCGTATACTGGAACCACTTTGGTTTTCGGGAATCTTCCTGTCTCCGCATCTTGTTACGTCCACCCCTCCCCAAACGTCGGTGGTAACGGCTAGGCAAGGGAATGGCAACACCGGACCCTTGTAACGCCGGACTCCCGCCACACGTCATTCCGGCGTCGAAAGCGTTGAACCGGGATGAGGCGTAACTCACCGGAATCCAGGCCGATAGACAATCGCTACAGCGGCGTTTGCTCCTTAAATGCAACATTTTTCCAAATTTTTCTATTGCCCCGCCTGAACGCGGTTATAAGGAAGTCTGTAGTGAAGCTTTGGCCAAAAGCTTGTGTTGCCCGATTGGAAATCCCGGTCATGCTGGGTCCAAAGGGAATTCTTTAAGGCGTGCCAGTGCGATTTAACGGGTCGCGGAGGAGAAGAAGGCGGGTAGTTAGGCCATCCTAGAGCACGCCGGGGTTTGACTGACCACCTTA
>JAVBQR010000193.1:0-10575 GCA_031548865.1 Planctomycetota bacterium
ATCGACCTCGACAGCCTGCAAAGCGAAACGGCCGATACGGTCGACGCCAGCCTGGGAAAACACCAGGGCGATTTTCGTTACCTCGCCCGCTGCAAAAATTCCGACGCCCAGTGTGAAGCGCTCATCCTCCTCGAACATCAGTCGCGCGCTGAAAGCCTCATCAGCTTCCGCATCCTGCAGTATACAGTCAAATCCTACGAACAGCACCTGCGGGCCGGAAAACAGCGCCGCCGCCAATCTTTCCCCTATCCTCTCGCGGTCGTGCTTTACAACGGCGCGAAACCATGGCGGCACCTGCGGCAGATGCCGGATCTAATCGATCATGTAGAAGGCCTAGACCGAGAAATCCTCAAGCTCCCCCTCTTCCTAATCGATTTGGCGCAAATACCGACAGGATCATTACAGGGGCCGCCTGCTCTGCGAGCGCTCCTCACCAGCCTGCAAACCGCGCCGCGCCG
The DNA here is from genome assembly GCA_031548865.1 of Planctomycetota bacterium. Taxonomy (GTDB): domain Bacteria; phylum Planctomycetota; class SZUA-567; order SZUA-567; family SZUA-567; genus JAJBSZ01. Next base: position 459 of record JAVBQR010000193.1, read on the forward strand.
GCAATTGGATAATCATCTCGACGCCATTACCGACATGATGGCCGACGCCTACTCCGACCATCGGGCGAAAGATTGGCGCTTCGCGCTCCAAACCTACTTCGCAGCGCACTGCGATGTGAATTCGGCAGAAGAATTGGTGCAAAACACTTTTGGCAGATTCATCGATAAAAAGGAGGCCAACGAAATGGTTACCACTTTGGCGGATAGATTGATACGAAAAGGCAAGGCGGAAGGCAGGGCGGAAGGCAAGGCGGAATCGCTGATCGTCGTTCTGGAAGCCAGGTTTGGCATGATTCCCTATGACTTGAGGCAGACTATTGTTTCCATGACCGATTCGGCGGCCTTGACCAAACTGACGGTTTTGGCTTCGAGGTGTTCCAGCCTGGATGAATTTAACACGGCGCTCCCGCATATGGATTGATCACCTTGTGAGGTAAAAAAAGTAGGACTTTTTCCCTCCGACCCGCAACGGCGGATTCGCCCAAACGTTACGAAAGGATCCCATGCAACGCACCCTCTTCCGGCAAATCCTCAGGGATCGCCCGCTCCTCCTCGATGGGGCGACCGGCACCGAACTCATCAAGCGGGGACTGCCGGCAGGAGCGCCGCCGGAAAAATGGGTTTTCGAAAACCCGAAAGTCATCCAGGAATTGCATCGCGAGTATTACGCCGCCGGTTCGGACATCGTCCTCGCCTGCACTTTCGGATTGAACCGCTTGAAACTGCTCGACCACCGGCTGGAAGACCGGGTGGAAGAACTGAACCAGGGCCTGGTGGAAATTTCCCGCGCCGTCGTGCCGACCGGGAAATTCCTCTTCGGCGACTTGTCCCCGACCGGACAATTGGTCGAACCCTTTGGTCCCCTCCCCTTCGAGGAATGCGTGGATGTTTACCGCCAGCAGGCAGCGGCGCTCCTGAAAGGCGGCGTCGACGGCTTCATGATTGAAACGATGCTGGACCTGCAGGAATGCCGCGCCGCCCTCCTGGCGGTTCGCGAAGTCGCGCCGGACTATCCGGTGCTGACCGGGCTTACCTATGAAAAACACGGCAAAACCATCGGTGGAACCACGCCGGAAATCGCCGTACTCACCCTCCAGGCCCTCGGCGCCGACGCCGTCGGCTGCAATTGTTCCTTCGGCCCCGACGAAATGCTCATCCTGCTCCAGGCGATGCTCCCCTACGCCCGCGTCCCCTTGTTTATCAAACCGAACGCCGGCATGCCGAAATATCAGGGCGGAAAAAGCTATTACGACCTCGCGGCGGACGACTTCGCCCAGAAGGTCCTCAAGGGAATGAAACTGGGAGCGCGGGTGGTCGGCGGTTGCTGCGGAACGACTCCGGCGCACATCGCTTCCTTGAAACAAGCCATTGACCTTTCCGGGCCGGGCATCCCGGCGCCGGAAAACGGCGCCGTGCGGAGCGCGGTATGTTCGTCGCGAAGCCTGGCGGACTTCTCGGCGCGGGACGGGCAGGAGGCTGCCCTGCGGGTCATCGGCGAACGCATCAACCCCACCGGGAAAAAAGCCTTCCAAGCCGAACTTCTCGCCGGCCGGCTCGACCGGGTGCTGACCTTCGCCGAGGAACAGGCCGAGGCCGGCGCCGATCTGCTGGACGTCAATCTCGGCCTCGGGGGGATTGACGAGGCAGCGGCGCTCCGCGCCGCGGTGGCGATGTTGTCCGCCTCTTCCCCACTGCCGCTCGTTATCGACTCGGTTGACCCGAAGGCGATGGAGGAGGCGCTCCGGATCTACCCCGGCCGGGCGCTGGTGAATTCCGTTTCCGGGGAAAATAACCGGCTCAAGGGCATCCTTCCCCTGGCGGCGAAATACGGCGCCGCCATCATCGTCCTGCCGATTGCCGAAGGACACATTCCGGCCACGGCGGCGGAAAGATTGCTGATTGTCGCCAGGATTCTCGGCGAGGCGGAATGTTACGGCTTCGGGAACGCGGACGTTTTGGTGGACGGTCTGGCGATGACCGTTTCCGCCGACCCGGCGGCGGCGCTTACCGCGCTGGAAACGCTGAGGGAGTGCCGTAAACGGGGGCTCGCGACCCTCCTGGGGTTGTCGAACATATCCTTTGGCATGCCGGAGAGGAAATGGCTTAACGCCGTGTTCCTAGCGACCGCCATGCGGGAGGGACTGACCGGAGTCATCGCCAATCCCTCCGCCGAGCTGCTGATGGACACGAAATTCAGCGCCGATCTGATCCTGAACCGTCACGGCGGCCTGGACGCCTACCTCGAACGTTTCTCCGGTAACGCCGTGGCGACCGGGATCGTGGGACAACGCGCCGCCGCTGCGTCAGTGCCGCAAAAGGCCACTTCGGGCGGAAGCACGGCGGCTGAACCGACCCCTGCGGAAGCGGCCGCGAACGCGATCCTGAAAGGGCGGGAGAAAAACGCGGCGGCGTTGGCCCGCGCGGCGATTGCCTCCGGCATCGGCGCGGGGGAACTGGTGAACGGCTATTTGGTCCCCGCTATCGTGCGGGCGGGCGAATGGTTTGAAAAAGGGAAGTACTTCCTGCCGCAATTGATGCTTTCCGGCGAAGCCATGCGCAAGGCCCTCGCCGAACTCGAACCCGACCTGGAAAGGGAACGCGCCTCGGCCGCCAAGTCCCTGGGGAACGTCCCCGGCAAAGGCCGCATCGTCATGGCGACGGTGAAGGGGGACGTCCACGACATCGGTAAAAACCTGGTCACGCTGATGCTCAAAAATCACGGCTATGAAGTGTTCGACCTGGGGAAAGACATCCCGGCGGCGGCGGTGGCGGCGGCGGCGCGGGAACGGAAGGCGGACATCGTCGGCCTGTCGGCGTTGATGACCACGACCCTGAAGGCGATGCGGGAGACGGTGGCGGAGATCCGCGCTTCGGGGCTGGAAGTCAAGGTGATGGTCGGCGGCGCGGCGGTGACGGAACACTTCGCCATGGAGGCGGGAGCGGACGGCTATGCGCCGGACGCGGTGGCGGCGGTGAAATTGGCGGCGGATCTTATGGCGGACTCGTGAGGAGCGGACATGAAGCGGAGCATTGTCGACAGCATGCGGGAGCGGCTTTACCGCCGGGACCCGGTTTTTTCCTTTGAATTTTTTCCGCCGAAAGACGCGAAAGGGCAGGAAACGCTGGACCGATCCGTCGCCGAACTGGCGCCGCTCGATCCGGCCTTCGTGTCGGTGACCTGCGGCGCCGGGGGCGGGACCAAGGACAAAACCCGCGACGTCGTCCTCGGGATGCAGGAGAAGTATGATTTCGGCGTCATGGCCCACATCACGGCTACGGGGTTTTCCCGCGGGGAACTGGCGGACCTGGTGGCGGATTACGCCCGCCGGGGCGTCGGGAGCTTCATGGCGCTTCGGGGCGACCCCCCGCGCGACAACCCGGACTGGCAGGCGCCGGCGGATCAGGCGGCGGACGCCAGGGAAGTCGTGGAGATTATCCGCCGGGTCGCGCCGGGCGTGTCGATTGGCGTCGCGGGTTATCCGGAAAAACATCCGCTGGCCGCGGATATGGAAGCGGATCTCCTGAGCCTCAAACGGAAAGTCGCGGCCGGCGCGGATTTCGTGGTGACGCAACTGTTTTTCGACAATGAAAGCTACTTCGCCTTTGTCGCCCGGGCGCGGGCGCTGGGGATAAAGGTGCCGATCCTCCCCGGCATTATGCCGGTGACGCGGGGGGGACAGGTGGAGCGTTTCCGGGAGATGTGCGGGGTGTCGGTGCCGGAGGCGGTTTGCGGGCCGCTTTCGGACGACGAGGCGGTTCGGGCGCACGGGTTCGGTTTGGCCTTTGCAGCGGCGCAGTGCGCGGATTTGCTGCGGCGGGGGGCGTACGGGATTCATTTTTATACCTTGAACCAATCGCGGGCTTGTCACGCGCTTTATAAGATTCTCAAGGCGATGGGGTGGTGACGGGGCGGCGTTTTCGAAGAGGGCTTGTTACGAAATAATTCGTAACGAGCCCAAAGTCCAACCAATGCCCGCACCCGTTCCTTCCCGAAGAAAAGGAACGGAAATCCCGGCGGATCCTTACCGAAGGGACTTGTCGCAAAACGACTGCAGCAAGTCGATACTGGGTCACGGCGGCTGCGTCTGAGCCATTTTTGCCTGAACCGCCGGCAAAAGTGGCTACCGCAACCACCGTTCCTTGTATTTACTTGCTACAGCCCTTTTGTGACCAGCCCCGGGCCCAAAGGGCGATTTTTTGGGGTAAGATGGTCAGTCAAACCCCGGCGTGCTCTAGGATGGCCTAACTACCCGCCTTCTTCTCCTCCGCGACCCGTTAAATCGCACTGGCACGCCTTAAGGAAGACCCTTTGGACCCCGCATGACCGGGATTTCCGTTCGGGTACCGCGAGCTTCGGCCGAAGCTTCACTACAGACTTCCTTATAACCGCGTTCAGGCGGGGCAATATAAAAATTTGAAAAATTTTTTATTGTGTGGACATCAGGACAGACGCATCTCAGTTTTGTTACCGCCGCTCCCTGCCCTGTTACGCCGCATCCTGCCCCACACGTCATTCCGGCGCCGCAAGCGTTCAACCGGGGTGGAGGCGTAACTCGCCGGAATCCAGGCCGATAGACAATCGCTACTGTGGCGTTTGCTCCTTGTCATATGGAGGTATAAGTTCTGACACCGATGGGGTGTTTAGTGGAACCACCCAGCGACGGTTTATCGGCCTGGATTCCGGCGAGTTACGCTTCCCCCCGGTTCAATGTTTATCGCGCCGGAATGACGTGTGGGGGTGTCCGGTGTTACAGGAGCCGGTGCTGCCGTTCCCTTGCCTAGCCGTTACCGCTGACGTGTGGGGGGGGTCAGGCGTAACAGGATGCGGATTGACGTAACAAGAGTTGAGATGCGCCACCTTCTCGGAAAGCCCACGCGGAGCCCATATGACTGTTATCTTTGCGATTTTGGTATTCGTTATCGCAGTCTGCATCGTCGTCCGCGTGGTGGTGCCAATACTGATTATATTAGCGGGTATGATAATTTATATGTTCAAGGATGATCCCCCCAAGAATCAACAAGACGAACCATCTTCACCGGTTCAGGGAATAAAGACAATTGACGCTGACAGCAGAAAAGCGAAAATTGTCCCTTCGTCATTTAGAGAGGTTTTGTTTGGGATAAAAGGGGTACCAATGAAACACATACTTTCCGTTGTCGATCTCTCCGCCGAGGATCTCGAACGCATCATCTCCGCCAGCGCCAAGATGAAGGAACGCTACCGCAAAAACATCAATGAAGAACTGTTTCGCGGGAAAACCCTCGGGATGTACTTTGAAAAACCGTCGCTGCGGACCCGCGTCTCCCTCGAATGCGCCATCAACTCCCTCGGCGGCGGGGCGATTTCCCTCGAAGCTTCGGGCCCGGGTAAAATGTGGGAACGGGAATGCATCCGCGACCAGGCGCGGGTGATGAGCCGCTTCGTCAGCATGGTGTCGATGCGCACTTTCGCCCAGGCGGACATCGAGGCGTTTGCCCGCGAAAGTTCGGTCCCGGTCGTGAACGTCCTTTCCGACTACGAGCACCCCACCCAGGCGATGGCGGATTACCTGACCATGCGGGAACGCTTCGGCGATCTGCGCGGCAAAACCCTGGTTTACCTCGGGGACGGCAACAACGTGGCGCGCTCGCTCCTTTCCGGAGCCGCGCTCTTGGGAGTGAAGTTCGTTTGGTCGGGACCGGCCGGCTACCGGCTGGAAAGGGAATACCTGGAGAAGGTGAGGGCAAAGGTCCCGGGCGCGGTGATTGTCGAGGAGACCAATCCGGAAAAGGCGGTCCGGGACGCGGACGCCGTGTACACGGACGTCTGGGCCAGCATGGGCCAGGAGGCGGAAACCAGCCGCCGGGAACGGGATTTCGCCGGCTACCAGGTGAACGACGCCTTACTGAAACACGCCCCTTCCCACGCCATCGTCCTCCATTGCCTGCCGGCGCACCGGGGACTGGAGATAACCGATTCGGTCATGGACGCGGCGCCGTCCCGCGCGGCAATGTACGATCAGGCCGAGAACCGGATGCACGTCTACCGGGGTTTGTTCTCGCTTTGGGCGGGGGAGTGGAAATAGCGGGCTTTGGCAGGAAATAGGACCAAACAGCATCGGTTATCCCGCAAAGTTCCACGAATTCGTTACGATATCGCTAAAAAAACCGTCGCGATCTCCCGGAGATCGCGACGGTTTTTGCCAGATACCTTATACTTTATTTCCGCCGCGCCACAATCCCCAATTTCTTGCAGCGCCGGTCGAGTGACGGCCAAGTCAAGCCGAGATGCTTGGCCGCCTTCAATTTGTTTCCGTTATACAACTCCAGGGTCTCGATGATATAGCGGCGTTCGACGTCGATAAGGGTCGACTGCTTCCCTTGCCGCGAACTGCTGGCGGGCTCTTCGCCCGAATCCTCGATGCTACCGATTTCGAGATCGGAGAGGACCTCGGTGATGGTGAAAACTTTTTTCCGCAGACTTTGATACTGTTTCCGCTCGAGCGCGAGCGCGACCATGCCGGCGAGATTGGTCATAATTTGCGTGTGTTCGCCGGGGTCTCCGCATTCCCTGCCACAAAAATCCAAGCCGACCAGCCCGGTTTTTTTCCCGTCCCGGAGAATGGGGGAAACAAGGAAGGATGCCACGCCCTGCTTGCCTAGAACATGCAGCAGATCCTGCGGCAAATCCTTGGTGTGGCCAAAAAAGACATCCTTGTCCGCCATGACCGTCTTCAACGAGGGAATGTCATACTCATAATCATACAGAGGCCAGGAAAACATGGCGTGGCCAATACTCTCGTTGACCCACTCGTGGGTATTACGCAGATACTTGCCGCCTTTTTCGTCAAGCATCACGTAAGCCCGCGAGGCGCCGAATAATCGTCCCACCCTGGCCAACGCTTCGTCGATGGCAACGTCGGGATTGGCGCCGGAGGTCAAAATCAGCTTCGGCAGGGAATAAATGGCCTGCATGGCCTGTTGCGAAAAATTCGCTTCGGAACTCAAAAAAGTATTTTCCTGGTGGGGAGTACCGTCTTTTTTCATACTTCTCACCCTTTACCTATATAATAATTTTTCAAACCCGAAATTAAAAGCCGCTAGACTAAAGATACAATAAAACCGAAAGCGTTATTTACTCGAGGCGGATTATGCAAAAACTTTGTCGCTTTAATTCAAATGCGTTACACGTCCCCGAACGGCATTATGTCTCCATTATAAATCATGAATCACCCATTCGGGAAAAAACTACAATGGAAAACTAATCTATGGCAAATAATAAAATCTACAACTCACCGAGATTAGAATATAGTATTTATAAAGATGGTGGGATAAAAATCCACAAAAAAACATTTTTTACCGTAAATTATCTTTGCCTCCCAAAAAACCAGGAGAAAACCGGTTATCCATTATTTACCATTTGCGGTAAATTCGCACGCGGTGGAGTTGTTGGGAATACCGGGCGGCGGCATGGCCATGGATTTCTGAAGCCGGGTATTCTTTTATGAACCCTGCACAATTGCCGCCTGTTCGGTCGATAATATAGCTAAGAACTATCACCGGTGTAAAAAACCGTTGGCACAATCGGAAATCCGCCTTTGTCAAGGAGCCGCCTTTTGTTGGATTTGGCTGGAAAGACCATTCACTTCATGGGCGCCGGAGGGATCGGCGTCAGCGCCTTGGCCATGCTGGCCAAACAGGCCGGCGCCAACGTTTCCGGCTGCGATCGCGCGGTTAACCAACAAACCGAATTCCTGCGCCGGAACGGCATGGAAATTTTTATCGGCCATGACCCCGCCCATGTGCGCAATGCCGATCTCCTGGTCTACACCAGCGCCGTACCGGCCAGCCATCCGGAACGGCTGGCGGCCCGGGCCCAGGAAAAACGTGGCAGCTTTCTGGCCCGTTGCATGGAGCGGCGCGAAGCCTGGGGCGTCTCGGGAACCCACGGCAAGACCACCACCTCCTGGCTCATCGCCCGGATACTCCTGGCGGCGGGACGCGATCCCGCCGTATTTATCGGCGGCGTTGTACCGGAACTTGAGGGGGGAAATTTCCGTTCGGGCGAGGGGCCTTTTGTAGCCGAATTGGATGAAAGCGACGCCTCGTTTCTCCTTCCCCGCCTCGACGTCGCCGTCATCACCAACATCGAATCCGATCACCTCAGCCATTATGGAAACGACCAGGCGCTTATCGAGGCTTTCCGGAGCTTCGCAGCCGGAGTCGCCGGACACGGCCTGCTGGTCGCCGGAGTCGATTCCCCGCCGGCCCGGGAAATTTTCCTGAAACACCCCGGGAGGAAAATTTCCTTTGCCATGGATCCCGCCTCCGCATTGGCCTCCTCCCCAGAAAAAACCCCCGGCCCGGCCGACCTCCGCGCCATCGACCTGGCGCCGGAGCCAGGCGGCGGCAACTCCTTCCGGGTCCTATACCAAGGAAAGGATCTGGGGCGTTTCCGGCTTTCCCTGCCGGGAAAGCATAATGTGCAAAACGCCCTCGCCGCCTTCGCCGCCGCCGCCGCCATGGGCGTGCCGGAGGAAGCCGTCCGCGCCGCCTTCGCCGACGCTCCCGGCGTCGAGCGCCGCATGGAGGTTTTGGGGCGGCTGGCCAATGGCGCCGTCCTCTATTCCGATTACGCCCATCACCCCACCGAAGTCGCCGCCGCCCTCGCCACGGCGCGGGAACGGCATCCGGAAGGTTTCCTGGCCGTTTTCCAGCCCCACCTTTACAGCCGGACCCGGGATTACGCCGACGCTTTCGCCCGGGTTCTCGCCGAGGCGCCGGCGCTCCTGCTGGTCGACATTTACCCGGCCCGGGAGGAGCCCCTGCCGGGCATAACCGGCGAATTCCTCATGCAAAAAATCCGCGCCCGCAAACCCGACGCCCAGGGTCCCGTCGCCATCGCCGACCTGGCCCGGCGCGCCGCCGATCTGGCCGCGCCTTTCGGCGCCGTCCTGATGATGGGCGCCGGGGACATCGACGCCGTGGCGCGAACCATGCCGACGGAGCAAGCCGTTCCGGCGGGGAGGTCGTAATGGACATTCCCGAATGCATTCGCGAAAACGTTCCCCTAGCCGGCCTGACCACTTTTAAAATCGGCGGTCCGGCCCGCTGGTTCGCGGCGCCCGCGAATAGGGCTCAGGTCAGCGCCGCCCTGGCTTTCGCCCGCGAGCGGGGCATTCCGGTTCTGGTCATGGGGGGCGGGAGCAACCTGCTGGTGGCAGATGCCGGGGTCGAGGCGCTGGTTATCCGCCTGGACGCGGCCGGAGAGTTCGGTTCAATCCAGCCGGAGCGGCCAGGCGAAGGGGAAGCGCCGGCCGGCTTGGCCTGGCGGGTCGGCGCGGCGGCGAGCCTGCCGGAACTGGTCAGCCGCCTGGCCCGGGAAGGGGTATGCGGTCCGGAAGCTTTTGCGGGAATTCCCGGCCGGGTCGGCGGGGCGGCGGCGATGAACGCCGGCGCGGCGGCGGGCGGCTTCGGACAATTCGTCATGGCGGCGGAGGTCGCGGACCGCGAGGGAAACATCGCCTGTTTGGACCGGGAGGCCTTGAATTTTTCCTATCGCGGAAGTGGTTTGCCGGGACGTTTGGCCCTCTCCTTCGAACTGCGCTTTTCCGAATTGGGGGACGGCAAGGAACTGACGCACCGGGCGAAAAACTTCCTGGACCGGAAACGCTCGACCCAACCGCTGGCTTTTCCCAGCGCCGGCTGCGTGTTCAAGAATCCCTCCGGCACCGCGTCGGCCGGCGCGCTTCTCGATTGGTCCGGCTGCAAGGGGCTGCGGGAAGGCGGGGCTGAGGTGAGCACCCTCCACGCCAATTTCATAATCAACACCGGCGGGGCGACCTGCCGCGACGTGGTCGGGCTGCTGTCGCGCCTCCGCGAAGTGGTGCGGGAGAAGCACGGCATCATCCTCGAACCCGAAATCCGTCTGTGGGGTCCGGCGGAGACGTTTCCGGGGTTTGGCGTGGACGGCGGTTTCCATACTAATCGCGAAGCGAAATGCTGAAAATTATTATTCACCACAGAGGCACAGAGAGCTCAGAGTTTCACAGAGTTGTTGAGAAATAGGACAAACAGGGTACCAGGACAATAATTAAATTAAATGCACCATCCCTAACTTTTCTTTTCAGTTACTGTG
>JAVBQR010000136.1:0-27372 GCA_031548865.1 Planctomycetota bacterium
ATGACGTTCCCTTTGCCGCCGATGGCGTCGATGAGGTACTTCATGCCCTTACGGGAGTAATTGTAGTCGTCGCCGGTGATGTACAGGTCGTAGATGCCTTCCTTCGAGACGCCGCGGTCGAGGACCACCACGTAAATCCCCTGGTTGAAGGCCTGTTCCACCACGTTTGTCACCGAGGTGTCGTGGGGGAAGACGACCAGGGCGTCGACCTTCTTGGTCACCAGGTCTTCGATGTCCGAGGTCTGCTGGTTCGAGTTGCCGGAAAACTTGAGTTCGATTTCCACGTTCGGGTCCCAGGTCGCCCAGTCGGTTTTCGCCTTGTTCGCCCAGTAGTTGGCGTTCGCCATCCAGCCGTGGGTTGCCGAGGGCATGGAAACGCCCACTTTCAGCTTCTTGTCCGCAGCCTGCGAGACTCCGACACAGAGGCACAGCGCGATAATCAATGCCGCCAGATAACGCATGCGTTACTCCTTTCGAAAACACCGGAAAATTACGCCAATCACATGATTTGGCTTTAACTTGCCAAGGAAATCAAGCGAACCGCCGCTCGATTTCCTTGGCAAGTTTAACAACTGGGCAATGGATAAATGTCACGATGGCAAGGTGGAAAAAGCTTGGTGATAAATGCGCATCGTACCCGACATTCTCAAAAGCTTCAAATGGAATCGAGCGGCGGTTTGCTCGATTCCATTTGAAACTATTGCTTCTGTTTCTGAATGAACACGGAACCGATGATGACAATTCCCTTGATGACGCCTTGGAGGTAGGGGGAAATCCCCGCCATGTTGAGCATATTCTGGATGATCTGCAGCATGAAGCAGCCGATGACCGTTCCCCAGATCGTTCCCCTGCCGCCGGCCATGGCGGTGCCGCCGATAATCACCGCCGCGATGGCGTCCATCTCGAAGAAGAGGCCGAAATTGTTCGTCGACACCGTCCCGAAGCGGCCGGCCAGCAGGAAGGCGGAAATCGCGCACATCGCCCCGATGATGCCGTAGGCCCAGAAGCGGACCCGGGGCACCTTGATGGCGGAATATTCGGCGACTTTCGCGTTCGACCCGACCGCGCAGAGGTAGCGCCCGTAGCGGGTGCCGTTCAATATGAAAGATAGGATGGCGGCCAGGACCAGCAGCACGAACACCGGCAGGGGCAGGGAAATCTTCTGCTCCAGAACGGTCACCGAAAACAGGGACGACATGCCGACCTTGTTAATCAGGTTGGAACGGGCAGCGAACTCGCCGGCGTCGCCGATGTACAGGCTGAGGTATCGGTATATGGACATTGTACCAAGGGTCGTGATAAAAGGCACTATTTTTCCGTAGGCGATCAGTCCTCCGTTCACCAAACCGCAAAGCGTGCCGATGGCCAGCATGGCGACGAAGATGAGAACCAGGAAGCCCGGGGTGTCCTGCATGCCGCCCTTCCCGAGGAGAAAATTCATGAGAATTACCCCGAGGGAGCCGGTGAAGACGGCGACGGAGCCGACCGACAGGTCGATGCCGCCGGAGATGATGACGAAGGTCATCCCCAGGGCGATAATCCCGGTGTAGGAGGCCTGGCGCATGATATTCACCAGGTTCGCCGGCAGGTGAAAATAAGGCCAGCCCATGACGGTCGCGACCGCCAGGAGGACGATTAGGGCAATCCAGGTGCCGTTTTTTTCCAGGTTCAATTTTTCGAGAATTCCCTTGTTCGGCACGGCGTTTTCGCTAGCTTCGGATTGAACTGACACGGATCGCTCCTCTCGGTAAAAGGACGGTATATGTTTGACAAGCCCCGCCGGCGAGGTACACTCGAGCTGCGTGGACGGTAATTATTATATGGCGAATAAATTTGCGCTATTGCCATACTGGCGGCATGGAAACGCCGAAAATATCTTCGAAGGGAAATGCATGGATAAAATCATTAAACGCCTGTTGCTGTATTGGGCCGCCGCCACGGTGATGGTTCTCTTCACCACCAAACCCCATGACGCCCAAGGCGGCATGATGTCGATATTGCAGTCGGATCAACTGTACATGGTGCTGGCGGAAGGCTTCTACTACGGGGCGATCATCTTCGCCATCATGCATTTTGTCGAACGCCGCAAGGCGAGACAGGAAGAGGAAAACGCCCCGGCCGCCGCCGTCGCGGCTGCTTCCCCCTCCCCGGTTGCCGCCGCCGACTCCGACGAGGATGACTCTGAGGAGCGGGCCGACCTCGAGGAAACGGAGGTCATTCCACCTGATGCTCTTCCTCCCGCACGCCGGTCGCAAGATACATGATTTCCTCCTCGTTCATGCGTTCGCCCTCCACGGCGCCGGCCAGGCGGCCTTCCCGCATGACGAGTATGCGGTTGCAGAGGCCGATGGCCTCCTCGAGTTCCGAGGAAATGACCAGGACGGCGATGCCGTCGTTCGCCAGCCGGTTCAGGAAGGAGTAGATTTCCAGCTTAGCCGATACGTCCACCCCCCGGGTCGGCTCGTCGACGATCAGCACTTCCGGCCGGGTGTCTACGGCTTTCGCCAGTGACACTTTCTGCTGGTTGCCGCCGGACAGATTTTCGAGCCGTTTGTCGGCGGTTTCGGTTTTGATGCGGAAGGCGTCGATGTAGCGCCGGACCGAATCCGCTTCCTTCCGTTTGTCGATCCGGCCGAGAAAACGGCTGGAATAATTGCTTAACGACGCCAGGGTGGTGTTGTTGGTGACGGAGAAACTGGTGATGATGCCGGATCCCTGGCGGTCCTCCGACAAATAGGAAATCCCGGCGGCGTTCGCATCCCCGGGGTGGCGAATCGCCACTTCCTGTCCGGATCGGACAATCCGGCCGGCGGACTTTTTTCTGAGCCCCATGATGGTTTCGGCCACTTCCGTCCGCCCCGCGCCGACCAATCCCGCCAGTCCGAGAATCTCCTTCTTCTTGATGGAAAAAGTGATGTCCCCCAGCACGCCCGGTACGGCCAAGTTGTCGACCTCCAGAACCACCTCCTCCTCAGGCTGCGTTTTAGGCGGGAAAAGTGAGCCCAGTTCCCGCCCAACCATCGCCTGCGCCATCTCCATCGTCGACAATTGCGCCGTCGGCCGGTCCATTACCAGCCGGCCGTCCCGGAGCACCACCACCCGGTCGCAGAGTTCCTTCACTTCCTTCAGCTTGTGGGAAATGTAAAGGATGGTCATGCCTTGGTCGCGGAGCTTACGGACCAGACGGAAGAGGATGTCGATTTCGTGCAGGGTGAGCATGGTAGTGGGTTCGTCGAGAATCAGCAGGTTCGATTCGAAAGCCAGGGCTTTCGAGATTTCCACCATTTGCTTTTCTGCGGCGGACAATTTCTCAATCATGGTCTCGGGCGGAATGTTGACTTTAAGTTCCGCCAGGAGTTCGCGGGTCCGGGCCTGCATGGCGGCCTTGTCCAGGACGAAGCCGGCCTTGAGTTTCTCGGCCCCGAGGAAAATGTTGTTGTAGACCGGCAAGTCGCGAATCAGGTTGAATTCCTGAGGAACCAGGCTAATCCCCAATTGCCGGGCCTGGATGGGATTGCCGATCACCACCTCCTGCCCGTTCAGGAAAATCTTCCCCGACGTCGGGTGGTAAATCCCGGAGACGATCTTCATCATGGTGGATTTGCCGGCCCCATTCTCGCCTATGAGGCCCATTATTTCGCCGGACTTCACACCGAGCGATATGTCCCGGAGGACCGGCACCCCGGAGAAACTTTTATTGAGATTGGCCAGGCGGAGAATTTCGGGCTTTGTTTCAGGCATGGGAGCGGGTCCTTTGCGAATAAGGCCTGAAGACGGCGATAATGATCCGGTTAGTCGGGCAAGAGGGCCGGGGGGCCGCGAGGGCGGCTGCGTAGGTGGCGAGTGGAATGACGGAAGCTGTATTGTCGCTATCTGTCTTTCATATGAAAGCGTAATACTTACATAAAAAAGTCCGTCTGTCAAGTGGAATTGTCGAAAAAAAACCGAGAGATCCGTGAGCGGCAAGCTCCGAACAGTTATCACTACGGTCGCGGGTTGAGGAAACGCCAGGATAAACTATAAGGCGGTTCCTTTCAATGGATGAGGGCGAAAAAATATTTTCCCACAAGTATGAGGCACGTCAGGAATTTTACGGCTGTTTCTTCACCCGCCGTTTGAGGAGTGGATAAAATTCGCTACGTTTGCCAATGCCGATGACTGTGACCAGCAGCACCCGGTCGCGGATCTGATAGCCGATGCGAAACTGGCCTACCCGAATGCGGTAAGTCTCACTGAAATCGACAAGTTTTTTAATCCCGGCCGGGCGAGGATCATCTGCCAGCGACTGTATGCTTTCCCAAAGGCGAAGGCGGATTGGTTCGGGAAGAGCAGCCAGATCTTTTTCGGCAGAACCCAAGACTTTGACCACATATGCCATTAGCGGACCTTTTTTCCAGGAAAAAGCCGCGCTTCCACCTCGGCAAGAGGCGCCGCCGCATCCCGCCCATTTTTTATTCGGTCTTCGGTAATAACGCCCAATAAGGCGTCCTGAAGCCAATCATCGTATTCATCAATGGGTACGATGGCGTATTCGCGTCCGCCAATATCCACCACCTTGGATGACGGGGGAAGCGGCGGATAGTCGGGTTTTTTATTGGTGCTTTTTCTGGTGGTCTTCTTTGGATTGGTCTTGATCATTGTCGCCATGGCGCGTCTCCCGGGATGGTTTGATTTTTCATTTGCATTATAGCAGATTACCGTGGCGAAAGGAATGAAACAACGGCAACATTATTTCCGCAACACCCTCCGCAGATACTCCCCGGTGAAACTCCCCTTGTTTTTGGCCACCTGTTCCGGCGTGCCGGTCGCGACTATGCGGCCGCCGCCTTCGCCGCCTTCAGGTCCTAAATCAATCAGCCAATCCGCGCATTTGATGACGTCCAGGTTATGCTCAATCACAATCACCGTGTTCCCGAGTTCGACCAGACGTTGCAGCACGGACAGGAGGCGCTTGATGTCGGCGAAATGCAGGCCGGTGGTCGGTTCGTCGAGAATGTAAACCGTGTTCCCGGTCGCCCGGCGCGAGAGTTCGGTCGACAATTTCACCCGCTGCGCTTCGCCGCCGGACAGGGTCGTCGAGGACTGGCCCAATTTCACGTAGCCGAGGCCAACGTCCACCAGGGTCGACAAACCTTCGCGCAAGGGCGGGATATTCTGGAAAAAGGGGAGCGCCTCGGCAATCGGCATGGCCAGGACGTCGGCGATGGTTTTACCTTTGTACTTCACCTCCAGGGTCTCGCGATTGTAGCGGGTACCGTGGCATTGCTCGCATTCCACAAACACGTCGGGCAGGACGTGCATTTCGATTTTGATGAGACCGCCGCCTTGGCAATGTTCGCAGCGGCCGCCCTTGACGTTGAAGGAAAAACGGTTCGGCATGTAGCCGCGGAGTTTCGCCTCGGTGGTCTGGGAAAAAAGCTTCCGGACATCGTCGAAAACCCCGGTGTAAGTGGCAGGATTGGAACGCGGGGTTTTGCCGATCGGGGACTGGTCGATTTCCACCAGCTTGTCCGTTTCCCCGAGACCGGCCAGCTCGCGGTACGGTGCCGGCTTCACTTTCGTGCCATTTAGTTGCCGCTGCAGGGCCCGGCATAAGGTTTGCGTGACCAGGGTCGATTTGCCGCTCCCCGACACGCCGGTGACGCAGGTGAAAACCCCCAGGGGGAACGCCGCGTCCAGATTGCGGAGATTGTTGCCGCTCGCGCCCGAGAGGCGAATCGCCCGGTTCTCCAAATCGACCGGCCGGCGTTTTTCCGGCACGGGGATCGTATCCCGGCCGGACAAATACGCCCCGGTGGGACTGCCGGGAGTTTTTTCGACTTCCGCCACCGTCCCGGCCGCGACCACTTTCCCGCCTTCCAAACCGGCCGCCGGACCCATGTCGACCAGGTAATCGGCGGCGCGAATCACGTCTTCGTCGTGCTCGACGACTAGGACGGTGTTGCCGAGGTCGCGCATTTTCAAGAGCGTGGCGAGGAGTTTGTCGTTGTCCCGCTGGTGCAGGCCGATAGTTGGTTCGTCCAATACATAACAAACCCCGACCAGCCCCGAGCCGACCTGGGAGGCCAGGCGGATGCGCTGGTGTTCGCCGCCGGAGAGGGTGCCGGTCATGCGGTCGAGGGTGAGGTAGTCGAGGCCGACGTCCGACATGAAGCCGAGACGCTGGCGGACTTCGTTGCGGATCGGTCCGGCCACGGCTTCGCCTTCCTTGTCCAGCTTTAGGGCGGAGATGAATTCGATGGCGCGTTTGGTGGACAGGGCGGTGATTTCGTTGATGGCGAGGCCGCCGACCTTCACGGCCAAGGCTTCCGGCCGGAGGCGGGCGCCGTGGCAATCGGGACAGACCGATTCCGCCATGTAGGAGTGGATTTTCGACTTGATGAAGTCCGATTCGGTGCGGTGGAACTGCGCCTCCAGCATCGGGACGACCCCTTCGAAACCGGGCCCGTCCACCGGTTCGGCGCCGAGGTTTGCCGGCTTCCGTGAATCCGGATCGCCGTATAGGAAAATTTCCTGGAGCTTCCTCGGCCATTTTCCGAAGGGTTCCTTCACTTTCGCCTTGTAGAGCCGGGCGAAGTCGTCGAGGACGCCTTGATACTGCATGGCCAGGAACATCGTCCCCTTGCGGGTGATGTCGAAGCCGCCGTCCTTCAGTGACAACGAGGGATCGGGGATGAGCAGGGACGCGTCGACGTCCAGCCGGGTGCCGAGTCCGTCGCAGGTGGGGCAGGCGCCTTGGGGGGTGTTGAAGGAAAACATCCGCGGTTCGAGTTCCTGGAAGGAGACGTTGCAGTCGGGGCAGCCGTAGTTTTCCGAGTAGGTGACGTCCCGCCATTCATC
Organism: Planctomycetota bacterium; assembly: GCA_031548865.1. Classification (GTDB taxonomy): domain Bacteria; phylum Planctomycetota; class SZUA-567; order SZUA-567; family SZUA-567; genus JAJBSZ01. Next base: position 6,841 of record JAVBQR010000136.1, read on the forward strand.
CTTCGCCTGCTCGATGGAGACCACCACCAGGCCCTTGGCGAGGCGGAGGGCCGTTTCCACGGCTTCGGTGAGGCGGGCGGTGGAGTCGGGCTTGACCTGGAGGCGGTCGATGACCGCTTCCAGGGTGTGTTTGCGGCGTTTCTCCGGGATTTCTTGGAGTTCGTGCAGATCCTGCATCAGGCCGTCGATGCGGGCGCGGACATAGCCTTCGCGCTTGAGGGCGGCGATGATGTCCTTGTGTTCGCCCTTACGGGCGCGCACCAGTGGGGAGAGGACGACCAGGCGCTTTCCCATGGCTCCGGCGACGATTGCATCGACGATTTGCTGGGCGGTCTGGCGGGTGATGGGTTTTCCGCAGATCCAGCAGTGGGCGATGCCGGCGCGGGCGTAGAGAAGGCGCAAGTAGTCGTAAATTTCCGTAGTGGTGGCGACGGTGGAACGCGGGTTGGCGTGACCTCGGCGCTGTTCGATGGCGATGGTTGGGGGGAGGCCGGAGATGGATTCGACGTTCGGTTTCCCCGCTGTTTCAAGGAACTGCCGGGCATAGGCGGAGAGACTTTCGACATAACGACGCTGGCCTTCGACGTAGATGGTGTCGAAAGCCAGGCTGGACTTTCCCGACCCCGAGAGCCCGGTGATGACGATGAGCCGGTTGCGGGGCAGATCGATGGAGACGTTTTGGAGATTGTGCTCTTTGGCGCCGACGATGTGGATGGAAGAATAGGCCAAGGGGTGTGGTCCTTCAAAGGATGTCATGCCTAAATATAAACGCATGGATGAGGTTATTGGTCAGGATACGCTCCAAATTGCACCCCGTGTTTAAGAATTTTGGCTGCGGTTTTGGCTTCGTACCGTTCGAATTTCAGGTCACAGTTTTCACGGTGTCGTGTGGTAACTGGACTTTAGCAAAGTGGCGATTTAACCGCCAATCGCCACTTCGCAAAAGTCCAGTGGTAACTAGAATAAATTGTGTAAGCGCGTGATTTTACCCCCTTCGAAAATTTCTGTCAATTCACCCCCAGCCACCGAACAATTTTATCTAGCAAAACTTTTTCGCAAATTCATTCCTTGTCAATTAATCATCCTAACCCCTCGTTCGGAAACAGTTGTTTTTTAAAAAAGTGCGGTTGACGAAAACTGTGGAAGGAACTAGCATGATGGCGTAACTCCGGAAGAATTGGGGTTTATAAAGTTGAATTTTTACGGAATTGGTTGAAATTTCAATGGTTACCGGAAAACGCCGTTCGTGGTTCGGGCGGAGGATCGCGTTTAGGCCGGCGGCTCGACTAGTCCGACCTATTCGCCGGAGGTTGATTTTCTGAGGATTCGCTATGCCGAAAATGCAAAAAATGTTGCTGGGGGGGGCGATATTTGCCACGGCGCTCCTGACGGGTTGCGTCGGGGTGCCGTCGGACGAAGATATTGCGGCGGACGCTTTGGCGATGCGGCAGAAGGCCTATCGGGAATGGGATGCAGCCAAGCAGCGGGGAGAATCCAAACAGCCCATGGCCAACGGTCCCTTGAGTATCGACGACGCCATCCGTACCGCTTTGCAATATAACAAGGCTCTCCTGTCCGCCCTGCAAGAACGCGAAGTCACCCGGGGGCAACGCATCAGCGCTTGGCAGATCGTGCTTCCTTCCTTCACCGGTACTGCCGGAACAGGTTGGTCAAAAGGTAACAGCCTTTTCGATACCTACAGTTACGGTTTCAGGATCGTTCAGCCTATTGCCCAAGGCGCCTTGATTCCCGCTACGCTCAGCCAGGCGCGTTTGAATACCGCTCTCACCGACCAGGACATTCGCAACACCGTCCAGACATTGATTGCCGATGTGGCGAACGATTATTACCAGGTCCTTTATAACCAGCATTTGGTGGAAACGCAGAAGGAAGGCGTGACTTCGGCGGAGGCGCAACTCCGGGTGGTAATGGAGAAGCGAAAACAGGAAACCGCCACCGATTACGAAGTCCTGAGTGCCCAGGTCGCAGTGGCGAACTACCGCGCGGCGATGATTCAGGCGCAGAATAATGTCGACAATTACAAGGTGAAGTTGCTGAAATTGATGGGGATGTCGCAGGACAGCCAAATTCACCTGACCGATAAACTCCTCTTCCTGCCGATGCGGCCGATTCTCGAACGGGCGGTGCAATTGGCCAATATGAACCGCGCCGATTTGCGCATCGCCGAATTGGAGGCCCGCTTCGAGCGTGAAGCCGTCCGTATAGCCGAAAGCAGATTCTGGCCGGCTATTCAGAGTACACTTGTCGGCGAATGGGACGGCGGCGGCGGCATGCGCCAGAGGACCGCCTGGAATTTGGGTTTGAGTGCGTCGTTTAATCTGGGAATCGAAAACTGGGGCGATCTCCATAGCGCCCGCGCCAAAGAACTCCAGGCCCAGATAAGAATCCTGGACACCGAGGAAACTGCCATCGAGGAAATCCGTACCCAGATGAACAGCCTCGCCAATGCCGAGGGACAGGTCGACGCCCTGACCGTCAACCAGGATTCGGCTCGGGAGGCCTTGCGTTTGGCCACGGTCGGCTATCAGGCCGGAGTCAAGACCGAAGCCGATGTCATCGAGGCCAGGCGCGCTTTGGTCCAGGCTCAGGGTGAATACTATAACGCCCTATATAACCACACCTTCGCCCGTCTGCAACTGCAATTGGCCATGGGCATCCTCGGCCCCGCCCGGGTCGACGACTGTTCCGAGCTCAACCCGAACGTGCCGATTGCCAATATCACCGAGTTCGCCGCCACCGACTACGTGGCGCCAAAGCCGATCACTATTCCCAGGAACGAAATCGACACCACGGATAAACGCCGCGAAGAGCGCCGTTCCGCGCGTGAACGCGAACGCGAGGAGGAGCGGCTCAAGGAGCGCGAACGCCGCGACCAGCTCCGAAGGGAATTCGGCGCCGCGCGTGGCGGGGCACTCCCCTCCGGCCGCGATTCGAAAACTCCTTCCGGTTCCGCCGCCCCCGCGCGGGGTGCTGCGCCTGCTCCGGCCGCTGAACGGGAGCGTCCGGTCGTCCGTTCGACAGACGGCAGCGTCAGTGAATTCCGGGCCAAACTCGAGGCGGAACGGCAGGAGCGTCTGGAACGCCTCCAGAAGGAAGCCGAGGAGCGGGAAAAACGCAACGCCAAGCCCGAGCCGAAGGTGAATGTCAAGTTGGACGGCAACGGCAACGGTAAAACGAACGGCAACGGCAAAACGAACGGCAACGGTAACGGCAAGGCTACGTCCGAGAAACCGGAAGCCAAGGCGAACGGCAACGGGAATGGCAAGCCGCCCGCCGATAAACCGGAAGCCAGGCCAAACGGCAACGGAAGCAACGGTAATGGCAGCGGAAGCAACGGCAAGACGACCTCCAGCGGCAACGGTAAGGCGGAGAGTAAACCCGCCGCCGTCAGTTCGCCGTCCCGCCCCGATGCCTCCAGCACCCGTCCGCGCAGCGATCCCGGGGCGGATCGGGGCAGCATCCGTGATTCCCTGTCGCGGGAATCGCGGGAATTGTTGGACCAGGCTGCCAAACGCCACGCGGCACGGAAACAGGCGGCCATGGACGCGGCGGAAGAGGAAGCCGATGCGGTGAGTGCCGACGCGGAAAAAGCCCTCTCCGGTGATACCGGGAATGGCGCGGGTCCGCAACGGCAGAGGGATATCAGGAACATGCGGGAAACACTCAAGGACGCGGAAGAAGCGGTTAGGGATGCCAAGAAAATGTTAAACCGCGATTCCTTGACCACCCCTCCGAACAATCAGTGATCCGCTAAAAAACGCTAGCATCTTTTAGCCGGGGGCTAACCATGCTCGAACGTTACTTCAAACTTAAGGATCATAACACCAGCGTTTCGATTGAATTGATGGCCGGTTTGGTTACTTTCCTGACCGCGGTCTATATCCTCGCCGTAAACCCGATGATTCAGTCCGCGGCCGGCATGCCGAAGGAGGCCTTGTTCACCTCCGCCGCCCTGGCGATAATCGCCGGTACTCTCTTGATCGGACTTTTCGCCAATCTACCCTTCATTCTTGCCCCCGGCATGGGCATCAACATGTTTTTTGCCTACGCCGTCGTCCAGGGTAAGGGTTATACCTGGCAGGAGGCACTGACGGCGGTTTTTATCTCCGGCATCCTCTTCCTCATTACTGGCGCCTTGGGATTACGGAAAATTCTCCTGGACGGTTTTCCCGAACCGCTCAAACACGCAATGACTATGTCTCTCGGCCTGATGATCGCCGTCATCGGCCTGAAAACGGCCGGGGTCATCGAAATGAAGGAAGGCATCACCAAACTCGGCGACATCACCCGCGGCGCCCCTCTTTTGGCCCTCCTGGGAATCGTCATCACAGGCGCGTTGCTTTGTTTACGGATCCGAACCGCGGTGCTGCTGGGCATTGTGCTGACGACCATTATCGGCGTCTTCATGGGGGTGACCAATTACCATGGAGTCCTTGAAACGGGGGCTATCTCGCTGCCTCCATCCATCGCCCCGATCTTCTGCCAATTTTCTTTTGACGGCTCCAGGTTGCTGACTTTCGACTTCTTCGTGGTGGTCTTCACTTTTCTGGCGATTGATACCTTCGACAGCCTTGGCACCTTTGTCGGCGTTTTCAACCATTTTTCCGGTGAAGAGAAGAAGCGTTACGAGTCCCGTATCCCCAATGCCCTGATGTGCGATGCCGCCGCCACCGTCGCCGGCGCCGTTTTCGGGAGTAGCACGGTGACGGCCTATGTCGAGAGTTCGACCGGCATTCAGCAAGGGGGGCGCACCGGGCTTACCGCGATGGCGATTTGCCTGCTGGTTTTCCTCTCCCTCTTCATTTCCCCTCTGTTCCTGATGATTCCCGCCGCTGCGACCGCGCCGGCCCTGGTCGTGGTGGGGATGTACATGATGGCGGTGGCGGTGAAATTGCGTTGGGAGGATACGTCCGAAGCTCTTCCGGCCATCATTATGATGCTGGTCACCACCTTGACCAGCAGTATTTCCGATGGCTTGATGTTCGGCTGGATCGGCTACATGCTGTTCAAGCTGGTCATGGGCAAATGGAAGGATCTCAATCCGACGGTGGTGGTGGTGGGGCTGTTCTTTATCGCTATGCTGGTTTTCCTGTAAAATTTTCTTGACAATAAATGGTCGGGGCGGGAATATTGTGTACTCAATGCGCCGCCAATACTGGCGGCGTGTTGTTTTTTGGTTTTTTCTGGTTATGAACCGGGGCTGTTTTTCCCGATGAATGGCTGTAAATCAAGCTGTTACCAATTCAAGGAGCGATGAAAGACCATGGCGAAGAAGAAGAAAAACCCGGTTGAAGTTTACCAGATGGTATGCAGTTCCTGTCAGAGCCGCAACTATGTCACCCGGTTGAAGCGCGAGAACAAATCGCTGGAAGTGAGCAAATACTGCCCCGGCGAGCGCAAGCATACCGCCCATAAAGCCAAAAAAGCCTAGGAAAAATGACCGGTGGGGAGTTCCTATTAGCTGTTTCCGGAAATTCCCGCGAGTTTTTTTCAGTCTTTATCGAAGGATGTTTTGGTTTATCGGACATGCATTAGTATGAACAACAAACCAAAATCCTCGATGGAACTCGGGGTACCAAAGCGTTGTGTGCCTTAAAGCATCCTTGGCTGATACATGCTTGGCACGCCGAAGTTTCGTAGCACTGGGGTTTGGCAGGGAGTTTTTTGTAGGGCCGGCCGTTTGGCCGGCCTTTTTTTATGGCTTGCCGCAGTATTTCAAATTCCCCTCCGCACACTTTTCTGTTATAATCAACCCATAACGCAAATGGCCGGCGTGAACGCCGGCCGTCTTTGTCGCGCCGGGAGAGTGCGTCCATAATGCGCCCCTTCTTTCGTTTCATCGCCGCTTGCCTGCTGTTGACCTTTATTCACGCTGGAACCGACCGCCAGGCCGTACATGCCGGCGAGCCGGGCGATCACCCCTGGAACAACAAGCGTATCCACTATCTTATCGAATATCAGGGGCGGCTGGTGGAGAAGGGCGAGTTTGTTCGCCGGGTCGCCTCCTTTCAGCGCATTCCCTGTATCGTCATCGAAGAGGAAAAGCACCTCTTCGACGGCGGTGACGAGCCTATCCGCAGTGTCAAGACCCGCACCATGACCACTCCCCAAGGTTTGGCAATGCTGCGCAGTGAAACAGTCACCAAAGGCGACCCCGGCGAGGAAACCATCACCGTGACCCGGGGGGAGGCGATTTTCGACGCGAGCGGTTGTTATGGAACGCCCGGGGTGGTGCCGGTGCCGCCGGACACCATGTTTGAAATCAATGGCGAATGGCTGGCGGGTAACCGGCCCCGGCCTGGTGACACATTTTACGCAAACATCCTGGACCGCTCCACCCGGGGTGTAGTGTCGACCAGCGTCACCATTCTTGACCGGGGACCCCAACCCATTACCACCGACGCGAATACCCCCGCGGTGTGGCTGGCGGAAATCAATACCCCGGGGCGGCCGGGAATTCTCGCGCGTTACACTTCGGACGGTCGTCTGGTGCGAATGGAGGGCGGGGGACTGGTGTACCATGTCGTCACCCGGGAGCAATACGACGCGGGGAAATTGCCGGCCGTGGCTGGCATGGGCTTGGACGACCCGACCCTGGACGATTACGCGGGAGGCGGCTGGAAACTGATCGACACCCCTCCGGGCACTAGTGGAAGCCGCGGCTTGGCGGGCGGGAGCGGCGAGCCGGCGCCGCGCCTGCAATCACGCTCCGGCAACGCTTTTATCAGTGTCAGCGAGGCGATTCCGGCCTGGGATTCGTTCAGCTGGCTCCTCTTCCAGGCCAGCCCCGCCAACGAATGGGCGAACGTCCTGCCGTCCTCCGAATATGCCCGGGTGAATTCGAACGGAGCAGAGACGATGCTTTTGGCGCTGCAGAATGCGCCATATGTGGATCCGGAGGCGATTTTCCCGGTGAATGTCCCGAAGGAACTGCTGCCGTATCTGGAGAACCGCGAATATATTCCGGCGTCGCATCCGGCGGTTATCGACGCGGCCTGGGTGGCGGTGGCGGATGTCGAGACCAAGCGCGAGGAAACCAATATTCTCAAGGCGCTCAGTTTCCTGGCGGGCTGGATCAACCAGTCCATCGCCCTGGTGCCGTGGCAAGGCTACGATTCGTCGGCACTGGACACTTTGGCGAACCGTTCCGGGGATTCCCTCGGCCAGGCGCGTTTGTTCGCGGCCATGGCCCGGACGCTGGGGGTGCCGACCCGGGTTTGCCAGGGTTTCATCACCCACATCGGCCGGGCGGTGAACCATTGCTGGGCCGAGGCCTGGGTCAACGGCCAGTGGGTGCCGGTGGATACGACGGTGAGCCGGGTCGGTTTGCCTGCCGGTTACGTATTGGCGGAACGGAGCGGCGACGCCGGGGCGTTCCGGCGGAATTTCGCCGATTTCATGCGTACGCCCGGCCTTGCCTTGGCGCTCCGGGAAGCGGGGCGGGAATTGCCGAGCGGGGGCGAGGCGGTGCTGCGGGTCGGCGACCGGCGGACCTACGCGGTGAGCGAGGGGGACTGGCTGGCGAATTTGTACTGGGGCTTTGCCTTGCGTTTGCCCCGGGGCTGGCGCGGCGACGCGCGGATGAATTCGGTGGAGATCCAGAGTGACGACGGGCGGAGTCTGGCGCGTATCGAGGCGTTGGAGGGCGATTTCGCGGCGGGGCGGGCGGAACTGGACGCCACGGTGGAAGGGTTGCGGCGGGAACTCACCCGCTTCCGGCTTTATGAGGCGAACGTGGTCGATTTTGACGACGAGGGGGCGACGCCGGCCCTGTACCTGGATTTCAGCTGTCTACGTGACGGCGAGACGGTGCGTTGCCGGCAGTACGTGATTCCCCGGCGGCAGCGGGCATTCCGCTTGTCCTTCTGGTCGCCGGCGAACCGCTTTGAGGAATACCGGCGGGACTTTGACCGGATGCTGTCGTCCTTTGAGTTTTAAGTGGGTGTTTTATAAAAACAAGCTATGGAGTAACAGCGAATGGCCAGACCGAAAGTCTACCTTGAAACCTCCGTCATCAGTAATTGACCGCAGGCGAGCAAATGTATGAAGATGATATCATCGAGGAATTGCATGAAATCCGTAGGCGTCTGATTGAAAAAGCTGGCGGGACTATTGAAGCTTATCACAAACAAGTGATGGAGCAGCAAAGGCTGCACCCGGAAGGGTTGGTGGACTTCAGTAAGACGGCCAAGCTAGCAAAGAGCAAATCACGCCTTAGGTCAGCAAAACCCGCCAAGCCCCGTACCAAGGTAAAGACACCTGACCGTAAGCCTAAATCGTGGCAGCGGCGGAAGGCGGTTGCGACTTTAATTTAGATGAAGTTCGGGTGAATATCATTTCAACGAGGATCCCCGGAAGTCACCTCTTTAAATTCCTGCCAGTGTTCACAGAGTTTTGCCGTTAGGTTCGCGACGGTGTCATTCAGGCTGAATCGCAAGCCGGTGTTTTCCGGAATTTCAATTTTTAGCAGATCCTCAAGTTCAATGAGCAGGTCTGCCGTATCCATGCCGTCGGTATCCCGGCGATCGCTCAAATAATAGCCTTTGGCACTGATTACATCGGCAAGCGACATTTCAGGAGAAATGCATTCACGGGGAAGTCTGGCAATGCCGCCGAAAGCGGTACGGATACGCATGGCGAGGCCAAGGTTCTTCTCTTGGTCAATGGCGGGTATTTTTTCGATATACGCGGCGTCGCTCAACCGGGGGCTGTACAGGAGATTGAACCGAAAGCTCTTTCCCTTTTGGCGGCACCAAAAGTAATGCAATATGATGGCTGCCGCCAAGATTAGGGAAAGGTAGAATAGCATCTAGCCGATTCCTGAATTCTCTATCCAGATTGCCGGAAGTTCGGGAAGTTCGGGGACACGATCCCTAATATTCAAACCGCCGAATAATAGGGTCATGTCCCCGAATTCCTCGCGTTTTTACTCGTTGAAATGTAATGGGTTGTCCTCATTTCCGCGCCATAACATCGTGTACCCGAACTTCCCCTACAGCTCCACCCGCTCACGCAACAGCGGCGCGTGCGTGTCCCAACCATGTTTCTCACGGAGCATTCCCGCCAACGCCTCCGCCGCCTTCGTCTCGCCGTGGGTCACAAAACAACGTTTCACGCCCTTAATCTCCCCAGCCCAGCGGGACAGCTCGCTCCGGTCGGCGTGGCCGGACAAATTGCTCAGTTGCCGCACGGCGGCTTTCACCTGGTGAATCCGGTTGAACAGGCGGATCTCCTTTGCTCCGTCCAATAGTTCCCGCCCCAGCGTGCCCGGCGCCTGGAAGCCGGCGAACAGTACGGTCGTCCCGGGGTGTTCGATATTTATTGACAGGTGGTGCTTGATGCGGCCGCCGGTGCACATGCCGTTCCCGGCGATAATCACCGCGCCGGAGCGGATGGCATTGATTTTTTTCGACTCTTCGGCGCTACCGGTGTAATGCAGCTTGGCAAACCCGAACGGCGACTGGCCGTCGGCCATGAGCTTGAGCATTTCCTCGTCGCAGTCCTCCGGATGCAGTTTGAAAAGGCCGGTTACTTTGCTGGCCATGGGGCTGTCCAGGTATACCGAATGCTGCGGCAGCTTCCCCGCCCGACCCAATTTCGACAGCGCATACAAAAGTTCCTGCGCCCGCTCCACCGAGAAGGAGGGGATAAGCAAATTGCCGCCCCGCCGCGAGGCTTCGGCCAGGACTTCCGCCAATTGCGTTTCGGTATCGCCCCCGCTGTGATCCCGGTCGCCGTAAGTCGATTCGATAACCAGATAATCCGCTGTGCGGGGAGGTTCCGGATCCTTCAATATGGGCCGGTCCCAGCGGCCGACGTCGCCGGAAAAGGCGATGCGCCGGCCTTCCGCCTCGATGTCAATCCAGGCCGCCCCGAGAATGTGGCCGTTAACCCGCCAGGTCGCGGTCAGGCCCGGGACGGGATTAGCCGCCTGGCCGTACTCCACCCGCCTGAGTCGGGCGAGGGTTTTGTCGACGTCGTCCGAGTCGTAGAGGGGTTTCGGTTCGGGTCCGGTCCGATCTTCCCGGCGGTGGCGTTTCGCCTTGGTCAGCGCGTCCTCTTCCTGAATTCTGGCTATGTCACGGAGAATTATCGGTACCAGGTCCGCCGTCGCCGGCGTACAGAAAATCTCGCCCTTGAAGCCGTCCTTGACCAGCTTCGGCAGCCAGCCGCAATGGTCCATGTGGCCATGGGTGAGGAGGACGGCGTCGAGGTCGCGGGGGTACAGGCCGAAATTGTCCCAATTGAGGCCCAGGTTTTCCCGCTCCTGAAAAAGCCCGGCGTCGACGAGGATTTTCGCCCGATCGGTCTGGAGAAGATAACGCGAGCCGGTGACGTTGTGCGCCGCGCCTAGAAAAGTCAGTGTGCTGGGCATGGGAGTCCTTTACTGGAGTTATCAAAACACCGTTCAGACCGCCGAATGGCGATTTTGTATAATGAAAAACCGTTGAAATACGGGCAGAACGAGTTTAACACAGTTGAGACGCGCACCATTTTCGGAAAATCGAGCCGGCTGCCGCTCGATTCTTTCGGAAAGTCCGCAGCGTCAATCCATCGCGTCCCGGTTATTCGCTATTCCACCCGCAGCCCTTCCTCCATCACGAAAACCTCCGAGCGGATTTCCTTTCCGCCCGGACGCCAGCCCGTGTTGTTCACCAGTTCGAGGGCAGGCCGATAAACACCAGGTTTTTCGTAGCGGTAACGCGGTACGGCGTCGTGCGCCGAATCTGGTGCGTCATACAGCATGAAGCGGGGATTGGCCGTTTCCAACTTGGGTTTGCCCTCGCCGTAGCCTTCCGGATACACCACCGCCCGGGTCGGCGCGTAGCCTGCCGCCTTGGCGTAAAAACGGTAGACGCGGCCGTCTTGGACCGTACCCTTCGCCTCCTCTTTTGCCCCGTCCTTTTCATCTTTTTTGACCTCTTCTTTTGCCGCCCGGAATTCCTTCACTACTAGCCGCTCCGGTTCCGCCGGCCAGGCGGTTCCCCAGGCCAACACTTTTTCGGCAAGGCCCAGGTCTTCGCGGTAATCCGTCTCGCCTTCTATTAGCGAATTCACCCTGACGTTGTAGGAAGTTCCGTTCGCGTGGACATATTTTCCCTCGCCCAGATATACCCCCATGTGGCCGCTCCAGTAGAGGAGGTCGCCGGGCTTCGCGCCGCCCGCGGCCAGGGTCTCCAGGTCGAGGCCGCCCCGGGCGTTCTTCGGGACGTGCAGCAGGGCCAGGGGGTACCCCGCCTGCGGGCGGGAATTCCGGTAAATGTCCAAGCCATTCAACATATACGCCATCGACGCCAGTCCCGAACAGTCGATTCCCGCCGGCGATTTCCCGCCCCAGGCGTATTCGACCCCGAGGTAGGACAAGGCGTCCGCCACCACCCGGCGCCGCGTTTCCTCTTCACCTCCGGCATTCCAGGCGGGAATGGCCCGAATGCTTTCCGGCCGGACAAACCCCGTCCTGCCGTCGGCCAATTCGACCTTCGCGTATTCCTTGCCGCCCGGGCGCGCTTCCGTTTCCTTTCCCACCACCGCCAGGACGCTCCCGCGGGGAAGGGTCGCAAGTGGTGGGAAGCTGCGTAAATCCGCTCCTTCGCACACCGCCGCATATGGTGCCACCACCACGTGCCCGGCCGCCCGCCGCCAAGCTTCTGCCACCTTTACGCCCCGGCGCAAAGCTTGCACCGGCAGGGTTACCTCATAGCCGTACTGGGTGCGCGCCGCCACCAGGCCGTCCGCGGTCGGCACCGCCAGGAATGTTACGGTCTGGCCGTGGAAGACTTCGTCGTCCAGGGCGGTTGTCCCGTTGTGGAGATAGGTCGCCTGGGCGACCGGGGCGGCGACCACGGCTTGATCGAGCTTGTCCGCCCGGTAGCGGACGACTAGGTAAAGGATAAGGAGCAAGGCCGCCGCCGCCGCGATTCCCAGGAGAGGATATTTTTCTGGCATGATTTGGCGCTCCGGAGAATTGGACAGAGCCTGCTACGGTTTCCTGCCCGTGCACGGCAAGCCCACCATGCACTTGCCGCACACTTCCGCGCCGCGGTAATGCCGATCCTCGTTGGCGTGGCAGGCTTCGAGGCATTTGAAGCGGTCGAATCCGTTCACGGTCAAGGCTCCGTTCACGCAACGTTTTACGCACACTCCGCAGCTTCCATCCTTCTTGTGGAGGCAATATTCCTCGGCGGCAGGTTCGTCCCGCTCCAACTCGCCCAGCTTGGCGACAATCGAGAAATACCTTCCCCCGCAGCCGGCGTCGGAAATGAGCATATTGTTTAGGCCAAAACCGCCCTGGCCGCAAAACCAGGCCACATGCCTCTGCGACCAGCGGCTGTCCAGGCGTTCCCAATCGACGCCGATATGGGCGGGAACGGCGGCGGGGTAACCTTTTTGTTGCAACGTTTCGGCCAGCCGCGCGTTCAGCCTGGCCGCCATGGCGTTGGTCAACAGGTACGTCCGTGCCCACAATTCCGACGCTTCGCGTCCGGGCTGGTTGCCGGCCGGGACCTCGTCCTTGAAGGGGAGGAAATAGGAGACAATCGTATCGGCTCCGGGCAGGAAATCTTCGGGCAGGAAGTGGTCGGGACGGACCAGTTCCCTGAGGCGGAGTAGCCGGGGATGCCTGGCGTCGCCGAGGCGGAGCACCGGCGGACGCCAATAGGCGGCGATGGCTTTTTCACGCCGGTATGCGTCGATAAATTCGCCAAGCAATTCACCAAGCCATTGTCGCATCGTTAGTCTCCATGAACCGATTCCCAGCCAAACTCATTACATCGCCCCCGCCTCCTCGAACCTCAGCCTCGCCATATCCGCCGCGCCAATCAACCCGGCGTTCTGCCCCAATTCGGCGGGGACGATCTCCATGGTCCGCCCCGGGTGATGGTTGCGGTGCAAGCAGGTGCGGCGAATAGCCCCGAAGAGAATCTCCCCGGCCTGAATCATCCCCCCCGCCACCACGCAACGCTCCGGATTCAGGAGCTCCGCCACCGCCGAAGCCATCACTCCCAGATAGTGGCCTGTTTCCTCGACGATATGGAGGGCCAGGGGATCCCCGGCGATTCCGGCGGTGAAAATGTCATAACTGGTCAAGGTTGTGTAGCGGTCGGACAACGAGGACTTCCAGCCCTGGTCCAGCATTTCCCGGAAACGCCGCACCACCGAACTCGCCGAGGCGTAGGCCTCGACGCAGCCGCTCGCGCCGCAACCGCAGGGCCGGCCGCCGTCGATAATCGGCACGTGGCCGAGTTCCCCGGCCGAGCCGTCGCGGCCGATATGGAGCTTGCCGTTGAGGATTATCGCGCCGCCTATGCCGGTACCCAGGGTCATCATCATCATGTGCTTGCTGCCCCGGCCGGCGCCGTGGACGAATTCGCCCCAGCCGGCGCAATTGGCGTCGTTTTCGATGATGGTGCGGATGCCGGTTTTTTCATGGATGATATCGGCGAGGGGAACGTTGTTCCAGCCGGGCATGTTGGGGGCGTTGAAGACCAGGCCGCGGCCCTGATTTAGGGGTCCGGGGAAGCCGATGCCGAGGCAGGCGATGTCCTCCGCTTTTTTCTCAGAGGTATCGAGGACGCGTTTGACGCCGGCGACGAGGCGGCCGATGACCGCTTGGCTGCCTTCGGCGGCGAGGGTGGGGGCTTCGTATTTGCCGAGGACTTGGTGGTTGAGGTCGATGACGCCGCAGCGCAGGTTGGTGCCGCCGAGATCGACGCCGATGTAGGCTTTAGGCATGATTCCTCCTTATTTTCCTTTGTAGGGCGATGGGGTGCGGGCGGAGTCGGTATAACGGGACAATATTTACAGAACTTTTGCAAAGTGGCGAGTTAACCGCCAATCGCCACATTGCAAAAATCGTTTTTGCTCGAATTTCAAGGTTTTTAAATTTTCCAAAATCGCCATTCGGCGGTTTGAATGGTGATTTTGCAAAAGCCCAGATATTTACAGAATTATGTGGATAAAGGCCTGTTGGCGCAAGGTGTCTGGGCAAACTGCCGGCAGCGTTTCCCGCCTCAGCCGTTTTCCGCTTGAGGAATAAGCCCGGGTGCTTTATCATTATGGCTATCCGCAAGCGAATTTCCCCGATGGCTATCCGCAAGCGAATTTCCCCGCCGGAGCCAGGCATGCAGACGCAATTGACCATTGACACCAACTTCACCGACACCACCGCCGAATTGCATCTCAAAGGCAGGCTCAACTCGGTATCGGCCGAGTACGCCGAAAAAGCGGTGCTCCTGCAACTGGAAAACCCCGACGGCATGGATAAAGTGCAGCTGGACCTTTCCGAACTGACCTACCTGGCTTCGGCAGGTCTGCGCATCTTCGTTATCGCCGCCAAGACCGCCAAGGCGAAAGGCCGCGAATTCACCCTCGTCAAGGTGCCGAAAAATATCCTCGAAGTCCTGAGCCTGACCGGTTTGACCGGCTTCCTGAACATCGAAAAATAGTCCCGTTCGCAATTTGGCAAAAAATCTTCGTTTTATATGAATTGCATTTGCCGTTTTCTGGGGTATCATTATTAATATGCGCTGAAAAGCAGTATTTGGTAAACCTCGATTTGCTTTAAAACTCCATTAAATTCATTCGCTATACACTCCAGATCCGCACTCACTAGCAGTACCGCATCCAAAGGTACAGTTTCTTTCCTCCGTCACCACCGTCCGCAGGCTTAGGACTTGTCGCGGTTTGATTGTAACAAGCCATGACAAACGATTATATGCGATTGGCGGTTGCTGCACCAATTGGCCAATCTTCAGGAAAAATCCAAACGGGCGTCTTCTCGTCCGTGTCCGCAAACACCCAATAGGAGGAAGCATCGTGAGAAAACTCTGCATCGTGCTGTGCCTTTTCATGGTGGGACAGGCTGTGCTCCTGGCCAACGCCGGCGAGACGAAGAAAAAGTGGCGGGTGGGATTCAGTCAATGCAACCTCGGCGAACCCTGGCGCGCCAACATGTATGAGGATTTGAAAAAGGAAGTGGCGAAATACCCGAACGACCTCGAACTCATACACAAAGACGCCCAGAACGACACCCCCCGGCAACAAGCCCAGTTTCGCGAATTCGTGAACGACTACGAGTCCGGCAACCTGGACATCATCCTCATCTCCCCCAAGGAATCGGCACCCTTCACTCCTCTGGTATCCGAAGCCTACAAAGCCGGCATTCCGGTATTCGTGATTGACCGGGAAATCCTCTCGAACGACTACACCACCTTCATCGGCGGCGACAACAAGGTGATCGGCCGGGCGGTCGGCGACTGGATTCGTGAAAAATTCGCCGGCAAAAAGGCCAAGGGCGTGGAACTGAAAGGCCTCGAAACGGTAACCGCGGCCCAGGAACGCGGCGGCGGCTTCCGCGAAGGCATCAAGGGCTCCGACATCGAAGTGGTCTTCGAAGCCGACATGAAGTGGCTCGAACCCGAAGCCCGCAAGGAAATGGAATCGGCACTGACCCGCTTCGACAAAATCGATTTCGTATACGCCCACAACGACCCGGGCGCACACGGCGCCTACTTGGCCGCCAAGGCGGTCGGCCGTGAAAAGGAAATGAAGTTCATCGGCGTCGACGCTTTGCCGCACGAAGGCGTGGCTTATGTCAAGCAGGGCATCCTTGCCGCAACCTTCCTCTATCCGAGTGGTATGGATATCGCCATCGAGCACGTCATGAAGCTGAAAAACGGCGAAAAGATCCCGAAGCGCATTATGCTGGCTACCAAGGTGTTCGACACCGAGCATCCGGACGGCAAGGCTATCGGCGAACCGGTCAAGGTTTGGTAAAAGCAAGTAATAAGTAATAGGTAATCCCACAACGCTACTTTTACGGGAACCACTTCCGTAAAAGTAGCATGAGTATAGGGTTAGACAATAATTCCGGCGCTGGCGATAAAGAACGAAGGTCACCGCAACTGGTTGTTCATGCTAGATTTGCGGGGCGGATCCCGCAAATCTAGCGTTGTAGAGTTAACTATTACTTATTAATTATTACTTATTAACTATTACTTATTAATTGTATTTAGGGGTTGTTATGACAAACCCACCGCTGGTCAAACTCACCAAGATAGGCAAATCCTTCTCCGGCGTCACCGTCCTGCAAAACGTCAACTTCGATCTCTACCCCGGCGAAGTGCATGTCTTGGCCGGCGAAAACGGGGCGGGCAAATCCACCCTCATCAAAATCATCTCCGGCGTTCACCCCACCTTCGACGGGCAGATGGAAATGTACGGGAAACCCGTCCGCTTCGCGAACCCTATCGCGGCCAGCCACGCCGGAGTCTCCGTCATCCACCAGGAAATGTCCCTCATCCCCGCCCTCGACGCGGTAGATAACATATTCCTAGGCAGGGAAATCCGCCGTCCCGCCTGGTTTTTTTCCCGTACCGCCCAGGAAAAAAAGACCCGCGAACTCCTCTCGCGCCTCGGCTTGGCCGATTTGAACCTGCATACTTCGGTGGAAGAATTCCCCATGACCATCCGCCAGCGCATCGAAATCGCCAAAGCCCTGGCTTACGACGCCCGCATCTTCATCATGGATGAACCCACCTCCGCCATTCCCGAGTCCGAAGTCGCGCTACTATTCGGCATCATTCGGAAACTTCGTTCCGAAGGCTTCGGCATCATTTATATTTCCCACAAGATGGAAGAAATTTATGAAATCGCCGACCGTATCACCGTGCTCCGGAACGGCGAATACGTCTGCACCGCCGCCGCCAAGGATCTCCCCGAAAAGGAATTGGTGAAGCGAATGGTCGGCCGCGAACTCGACAGCCGTTTTCCGCCGCGCATCCCGGGCGACTCCAACGAAATCCGCCTGGCGGTAAAAAATCTCAGTGTGAAAAACCCCGCCAGCGAAGGCGCCTTCCTGGTGAAGGATGTGTCGCTGGAAGCCAGGCGCGGGGAAATTCTCGGCCTGGCAGGTTTACAAGGTTCAGGGAACAGCGAACTCCTGAACGGCATCTTTGGCGCCTTGGGTGGTTTGACTTCCGGGCAGGTTACGATCGACAACGAGCCGCTCTCCCCGCTCACTCCGGAAAACTCCATCCGCCACGGGCTGTCCCTCCTCACGAACGACCGGAAAGCCAGCGGCATCATCCCGGAAGGGAGCGTCGCCTCGAACATTACTCTCGCGTCGCTGCGGCGTTTCGTGTCCGCCTCTTTCGTCAGTTCCAGAATGGAACGCCAAGCGGCCGAGCGGCAGAAGACATCCCTCCGCATTCGCCTGAATTCACTGTCGCAACCCATCTCGACCCTTTCGGGCGGCAACCAGCAGAAGGCGCTTCTCGGCCGCTGGCTGGAAACGGGGCCCAAGGTGCTTCTTTTCGACGAGCCGACGCGCGGGGTCGACGTCGGCGCCAAATTTGAAATCTACGACATGATGAACAAGCTTACGGCGGAAGGGGTGACGATACTATTAATCACTTCCGAACTCCCCGAGCTGCTCGCCATGTCCGACCGCATACTCGTCATGCACCGCGGCGTCGTCACCCAATGCCTGAAGCGCGGGGAAGCGACGCAGGAATCGATTGTTCACGCCGCCATGGGAGCCTGAAAAACATGCCAGAAACCGCCGTCCCGCTCGCCGCCGATTCGGATAAGCGTTCCGAAAGCCTTTTCGCCAAAGCCTGGTTCCGCGCCCTGCTGGCGCTGCTCATCATCCTGATTATCGGTTGCATCTTCAATGCCAACGGCACCTTCTTCCGCTGGTCCGCCCACCGCGACATGCTGCGGCAAAGCTCGGTGTACGGCACTCTCGCTTGCGGTTTAACGATGGTCATCATCACCGGCGGCATCGACCTCGGGGTGGGTAGCGTCCTGGCGGCGGTGGCGGTGCCGTATTCCCTGTTGATGATGGCTTACGGCTACCCCGCCTGGATGGTGGTGCCGCTGTGCCTGTTGATTGGCCTGGCTTGCGGGATGTGGAACGGCTTCCTGGTCGGGCGCTTCAAATTCCAGGCTTTTATCGCCACTTTGGCGATGATGACTTTCGCCCGTGGCTTCGCCAAATTCATCTCCGGCGGCCGGAAGGTCATGAACGCCACCTTCAAGGAAGATGGGACTTTCGTCTACAATTCCACTTTTCCGCCCTTTACGGATTGGCTGAATTCGCGCATCCTCGGTAACAACCTGGCGGTGGTGACCATCATCATGCTCGCTTGCATGCTGTTAACCTATATCGTCCTCAACCGGCAGATTTGGGGCCGTTACATTTACGCCGTCGGCGGGAACGAGGAGGCGGCGCGCTTGTCCGGCGTGCCGGTGGTGCGGACGAAGATTCTCACGTACGGCCTGTGCGGCCTTTTCTGCGCCGTGGCCGGCATCTGCCAGGCAGCGCAGGAATACCAGGGCGACCCCGAATCCGGCACCGGTTACGAACTGACCGCCATCGGCATGGTGGTTATCGGCGGCACGAGTTTGGCCGGAGGCAGGGGGTCGATTGGTTTGACGCTGATTGGCGTCTTGACGATGGGTTATTTGGAGAAGATTCTCAGTTTGAACGCGGTGCAGGAGTCGAGTCGGCTGATGTTGACGGCGGCGATTATCATCATCGCCGTGCTGTTCCAGTCGACCCGGAGGAAATGAACAGCAAATCTTGGCAAGGCGTCGACGGCATAACCGTCGACGCCTTGCCATTTTTTATGTCAACCCAGGAAACTTCCCCGGACGTGAACATGAATCCCAGACAGACCCTCCTCCTGAACCACCTTTCCCGCCACGGCCAGGCCAGTGTGCCGGAGCTGTCCGGCTTGGCCGGCGTATCCTCGGTGACCATCCGCCAGGACCTTACCTATCTGGAACAGGAAGGCTTCATCCGCCGTACCCACGGCGGGGCGACCCTTTTGGATTCGGAGAACATCGCCCAGCGGCTCAGCATCCGCTTCGAGGAAAAAACCCGCATCGCCAAACGCGCCGCCGAACTGGTGGAAGACGGCGAAACGGTCCTCCTCGAATCCGGTTCGGCCAACGCCCTCCTGGCCCGCGAGCTGGCCGGCCGCCGGGTGCAACTGGTGGTGACCAATCTGTTCATCGCCCGGCAGATTCGCCACGGCGACTTGGCCCGGGTGGTGGTCGTAGGCGGGGTCTACCAGACCGACTCCGAGAGCGTCGTGGGGGCGATGGCGCAGGCGAACATCAACGCCACTTTTTTCAGCAAAGCCTTCCTCGGCATGGACGGTTTCACGCCGGAGACCGGTTTCACCAACCGGGACATGGAGCGGGCCGCCCTCGCGTCCCACATCGTGGAACGCTGCAAACAAGCCTATATTCTTGCCGACTCCTCGAAATTTGGCTCCACCGGCACCGCCCGGATTTGCGGGCTTGAAGACTTGGCAGGAGTGGTCACCGATACCGCCTTGAACGGGGAGTTTGTCAAATTCATCCAAAAAAGCCGGGCCAAGCTTTATCAGGCATGATGTTTTTACAGAAGTTTTGCAAAGTGGCGATTATACTGGAACCACTTCGGTTTTCGGGAAACTTCCTGTCTCCGCCTCTTGTTCCGCCCACCCCCTCCCCAAGCGTAGGCGGTAAGGGCCTGTCACGAAATAAACTATACAACTCAGTACGCAAATCATCGCCTTGCACCATTGCGAGCCACCTTACAACTTGTCATTCCGAACGGTAGTGAGGAATCCGGGGGTCGCGTAACGCTGGGGAACGCACTCTTGCATTCGGCTCGATTGCTTTGTCGCAAACGCTATGGATTCTATGTGTTTGGGAAAGTTTCACCGAGCCGAATGCTGGACGGCTAAGCCCGGGCATTATGAGACCCCAGGATTCCTCACTACCGTTCGGAATGACAGTTGAGCCGTGGTTCACAGTAATGGAACGTAGTCCCACAACGCTACTTTTACGGGAACCACTTCCGTAAAAGTAGCATGAGTATAGGGTTAGACAATAATTCCGGCACTGGCGGTAAAGAACGAAGGTCACCGCAACTGGTTATTCATGCTAGATTTGCGGGGCGGTTCCCGTAAATCTAGCGTTGTAGAGGTAGGTATTTTCGTACTGTGTTGCATAGTTTATTTCTTGACAGACCCTAACGGTTAGGCAAGGGAATGGCAGCACCGGACCCTGTTACGCCGCACCCTTCCCCACACGTCAGCGGTAACGGCTAGGCAAAGGAATGGCAGCACCGGACCCTATTACGCCGTACCCCTCCCCACACGTCATTCCGGTGCCGCAAGCTTTGAACCGGGGTGAGGCGTAACTCGCCGGAATCCAGGCCGATAAACCGTCGCTTGGCGGTTCCACCGAACACCCTATCATTGTCAGAACTGACAATCCGTAAGACAAGGAGCAAACGCCACTGTAGCGATTGTCTATCGGCCTGGATTCCGGCGAGTTACGCTTACACCCCTGGTCACTGCTTGCGGCGCCGGACTGAGTGCGCCCGTGATGGCGCCAAATCAGTGCGGTGCAAGTCCGCATCGGGGTTTGTCACAACCCCGTAGCCGAAGGTAACTGCGTCGCCGAGAGGCGGGGTGGGGAGCAACCGGAGGCGAACCGACAGTCCGTAGGAAA
>JAVBQR010000144.1:0-3826 GCA_031548865.1 Planctomycetota bacterium
GTATGTCCTTTACGTCTTCACCGGAGTTGTACGGGTAATCCACCGCCCAGCCGGCGCTGACCTGAAACAACAGTCCCAACAGTAACGCCCAAGCCGTCCATCTCCGCGACATGGCAAACTCCCCCTTCTGATTGCAAAACACCATCCCACCAGCATACGCGTTTACCATAAATTTATCTCCCTTTTTTTTCAATTTCTTCCAGAAATGAACGATGTGGTAGGTAATCGGGGGAATTATTGGGCGGTTACGGAGAGGCGAGGGATGGGCGGCTACAGACCCTGTTACGCCGCATGCCACCCCACTCGTCATTCCTGCGAAACCGCCCGCTTACACCCCGGGGTCACTGCTTGCCACGCCGGAATGACGTGCGGGGGGAGTCCGGTGTGACAGCGTTTGTGTTCGGGAAATTTTTATTTTGGCAAATAACAGGTGACCGGTTTTTCGGAGTGTCGGCGGACGGCAGCCGAAGTGGGGGGGGGATTCCGGGGTTGAATAAAAAAACCGCAACCCCTTAAGGTTGCGGTAGTTATATTGGTCGGGCCGAGTGGATTTGAACCACCGATCTCTTGTCCCCCAGACAAGCGCTCTACCAAGCTGAGCCACGGCCCGATACTTAAAGTCGATTCTTCCGCATTTCGCTTCCGGAGAAAAAGGCGATTCTTCCGTATTTCGCTTCCGGAATAAAAGGCGATTCTTCCGCATTTCGCTTCCGGAATTAAACCTGCCTTTGGCGCGGGAAGGTTACAATATCGATATTTTGCCGAAAATGTCAAGCATATTTTCGCTTCGACTCTGCGAATCGCCGGCCAGCAAATCGCCGCCTCTGCGCATTTCGATGCGGCGCATCGCGGTCCTGCGCGGCGCCGCCGGCATTTTCACACCTCCGCGCTCTCCCCCTCGCGGGCGAAGAAGAGGCCGGGAAACAGCCCCTGCGCCTCCCGCTCCATTTCCTCCAGCTTGGCGTCCGAATGCATGGGTTCGTGGTGGATAATCGCCAGACGCGTAATGCCGGCCAGTTTGGCGGTCTTCACCGCCATCTTGACCGTGCTGTGGCCCCAGCCCTTGTGAAATGCGGAGTATTCATCGGAAGTGTACTGCCCGTCGTGGGCGAGAAGGTCCGCCCCCTTGGCGAACTCCGCCAGCGCCGGGTCGCCATTTTCCTCGTCGCCCTCCACGTCACTCGCATATACGTAGGACTTCCCGTTATACTCCAGGCGAAAGTTGAGCACCCCGACAATCGGGTGCAGCGGGTTCTTGAACACCCACACCACCACCGCGTCGGGGGGAATGGCCTCGTCCGGGCGGGCCAGGTGCGGCGCGCCCGCGTCCTTCGCCCAGACCACCACTTCGCCGCCGTCCAGGACGGTGCAGGAATAGTTCATCCCCATGCGGGCCAACTGCACCGGATGCGCGGCGGGGGAGGAGATGTCTTCCAGGGCGTCCAGGATGGTGCCGGGATTGTCGGCGGGGCCGAAAATGTGCAGGGTGGTTTTGGGGCTGTAGGCGGGGCGGAAGTAGAGAATGCCGCCGATATGGTCGTGATGGTTGTGGGAGAAGAAGATTGCCATGTTTTGTGGTTTGCCGGCGAGGTCCACCCCGAGGCTGATGATGCCGGTGCCGGCGTCCAGGACGATAAGCCGGCCGCCGATGCGGACTTCCTGACAACTGGTATTGCCGCCGAAACGCAGGGTGGTGGGACCGGGCATGGGATGACTGCCCCGGACGCCCCGGAAGACGATGTGGATGTTGGGTTCGGAGGGCGTCATGTCAATCCTTGGCTATCAGGTCCGGCTCTGCAACAGGATAAATTTTGGGGAATCAAGCGGCGATTTAGCCAGATTTACTTTTTAATTCCACTCAAAGCGGTAATTATAGCGAAACATTTACTGTTTTCCAGTTATTTAACTCTACAACGCGACATTTACGGATGCGGTTCCGCAATTGCCGCGTTGTTGGCTTTTACCTGAAACGTTACCACTCCCTACGCCAACAGCAGCAAACTCAGCGCCATCAGGAGCATTCCCCCCACCGCGCCGTAAATCGACAAGTGGTGTTCGCCGTAGCGCTCCGCCGCAGGCAGGAGTTCGTCCAGGGAAATGAAAACCATGATGCCGGCCACCCCCGCCATTACCAGCGCCTCCAGCGTCAATGACAGGAAAGGCCGCAGCACCAGGTATCCCACCATGGCGCCCAACGGTTCGGTGAGGCCGGATAAAAATGACCAAGTGAAGGCTTTGCGCCGGTTACCGGTGGCGTAGAACAGGGGCACCGACACGGCGATGCCTTCGGGGATGTTGTGAATCGCTATCGCAACCATGATGGAGAAGCCGATTCCGGTGTCGTTGAGGGTCGACATGAAGGTCGCCAGGCCTTCCGGAAAATTGTGGATGCCGATTACCAGGGCGGTGACGGTGCCCATGCGCATCAAATGCTGCTGGTTCGCGAACACCACGCCTTCGCCGGAAGCGTGTTCGCGGCCGGCCTGACGAGCGAGGTTTTCGGCGTCCTGGCGAATCCGCGTTTCGCTTTCCGCCCGGAGCGGATGCATTTCCTCGATGCGATGCGCTTCGTGGGGGTTTTCCACTTCCGGGACCAGCTTGTCAATTATCGCAATCAGCGCCATGCCGGCGAAAAAGGCCATGGTTCCGGCCCAATTCCCCTTGGCGGCGGAGCCCATGTCCTTCCCCAAATCCGCAATCGCCTTGGCCAGGAGTTCGGCAAACGACACATAAATCATCACCCCGGCGGAAAAGCCGAGGGAGGCGGCCAGGAATTTGGTGTTGGTCCGGTTGGCCAACAAGGCCAAGGCACTGCCGATGCCGGTCGAAAGGCCGGCAATCAAGGTAAAGGCGAAGGCGACGAGAACATTCTTGTCCATAGGGCGCGTACCTTATTCGGGCGGTAATCCCATCCTCTCGAGGAGCCGTTCTGCGTCATCCACCGAATAATAGTCGAGTATTATCCGCCCCTTGCCCTTGTCGTCGTCCACCGTCACCTTGGTGCCGAAATGGCGGCGGAGGCGGTCCTCCAGGTCCGCCACGTGCGGGGGAACCGCCCGCTCCGGCGGTTTGGTTTTTTCCTTCTGGCTGTCGGCGACCAATTGTTCGACTTTACGGGTCGACAAGCCTTCCGCCACCGCCCGTTTGGCGAAACGAAGCTGGGCGACGGGGCCGGGAAGGCCGAGGAGGGCCCGGGCGCTTCCCGCCGCCAGGTCCCCTTTCGCGACCAGCTGTTTCACCTCCTCCGGAAGCTCCAGCAGGCGCAGGGTGTTGGTGAACTTCGGCCGGGAAATCTGCAGGCGTTCGGCGATGGCTTCGTGGGTAAGCCCCAGGTCCTTGTGGAGTTCCTGGTAGGCGAGGGCTTCCTCGATGGGATTGAGGTCGTCGCGTTGCAGGTTTTCGACCAGGGCGAGTTCGCGCATTTTCGCGTCCTCGGCCCGCATCAGCCGGACCGGGGCGGTCTCCCGCTCGAGAATGTCGCGGATGGCCCTGAGCCGCCGTTCGCCGGCGATCAGTTCGTAGCTGCCGTCGGCGCGTTTCCTGACCACCAGCGGATTAATCAGCCCGTGCGCCTCGATGGAGCGGGCCAATTCGTGCAGTTTTTCCGGGTCGAAGTCGCGCCGGGGCTGCCAGCGGTTGGGGATGATTCTCTCTACGCGGAGTTCCCAAACCCCGTCCTCCGCTTCCTTGAGGGCGGGGTCGCGTTCGCTGACCGGCGCCGCCGGTATCAGGCTGTCGAGTCCCCGCCCGAGTCCACGCAGTTTGGCCATCACGACACCGCGCCGCCGGTGGGGAAGGCGGGGTTGTCGACGGTGACCAGGGAAAT
>JAVBQR010000157.1:0-9099 GCA_031548865.1 Planctomycetota bacterium
GGCGGGTAGTTAGGCCATCCTAGAGCACGCCGGGGTTTGACTGACCACCTTACCCCAAAAAAAATCGCCCTTTGGGCCCAGAGAAGGATCCGCCGGGATTTCCATTCCTTTCTTTTGGAGAGGAATGGGGTCTAAGCATGCCCCAAATTATCTTTCATATGAAAGTTATGTATTGACTAATGAAGGTTAATGACTTATAATAGGAGGAGGAAGAGGAGGATAACTCCCCGCTTGACTATGAATAGGAGGCCCGGCCATGACCAGTCACTTCGGCGAACTCACCCCTAGGATGTGCGCTTTTCGCGAGCAAATACTCAACACGCCGTCGACGGTGTGCGTGGAGCGGGCGAAAATCACCACCGCTACTTACCAGGACAATATGCAGCAGCCGATGGTGCTGCGGCGGGCGCTGATGCTCAGGAACGTCCTGGAAAGCATGCACATTTACATTGAACCGGAAACGCTCCTGGCCGGCAATCAGGCTTCGGCAAACCGGGCGGCGCCGATTTTTCCCGAATACGCGATGGACTGGGTGGTCGCGGAACTGGACGATTTCGCCAAACGGGATGGCGACCGCTTCCTGATTAGCGAGGAAAACAAACAGGTCCTCCGGGACATCGCCCCGTTCTGGAGGAACAACACGGTTAAGGATCGCGGCCTCGCCGCCATGCCGGCGGAGAGCAAGCTGTTTTACGATCTCGGGGTTATCAAGGCGGAGGGAAACATCACTTCCGGCGACGCCCACGTGGCGGCGAAGTACGAGTACCTCCTGGCCAAGGGCCTCTGCGACGTCAAGGCGCGGGCGGAGGCGAAGCTGGCGGGCCTCGATTTGACCGACAGCGCCAATCTGGCGAAGTCGTATTTTTACCGCGCGGTCATAATGGTCGCAGAAGCGACGATCGTTTTCGCCCAGCGTTACGCCGTCCTCGCCGAGAATACGGCGGAGTTCGAGGACCAGCCGGAGCGGAAAGCGGAACTGTTGGAAATGGCCCGGATTCTCCGGAAAGTTCCGGCCGGCCCGGCGGAAACGTTCCACGAGGCGCTGCAGTCGTTGTGGTTGGTGCATGTGGTATTGCAAATCGAATCGAACGGGCATTCGCTGTCCTTTGGCCGAATCGACCAGTTCCTTTATCCGTATTTCGAAAAAGATCTCCGGAGCGGCAAAATCAGCCGCGATTCCGCTTGTGAACTTTTAGTCAACCTGTGGCTGAAAACGCAGACCATCAATAAAATCCGCAGTTGGAGCCACACCAAATTTTCGGCCGGGAGCCCCTTGTACCAGAATGCCACCGTCGGCGGCCAAACCCCGGACGGCAGGGACGCGGTTAACCCGCTTACTTATTTAATCCTCCGTTCCGTGGCGCAAACGCGCCTGCCGCAACCGAACCTGACTGTCCGTTATCACGCCGGCCTCGACGACACGTTCATGCAGGAGTGCATCGAGGTGGTGCGGCTTGGCTTCGGCATGCCGGCTTTCAATAACGACGAAATCATCATCCCTTCGTTCATGCGGATTGGCGTGGCCAAGGAGGACGCCTACAACTATAGCGCCATCGGCTGCGTGGAATGCGCGGTGCCGGGGCGCTGGGGTTACCGGGTGACCGGAATGAGCTTCCTGAATTTCCCGAAGTCGCTCCTTATCGCCCTGAACGACGGCGTCGAACCGGTCAGCGGCAAGCGGCTGTGCCAAGGGGTCGGGCATTTCCGCGACATGACCACCTTTCAGCAGGTGATGGAGGCTTGGAACAAGATCATTCGTGAATTCGCCCGCCACTGCATTATCATCGACTCCTGTGCCGACACGGTGCTGGAACAGGACACGGCGGACGTCCTTCTGTCGGCCCTCTGCGATGACTGTATCGAGCGCGGCCTGAACTTGAAGGAAGGCGGGGCGGTTTACGATTTCATTTCCGACTTGCAGGTGGGAATCGCGAATTTGGCGGATTCCTTGGCGGCGATCAAGCGGTGCGTGTTCGAGAACAAAAGCATGACCCCGGGGGAACTTTGGCAGGCGCTGCAGGATAATTTCCAGGGAGCTGATGGGGCGGAAATACGCCGTAAACTGCTGGCCGCGCCGAAATACGGCAACGACGACGATTATGTCGACAGCCTGATTCGCCAGGCTTACGACGTTTATTTGGATGAATTGCCGAAGTACCATAACACCCGTTACGGCCGGGGTCCGATCGGCGGCGGCTATTTCGGGGGAACCTCGTCCATATCCGCCAACGTGCCGCAAGGCGCGGGGACCATGGCCACGCCGGACGGCCGCAAGGCCGGGGAACCGCTGGCCGAGGGATGTTCCCCCTCGCACGGGTCGGATGTGAACGGTCCGACGGCGGTGTTCAGATCGGTGGCGAAATTGGACACCGGGCGGATTACGGGCGGGGTTTTACTTAACCAAAAAGTCAACCCGGGGATGCTGGCGGAAGCGGCGGATCGCGACAAACTTATCGCGCTCCTCCGTACCTTTTTCAACCGGTTGAAGGGATTCCATGTACAATATAACGTAGTGTCGCGGGAAGTGCTTCGCGAAGCGCAGAAGACCCCCGAGAAACACCGTGACCTTATCGTGCGGGTGGCGGGATATAGCGCCTTCTTCAATGTGCTGTCGCGGACGACGCAGGACGACATAATCGAGAGAACGGAACAGGTGCTGTGAGGATGAGTGGCAGGTGATTCCTTTCGGTGGGTAGATGTGTTATATTGCGATGTGGTAGACCAATCGCCCACAGGAGACGCTTAATGACCACGATGACCAAAGCCACGAGGAAGCAGCGTGTCGCCAGGAAAAGGCCGGAGGCGCCCAAGGTGATCATTCAGGTACGGCTTGACGCCAAGACCAAAAATAAAGCCGAAAGGATCTTTAAGCGCTTGGGGATGTCTTCAAGTGACGCGATACGAATATTCTTTTCCCAGACGGTTGAAGAGCAGGGTCTCCCGTTCCAGCCGCATATTCTGGATGCCGAATCGCGGCTGGCTATCGAGGAATCGCTTTCCGGTGGCGGTGAAGTCATTACCGTGGATGATTTGCAACGGCAATGGGACGAGACATGAGAACGCTCCGGGAAATGTCGCCGTTCAGGCGTGATCTAAAACGCGTCCAAGCCTCCGGTCGCAACTGTATTGCCGATGTAAAGCACGCCGTATCCCTACTGCAAAATGATTCGCCGCTGCCGGAACATCTGCGGGATCATGCGCTTTCCGGTGGCTGGACAAAATTGGCGGCCAGGGAGTGTCATGTCAAACCGGATCTGCTACTGGTTTACTGCAAACCGGACAATGAGCTGCATCTGTTGCGCCTCACCAGTCATTCGGTACTGTTCAGGAAATAGCCCCGGTTACCATCGTATTCGTGAAGTAGCAAAGTTGAACTGTGCCTCCGCTTTATTTGCATCAGCGGTGCAGCCAAGGATCAGCCCATGGAACAGCCAGACCTCCTCTGCGGCGTCGACATCGGCGGCACCAAGCTTGCCGTCGGGCTCGTCAATCGACAGGGCCGGGTGCTGCATTCCCTGCAAACCGACGATCACACCTGCCTCTGCGAAACCGGGTTGATGGACTGCATCGTCGGACTCATCGGTGAACTCACCGCCGCCGCCGCCGTCCCGGTTGAAGCGCTAGCCGGCATCGGGGTCGGCATCGCCGGACATATCCGGCACCAGGACGGCACTGTCCTCACCACTTCGAATCTGCACGGTTTCAAACGCTACCCGCTGGCGCGGGAACTCGCGGACCGCACCGGGAAACGAGTGCTTATTGACAACGACGCGAATTGCCAGGCCTTGGCCGAACACCGTTACGGCGCCGGGGTGGGTTACACCGATTTGGTGTTCATCACCGTGTCCACGGGCATAGGTTCCGGCTTGATCCTCAATGGGAAACTTTACCGCGGGATGTCCGGTACGGCCGGGGAAATCGGCCACACCATTATCGAGCCGAGTTCGGAGGAAGTCTGCACCTGCGGCAACCGCGGCTGTTTCATGGCCCACGCCAGCACCATGAACCTGGAAAGCCTGGTCAAAAGGAAAAGCGCCCGCTTTCAGGCTTCGCGTCTGCTGGACGGTTTGGAAGGAGATAAGGAAGCGGCCCGGGGCAATTCCGGCGGTCGTAAACAGGGTCGTTTGGCGGTCGACGGCCGGCTCATCCACGAACACGCGGGGCGGCAGGATCCGTTGGCCTTGGAAATCATGGGTGAATATGCGGACTACCTGGCGATAATGCTCTATAACGTATTTCAGTTCCTCAACCCGCCGCTCATCGTCATGGGTGGCGGCTTGATGAACTGGGGCGACGATTTTTTCCAACGCATGGTGGGCCGCTTTCACGAGTTGGCCGGCCCGATGCTTTATGAACCGCTGCCGATAGTCAGGGCGGGAATAGCGAAGGACTCGGGGATAATCGGCGCGGCGTCGCTGCTGTTGGAATAGGGGTGGTTATGTGAATTTCGGTGACACGTAACGTAATTGCTTTACACCGCCAAAGCAATTGCGTAACATGCCCCGAATTTCAAGGTGTCTCCATTAATACTCCTTCTCAACGGTGTAATCAACGGATTCGGACGTGTTCGAACCCCGCCACCGCGCAGAATTTTTCCCAAGCGCTGCCGATGTCATCGTAACTGAGGGCGAAATGCTGGGTCATGCCGGTGGTGAGCATTTGCCGGTAAAAATCACGGAGCGGCATCGGCACCTGCACCAATACGTTCGGCGAAGTGTCGAGGAGGTCCGAATAACCAGCCGTCCCGGTGAAAGTGGTCACCCGGTAGGCGCCGCCGCCGGTGTCGAAGAGGCCAGCCACCACCACCGGCCCGGACTTCCCCTTGAAGTGGAGCCAAGCCCCGCCGGTCGCGTTCAAGGTCCCGCACTCGGCATCGGGAATGATGGAAATGGGGTTGTCGCCGGCCAGGTCCAGGCAGTTCATGGCGGCGTGACCCATGAGCAGGCTGTTCCGGCTTTGGTCGAAGGCGAACATTTCCGTGTACATGGGTAGCGTCTGGCCGAGACGCCGCGACAGCCACAGGGCCAGGGCCGCCAGAATATCACCCTCCATCGAAGGAACGATGCGCAATTCCTCGAGATCCCGCACCCACAGTTGCGGCCGGGTTTTGAGGAGCTTGTGCATTTCCGCGTTGAAATCCTCCAACGCGAGCGCCCCCAAACCAGCTTCCCGGGCCAGCCTACCCACCGCTAGGGAGGCCCGGACGGCATAATACAAATCCCCATCCCCGACCCGAACTTCGCGGCAACGGCTCTTCAAATCCGCCATGGCGGCGTGGATTTCCGCCTCGGTCAACGCCGAGGCCGTCTCGTAAAGCCGGTAGGAGGAGAGGGGAATCAGCTCCACGCCAAGCTTCCCCAGGAGGAAAAATTCATCGGCATAAGTGCCGGTCATTTCCTCGTAGCGGCCGCACATCACCCCGAGACGCAAGCGGCGGAGGTCCCGCTTCGCTGCGAAGGCCCGGGCGTACTCCGACAGCTCGCGGTCCAACTCCTGGTCGCCGGGAGTACCGAAAACGTAAGCAAATTTTTTGCCGAGTTTCCGTAACGGCGCGCTGGTTTGCATCGCCCCAACCACCCCGCCGGCCCGGAACAGATCGTTCATTCCCATGTGGTCGGGGAGGCGCTGCTCGGGAGCGTAACACCAGAGGAGAAGCGGCAGGTCGGAGAATTCATCGAGGAGCCGGAGGAGCGGTTTGTCACCGCTCCAGAACAGGCTCACCACAATTATCAAATCGACGCCGCCATCCCGGAAGGCCTTGACGCTTTTCGGGACGTCCGCGACCGAAGCCATCGGCCCGGCGTAGGCGAGGTCGAAATGCCGGGAGAGCTGTTCCACCACCGCCTGGGCGTCCTTTTCAATAAAGGCGCGGAGTTCGCCCCCCAGTTTTTTATTGGCCGGATCGTCGCAGTAGTCGGTGAACCACTTTTCGTACAAGAGGCACAGGCCGGCTTTGGCTTTTCCGCTGTTCATCACTTTTTCCTTCGGGTCATGATGTCAAAAGATACCGCGATAACCAGGACCGAACCCTTCACCATGTACTGGAGCCAAACTTCCGCATTCAGGAGGCTCATGCAATTGTTGATGCTGGCGATGACCAGGGCGCCGATGACGGCACCGATGATGGTGCCGATCCCGCCCCGCGCCGAGACGCCGCCGACATAGGAGGCGGCGATAGCCTCGAGTTCGAACAAAGTCCCGGTCGACGGCGAGGCCGAACTCATACGGGCGGAAAATAAAACGCCACTGACCCCGGCGAGGAAACCCATGGACAGGAACATCATGAAGGTGGTGAATTTGACGCTGACCCCGGAAAGTTCGGCCGCTTGCGGGTTCCCGCCTACAGCGTAAATGTTACGGCCGATTTTCGTGCGGTGCGCCAAGTAGGAGTAGAGCACCACGAACAGGGCCACAACGATGACCGTGTAGGGGATCCCCTTGTAGGAAGCGAGATTGTAAGCGAAAAAGGCGGTGATGCAACACAGGAGCAGCAACTGGACCAGGAAAAAACCACCACTCAGTACATCGAAACCGTAGCTGATGCGTTTTTGCCGTTTCCTGACCTGCAGGATGATCAGAATCAGGATCAGCGCCGCCCCGACCAGCGCCGCCGAGCCGTTGATACTTTTACCAAAGAGCGACAGGCCTTCGTTGAAATCCGGTAAATAGCCGGAGCCTATCTGGCTGTAGCTGGGTAGGAAGGGGCCGAGAGTATTACCGCCGGTGATGGCCAGGACCGCCCCCCGGAAAAACATCAAACCCGCCAAAGTGACAATGAAGGCGGGAATCCCGGCGTAGGCGATCAGGACACCTTGGAGGCAGCCGGCCAGGGTACCGACGACCAGCGCCACCAGAATGACCGGAACGGTGCCGACTCCGTGACGCACCTGCAACAGAGCCGCGATAGCCGCGCAAAAGGCTACCACCGAGCCAATCGACAAGTCGATTTGCCCGCCGATAATCACCAGGACCATGCCGATGGCGAGGACGGCGATATAGCCGGTTTGGAGAAACAGGTTGTTGAGATTTCGTGGCGTCAGGAACAGGCCTCCGGTCAGGAGGTGCGATACGCCCATGATCAACAGTAGCGCGATAAACATGCTGTACTGGCGCATGTTATTGCTGATTAGATTCCAGGAATTGATTTTAGCGCTATCGCTCGTCATTTTGCCTTTCCCCTCATATCCACCGTCAACGCCATGGCCATAATCGCCTCCTGGGTGGCGTCCTCCCTATTGAACACCCCCTTGATACGGCCTTCGTGCATTACGTAAATCCTATCGCAAATCCCCAGTAGTTCCGGCATTTCCGAAGAAATCACGATCACCGAAGCGCCGGCGGAGGCGATGTCGTTCAATATCGTGTAAATTTCATACTTCGCCCCCACGTCGATGCCGCGGGTAGGCTCGTCGACGATCAGCACCCGGGGGTCGGTGTTCAGGCATTTGGCGAGAACCACCTTTTGCTGGTTGCCGCCGGAAAGGTTCATGAGGCGCTGTTCGACGTTCGGGGTCTTGATGCGGAGGGAATCGCGGTAACGATTGGCGATTTGCATTTCCTCGTTTTCATCGAGGAGCCAGTTCGAACCCATGATCTTGTCCAGGTTCGCCATCGAGACGTTGGTCTTGATGTCGAAGATGGTGACGAGGCCCTTTTCCTTGCGGTCCTCGGTTAGATAACAGATGCCGGTTTTCAGGGCTTGTTGCGGACTGTTAAGGGTAATCGGTTTCCCGTTCAGGAAAAGTTCCCCGCTGATGTCGACCCCGTAGACTTTTCCGAAAACGCTGGTCGCCAATTCGGTGCGGCCTGAACCCATCAGGCCGGAAATCCCGACAATCTCCCCTTTCCGGACAAACAGGGAAGCGCCGTCCACCGCCTTTTTGTTGGTGTATTGGGGATTGTGCACCGTCCAGTCGCGAATCTCGAAAGCCACCTCCTCGGCCACCACGTTGGTTTTAGGGGGGAAACGTTGCGTCAATTCGCGGTTCACCATCAGCTTGACCAGCCGGCGTTCGTCGACAGCCCCGGTCCGGGCGTCCATCGTTTCGATGGTCCGGCCATCCCGCAACACGGTGATAGTGTCGCACATGGCGAGGATTTCGTTCAGCTTGTGGGAGATGAAAATGGTGGTGATCCCGCCGGCTTTGAGTTCCTTAAGGATGGCGAAAAGCTTGTTCGTTTCTTCCGACGTCAAGGCGGCAGTCGGCTCGTCGAGAATCAGCAGCTTGACGTTCCGGACCAGCGCCTTGGCGATTTCGACCAACTGTTGTTTGCCGATACTCAAGGTGTCCAAGGTCGAATCGGGGTTGGCATCTAGTCCAACCCGGGCCAGGACCTCCTTCGCCACCCGGTATTCCACGTCCCAGTCGATGGAATGGCCGCGCATTATTTCATGGCCGATGAAAAGGTTTTCGCACACGCTCAGGCAACCCACCATCGCGAGCTCCTGGTAGATGATGGCGACGCCTTCCTCCTCGCTGTCCCGCACCTTCCGGAAGCGGCAGGGCTTACCCCTTAAGATGATTTCCCCGGAATACTCGCCGGCGCCGTAGACGCCACTGAGGATTTTCATCAAGGTCGATTTGCCGGCCCCGTTTTCGCCGACCAGGCCGTGGATTTCCCCCTCCGTGACGTCGAAGGAGACGTCATCAAGGGCGCGGACGCCGGAGAAGTCCTTGGTGATGTTTTTCATTTGCAGCAGGTAATTGGGCATTGAACGCTCCAGCTTCACCCGATGATTATGACGCCGCGATATGGTCTCATGCAAAATCACCATTCAAACCGCCGAATGGCGATTGTGTAAAATCAAAAACCCTTGAAATTCGGGCAAAGGCGATTTTTTCAAAACGGCGATCGGTGGTTTTATCGCCACTGTGCAAAACTTCAGTAATAACTGAACTTTTGCAAAGTGGCGATTTAACCGCCAATCGCCACTTTGCAAAAATCGTTTTTGCCCTTATTTCAAGGGTTTTTGATTTTACAAAATCGCCATTCGGCGGTTTGAATGGTGAATTTGCAAAAGTCCAGTAATAAAATGATAGATCGATAGCGGCGGGAAATTGTAAAAATTCCTCGGAGCATGCCCAACCTCCATTCCTC
>JAVBQR010000117.1:0-5680 GCA_031548865.1 Planctomycetota bacterium
GGTCCTCCAACTGCCCGACCAGCGCCGCATACTTCTCGCACAGCCACCCGGCCGCATAGGCGAGACGATAAGGAACCCGCTTCCGCACCGGGGGCATTCCCGCGCCGGTCACCAGCCGGTTGATGAAATCCCAGCAGTTCACCGGCTCCGGTTCGTTGACAAAATAAGCTTGCCCGGAAAGTTTGCCGCCAGGTTCCATAAGCCGCAAAGCCGACACATGCGCGTCCGCCACATTCTCGACATAACTGACGCTGATCCGGTTCCGTCCCGCGCCGATTATCCGCAAACCCCCCGCCCGCGCCCGCGCCAGCAACTTGGGAATCAGGTGGTTGTCCCCGGGACCGAAAATCAGGTGCGGCCGAATCGCGGCGGTGGCGAAGCATTTCCCGGCGGCAGAGAGAACCAGCTTTTCGGCCAAGGCTTTCGTCTCGGCATAGGCGGTGAGATAGGTAACGGGATAAGGAAGCGTTTCATCGCCGCCGTCGATGTCGGTATGACCGTATACCACCGAAGGGGTGGAGGTAAAAAGAAACTTCTTGACGCCGCCGATGCAAACGGCGGCGTCAAGAAGAGTCTTGGTGGCCAGAAAATTATTCCGGTAATAGCTTCGGTAATCGCCCCAAATCCCCGGCTGGGCGGCGCAGTGAATTACCGCCTGGCAATCGGAAACCGCCCGAAGGCAGGCGGCGGAAAGGTTGAGATCGCCCTGCACACATTCCACCCCCAGCGCCCGCAACTCCGGGTAAGGATTTCGACCGATGACGCGAACCTGCTCGCCTGCGTCGAGAAGCTTCCTAACGATATGCCGGCCCAAAAAACCGCCGCCGCCAGTGACTAGGATCATTATGGTGTCACCTGTGAATCATGCTGTCCGTGGGACAAAAGTCGTCGGTGAGAAGCGGCACGTCCGCGGTGTCCACCGGCGTGACGAGCTGCCGCTGCACCACCGCGTCCAGGTCGGTGAAGGACAGGTATTTGTTTTTGAGGGAGCGGTATTTCCGTTCGAAATCGCGGCCGCCCAGCTTGGGGATATCCTTTTTGGTGGCGATGATGATGATGTTTTCGCCCTGGCCGGAACGGTTACGCGGGAACACGTAGAGGTGCCCGCCGCCTTCCCGGTCGGTTCCCCAGACCTTCTCGATGGTTTTGTAGACCGAACGGAAGAGGCGGCTGTGATCGATGCCTTCCGCCGGTTTCTCGAAGGAACTGATGACGTTGATGACCATGACCCCGTCGTCGGTTTGCCGGTCGCGGATGGTGGTGAAGAATTCCTCGGTGATCAAATGCTTGGGGATGCGGCCGCCGCTGGAATAGGCGTCCATGATAATGTAATCCCACTTTTTGTCCTTCGCCAGCTGCTCGACGTACATCCGGCCGTCCTGGACGTGCGAGTGGATGACCGGGTCGCCGGAGAAGGGGTAGGCGAACCATTTCTCGGCCAGCTTGAAGACCCAGGGATCGATGTCGACGACGTCGATGGAGCGCGTTTCCTCGGGGTAATTTTCCTTGAACATCCGGGGGCCGACGCCGCCGCCGCAGCCGATGACCAGCATGTCCTTGGGGGCGTGGCCGGTCAGGACAATCCCCAGGTGCAGGAGGTCGACGTAGCCGCAGGCGGTCTTCGCGGGAGGGGGCGGGAGTTGCATTTTGTCGTCGAGGATGATCCCCGACTCGATAAGGTTGTTGAACATCATCAGCCGGGCTGGGACCTGGTAGGGGTAGATTTGGCTGCGGTCATTCATGATCTGGATGTAATGGTACGCCGATTCTTTGGTCTCGAGGAGGTTGTTCATGGCATAGACCTGCGTCAAGGGCGTTTTGGCGCCGTAATAGCCGCCGACGCATCCGATGAGGAGAATAGCGGCGGCGACCTTCCTAAAGGCTCCGCCGCCGCGAAAAAAACAGTACACCGACACCAGCGCCAGAACCACCCCGACCAGGTAGACGATGGCGGAGGTGCCGATGAGTTCGACCAGGACAAACGAGACCAGGAGCGTCCCGACGATGGAGCCGAGAGTCGAAATGGCGTAGAGGGAGCCGGCGACCGAACCGAGGACGGAGGTTTGGTGGGCGGCGAGCTTGACCGCGAAGGGGCTGGTCATGCCCATGCAGATCGACGGCAGGGCGAAGAGGATGAGGCAGGCGACGAGGGTGCGGTAGCGGACGTCGAGGTCGTTAAACTCGTTCATCCAGGCACAGAAATGCGGGGCGATGGGCGGGATGAGCATGACGAGAATGGCGGCGATCATCAGTACCATGCCGAGCGTTTCGATGCGGGGCGACTTGTCGGCGTAGCGTCCGCCGGCCCAGTAGCCGACCGAGAGGGCGAGCATGAACACGCCGATGATCGAGCCCCAGACGTAGATGGTCGAGCCGAAATGCGGTTCAACCAGGCGCGCGCCGGACATTTCCAGGCCCATCAGGGCGGCGCCGGAGAGGAAGGCGACGAGGTACAAGGTCCTCGCCCCCACCCCGTTGTTCCTGGCCGGATCTTTGGCATTCCAGCCCGTGCCCGGCGGATCCAGGGGATCGTGTTTGCCCGGGATTATGGTATCTTTCGTCGCATTGCCTTCTTTCGCCACGTTACGTTCTCCTTGCCATGTGGATCCAAAAAACGTCCCGACCCGCCAATTAACCCCACAACGCCAGATTGGCGGGAGCCGCTCCCGCAAATCTGGCGTTGTGGAATTAATACCGTTGTATGTAAAAAACAAACGCGTTTGCGGAATTGCCTTCCGCAAACGAGATTGTTATGTAACATATTTTTCTAACTTCGCCGGAGCTTACAGCACGCCCAGGAAGCGTAGCACCACCACGATGACGACGATGGTAATCACCAAATAAATCAGCTGTTTCGCAAAGCCCATACCCTCTCCTTTGTGTGTATTGGCCGGCTTTTCCGGCCTGTTTCCGCTTACTTGCTTGGCCCCTCCCGCTCGAATTTCAAAACCCTGCCGGTGGCGGCGTCGATGTTCACTTCGTATTCAAAGCCGTCCGAATCGATTTCGAATTTATACTCGACTTTTCCGCTCTCGAGATCGAAGTCCATGTCCATCTCGGTGATTTGACCGCCGTTTTCAAAAAGCTTGAGGGCAATTTCGCTGGCTGTTTCGAAGTCCACCGGGCCGCTTTTCGGGGGGGTGGCAACCTGGGCGCCGGCAGCCGGTTCGCCGGCGTGGGTCGCGGCGGCGAGGGCTAGGGTCAAACAAAGCGAAAACGCCAGAACGCCGAAAACTGCTTTCGTAATGCTGTGCATCTTTTCTCCAATTGCAAAAGGATAAAGGAACCGCACCCGGGCCGGTCAGACCCAAAACGAGGTTTGCCTCAATACTATATCTTGATTATATCGGACGCAAGCGAATTAGCGCTTAATGTTTATTCGAAGTTTTGCAAAATGACCCTTGAACCGCAATTCGCCACATTGCACAACGCCAACGTTTACCCGGAAAATAAAAAAAATACCTTGCGAAGAGGTTTTTGGGGGGTATACTGTTTATTTATGACCACCCGCGCAGGCGGGTGAGTTTTTTTATGTCGATCATTAAAGGAAATCGGGCGGCGCTTGACTCGGCTTCCTTATGATCCCCAAAACGAGGCAGCGCCATTCCCATGAGTGACCCCAAAGGCACTCCGCTGGGACGAGTCCGCAACATCGGCATCATCGCCCACATCGATGCCGGTAAAACGACCACGTCCGAACGGATCTTATTTTATTCCGGCAAGGAACACCGCATGGGCGAGGTCCATAACGGCACCGCCGTCATGGACTTCCTGCAGGACGAACAGGAACGCGGCATCACCATCTCCTCCGCCGTCACCACCTTCTCCTGGTTAAACTATCAAGTCAACCTCATTGACACCCCCGGCCACGTCGACTTCACCGCCGAAGTCGAGCGGAGCCTACGCGTTTTGGACGGCGCGGTTTGCGTATTCTGCGGCGTCGCCGGCGTGCAGGCCCAGTCGGAGACGGTCTGGCGCCAAGCCGACAAGTACGAAGTTCCCCGCATCGCCTTCATCAATAAGCTGGACCGCGCCGGCGCCGAACCGGACCATGTGGTCGAGGAAATCCGCACCCGCCTCGGGGCCAACCCGCTTCTCCTGCAAATTCCCGTGGGCCGCGAAGAGAATTTTGTCGGCGTGGTCGATTTGATTGACCAGCGCTATCTCACTTTCGACGGCGAGCAGGGGGAGCAGGTCACGGAACACCCGGTGCCGGAGGATTTGGCCGAAGACGTCGAAGTATTGTCCATGGACATTATGGAAAAGGCGGCGGACGCTTCGGAGGAGCTTACCGCGAAATTCCTCGAAGCCGGCTGCCTGACCCCGGACGAAATCCGCGCCGGCCTCCGCCAACTGACCCTCGAGCGCCTCATCATTCCGGTCCTCTGCGGCACCAGCCTGAAAAACAAGGGCGTGCAGCCGCTCCTGGACGCCGTGGTGCATTACCTTCCCAGTCCCAGAGACATCCCCGCCGTAAAGGGCCACCAGCCCGGCCACCCCGAAACCGTCATCGAATGCCAATCCATCAAGAAAGAGAAGGCGGTCGCGCTCGTTTTTAAAATCACCGACGATGCGCACGGCCCCCTCACCTTTGTGCGGGTCTACGCCGGGGAGATTTCCGAAGGCATGCGCATGGTGGTGGCGGCGAACGGCCGCAAGGAACGCATCGCCCGGATTTGGCGGATTCACGCCAACCACCGCGAACAGTTGAAGAGCATCGGCCCCGGCGAAATCGTCGGCATTTCCGGTTTGAAATTCGCCGCCACCGGTGATACCCTCTGCGACGAATCGCGCCTGGTGGAACTGGAACCGCCGAAGTTTCCCTCGACGGTCATCTCCGTGGCGGTCGAGCCGAAGTCGAATGACGACCGCGACAAACTCATGGAAGTCATCGCCCGCCTCGAACGCGAAGACCCCACTTTCGCCCACAAATTCGACAATGAAACGGGACAACTCATCCTCGCCGGCATGTGCGAATGGCACTTGGAAGTGCTCACCACCCGCATCATCCGCGATTACAAGGTGCCGGTAAACACCGGTTCCCCCCGGGTATCGTACCGCGAAGGGGTCGGCAAAACCGCGCGCGGGGTCGGAACTTTCGACCAGGTCATCGCGAACCGGGGGAATTACGCCGAGGTCGAGGTTTCTGTCGCGGCCTTGCCCGAAGCCCTGGTGCCGGTGGCGGGTGTGAACCTGGCGGAGGAACTTTATCCCAAAAACATTCTCGCCGCGTTGAAAAACGCGGTCCGCGATTCCTTCCTGTCCGGTCCGCTGGGGGGGTATCCGGTGATTTACTCCCAGGCGACGGTCGAGCGTCTGGCCAGCCGCGAAGGTGAGCTCACGGAAGTGGCGGTGACGGCCGCTTGCGAGGCGGCGGTCCGCGACGCCATGCAGAAGGGCGGGGTGGTCCTGTATGAGCCGGTGATGTCCTTGGAGGTGAATGCGCCGGAGGAATTCCTCGGCGGCATCATCCACGACTTGAACGGCCGCCGGGCCGAGATTAACGAAGTGGGTCAGATAGGCAACATGCGTTTCGTCAAGGCGAAGGTGGCGCTCGCCGAAATGTTCGGTTACGCCACCACGGTGCGGGGCCTTTCGGCCGGCCGCGCCGATTATTCCTTGGAACCCTGCGCCTACGCGCCGGTGGCGAAGAACCGCACCGCCGAAATTTTAGGGTATG
>JAVBQR010000047.1:0-18500 GCA_031548865.1 Planctomycetota bacterium
GACTCCAGCTTTACGGAAATCGAATCCGGCTCCCACTCGGTGGCGCGGCTGATCACGGAAATCACCTCCGCCACCAACGAACAGGCCCAGGGCGTCGACCAGGTGAACACGGCGGTCGCCCAGATGGACAAGGTCACCCAATCCAACGCCGCGACTTCCGAGGAGGCGGCTTCGGCGGCCGAGGAACTTTCGGCCCAGGCGTCGGCCTTGAACGGCATGGTCGAGGATTTGGTGAATATGGTCGAAGGCCGCGGCGGTGCGGGCGGCGGTGCGGGCGGCGGCGGCAGGGGCGGTCCGGCGGGCGGCGCTTCGCACCGTAGTCCGCCCCGCTCCGCTCCCCGCCAGGTGATGCAGGTGCACAAACTGGAAGCCTCGGCGCCGGCTTCGCGCGGCAACGGCGGCGGTGGCGGCGGCAACGGCGGCAAGATGAAGATGCTGCCGGCTTCGGAAGTGATTCCGCTGGACGATTCGGACGATTTCTAAAGCCCGACCGGCCGGCGGCACGGGAACCGTGGCAATGCGAAAAGCGCCGCGACGGTAAAGTCGCGGCGCTTTTTATATCCGTTGGCGGTTTAAGCGTCACTATGCAAAACTTCAGAAATTCACCAGCTTCGCGAACGAGTCCGGCTTCAGGCTCGCCCCGCCCACCAACGCGCCGTCCACGTCCGGCTGGGCCATGATTTCCTTTACGTTGTCCGGCTTCACCGAGCCGCCGTATTGAATCCGGGTGGCGTCGGCGATGTTCTTGCCAAACAGATCGCCGAGGAGTTTCCGGATCACCGCGTGAACCTCCTGCGCCTGGGCGGGCGTGGCGGTTTTCCCGGTGCCAATCGCCCAGACCGGCTCATAGGCGATGAC
Organism: Planctomycetota bacterium; assembly: GCA_031548865.1. Lineage (GTDB taxonomy): Bacteria > Planctomycetota > SZUA-567 > SZUA-567 > SZUA-567 > JAJBSZ01. Next base: position 859 of record JAVBQR010000047.1, read on the forward strand.
GATTTTCGCCATTTCGTCCGGGGTGAAACCGGCCAGACCGTTCTTGACGTGATCGGTAACCACCGCGGTGGTTTTCCCGGCTTCGCGTTCCGCCAGAGTTTCGCCGCAGCAGAGAATCACGGTGAGGCCCTGGGCGATGGCGGCTTTCGCCTTTTTGTTGCAGGTCTCGTTCGTTTCGCCAAAATACTGGCGCCGTTCCGAGTGGCCGATGATCACGAAGTCGCAGCCCGCTTCCACCAGCATCCCCGGCGCGATTTCCCCGGTGAAGGCGCCTTCCTTTTCCCAGTGGCAGTTCTCGCCGCCGATGCGGATTTTCGTGCCTTTGGCGGCGTCGGCCAGGGACTTCAGGGCGGTCGCCGGTGCGCCGATGCCGATTTCCACATCCTTCGCGTTGGCGATTAGTGGCGTTACCTCCTTGATGAAGGCGACGGCGTCGGCGACGGTTTTGTACATTTTCCAGTTGCCGCAGATGAATGGGGTGCGCATGGGGGTCCTTTCGGGAAAGAGGTTAGGGTGCACCTGGGCATTATGGAACATTGCCGCGAAAAACGCAACAAGCGCCTGTTTTTTCCAAGCCGCCGCAAGGTAAAAATTTCATACCAAATCCCCGGCGCTTTGGCTATAATTCCCCCTTTAAACCTCCGCTATACAGCGCTGTTTTCAGGAGCCGACCCCATGCCGATAACGCTGGCGCGCCAATTACCCTTTGCCGTAACGCTTTTCCTCAACCTGCTTCTGGGCGCAACCCTGGCGCTCGCTGGCGATTCCTCCCCCGCCTCCGACGCCGCCGACCCGGATTACCCCACCGCCGACGCCCCCGAGGCCGCCGACGCCGAGGCGCGCCTCCCCAAGCCGCTCCTGCCACCCGCCAACCTGCCGCCCCGCCTCGACCTCTCCCAGGTGCAATTTCTCCGCGACCACGCCGAAGCCGGCGACCCCGCCATGATGTGCCTCTACGGCCTCGCCCTCCTGAACGGTTCAGCCGGGCACACCGACCTCGCCGAAGCCGATAAATGGCTCGGCCGTTCCGCCGAAGCCGGCGACGAACGCGGCGGCTTCGAGTACGGAAAAGCCTGGTACCAGGGCCTCTTCGGCAAAAAGGACGACGCGGAAGCGCTCAAGTGGCTTCTGCCCGCCGCCGAGCGCGGCGTCGACGAAGCTGCTTATTATGTCGGCACCACTCTCCTGTCGCCGACGGACGATACGCGGAAACCCGATCCGATTGAAGGGGAAAAGTGGCTCAGGAAAGCCGCCGCCTCCGGACTCGGCGGCGCCCAGGCCGATCTCGGCATCGCCTATTACTCCGGGGTCGGGGGACTGCGCCAGGATTACGGCGAAGCGCGCCGCTGGTTCACCCTGGCCGCCAAACAAGGTTCCGGCGACGCCTGCAACAAACTCGGGGTCATCCACCGCCACGGCTACGGCGTCACCGCCGATCCCGAGCGCGCCATCCTCTGGTTCGCGATGGGAGTAAATCTCGGCGACCGCTACGCCGCCTACAACCTCGCCAATTCCTACATGAACGGCGAATGGGTGAGCCGGAATTACACCCTGGCCGCCCAGCTGCACCAAATGGCGGCGGAACGGGGCGTTCCCGAGTCGATGTACTACCTCGGCTGCCTGTACGCCGAGGGCATAGGCGTGCCGAAAAATCCTGGCCGCGCCCGCGAATGGCTGCTCCTGGCCGACCGCAGCGGCCACCCCGACGCCGCCGGCCTCCTGGACAAACTTTGGGAAATCGACGACGACCAGCCGGTCGCAGAGACGCCGCCGGTCAAGGTCAAGGCGCTGCCGCTCCTGCGGGAATTCAGCCACACCCCGCTGCAGAAGGTCGACAAGGGGCGGGTGGTACTTTTGGAATTGGATCCCCAGGTAAACGTTTCCTCGGGGAAGGACGCGGGGACCTGTTACCTGACGGTCGAAGGTAGCCCGGGGGTAATCTTCTGCGAAGGCGCCGGACTCACGGCGGAGGGGATCCGCAGCTGGCCGGTGCTGCGGGGGGTCGGGGCCGGTTTCACCGGGCTCTCCGGTTTTATACGTTTCGAGGAAGTCCGCGAAGCGACCGCCGCCGACTTGGCCGAAGCCGACGGCAAGGGTAAATCTGCCGAGGCGAAGGTCAAGCAAACTGAGACAACGGAACCCGGTCCGAATGGCGAACCGTCGGCAAGCGGCGAACTGCCGGCAAGCGACGTCGGCGGCGAAGCCACCGATATTTCCCATCCCGCTCCCGATGCGGATGCGATACAGCAATAGTGGACTTTTACATTGTTCCTTTTTCCCGCGGTGAACGAACCCATGCACGGTTACCACCCCTTTCGCCCGATCCCCCCTCCGTACCGAGATTAATCTCCGGCATTTGTTTGCAACCATTTCCGGAATCATTTACAATACAGCGGCGCAGATAGACTCCATGCGTTTCCTAACACTCGCGATGGCCGGACGTGAGCGGATACGGGTTGTCGTCGGGGAGCCACGCGTCCCGCATGGAACAAAATTCATGAACGCCTATTCCACCCTTTTGAGGAGAGAGATATGGAAGAAGAGGATGAGGTGAGGAACAAGAAAATATGGATGGGACTGCTGGCGCTTTTGGTGCTGGCGGTACTGTTTATGATTCTTTGGTATCTGCGCGGCATGGAGATCGATCGTGTGAACCGATCGCTCGTCCAGCAACAGAAGACGGCCGCCGCCGCCAGCCAAAAGCTGGAGCGCGAACTCCAGGACACCCGGACCGACTACGACAACGCCAGCCGCCGGACGGAGGAACTGGAAAGGCGCCTGGTCGCGGAACAGCGCCGCTCCACCGAGACGGTCAGCCAGACGGAATCCCGCATGAAAGGGTTGCTGGACACCGCCCACAGCCAGCTCCGGGATTCGAATCAGGAATTGGAAAGGATTCGCGCGGAGCGGGTGCGGCAGGATAACGACCTGATTCGTGGCCTGCGGCAGGAACTCCAGAAGCTCGGCGAAGTCAACAATTCGCGCAAGGCCGAAGTCGAAGCCCTGGCCGCCCAGCTCCGCGATTCGCGCGGCAGGAGCCAGGAGCTCGAAGGGACGGTCGGCGACCTCAAGGCCCACGCCAACAATATCGGCCTGGAACTCCAGACCGCGCAGCAACAGTTGAAAAAACTGCACGACGCCGGCTACGACGTGGATCGGGCGGTGCGCGGCTTCGCCGACATGAGGACCACCCAGAGCACGCTCAAGTCCACCCAGGACAACCTCAAGTCCACCCAGAACAACCTCAAGTCCACCCAGGACAACCTCAAAGTCACCCAGGAAAGCCTGAAGGAACATCAGAACAGCTTGAAGGAATATCAGGCCGCGCTCCTGGATTACCAGAACAATTTGAAAAAGTCGCAGACCAACCTCAAGGCGGCCCAGACCGAATTGAAGGCGACCCAGGACGAACTCGCCAGCACCAAAAACGAACTCAACAACACCCTCACCACCCTGCGCACCACCCAGGACCGCCTGGCCGAAGACACCCCGGCCCTGAAAACGGTCCAGGATCAACTCAAGTCCACCCAGGACGCCCTGAAGGAAAATCAGGCCGCCCTGAAGACGGCCCAGGATAATTTGAAAAACACCCGGGACCAGCTCGCCGACACCCAGAACAAGCTGAAGACCGCCCAGGCGAAAGTAACGGAACTGGACGGCTTGGTCGGCGATCTCAAGGCTTCGCAGGCGAATCTCGGCAAGGAACTCTCGAGCGCGAACAACGATTTGGAAAGCCTGCGCGCGGCCGGGCTCAATGCGGCTGAAGCGGTGCGCCTCCCGGCGCAGTTGAAGGACGCCCAGGCCAAACTGAAGGAATTGGAAGCCAAGGCGCAGCAGTCCGAGCGCACCCTCGTGGATCTCCGCGCCTCCCACGGCAGCGTGTCCGACGAACTCAAGACCGCGCACGACAACATCCGGAAGCTCTCCTCGGGGAAACCCGACACCGCGAAATTGGCTGATCTGCAAAATGAAATCGGCCGCCTCTCCGCGGCCCTGACCGCCGAAAAGACCCTGGCCGGAAACCTCAACAAAATGCACGACGAAGCCCGGGCCCAGGTCGACAGGCTCACCGCTGAAAACCAGTCCCTGGCCCAACGGCTGCAATACTCGGCGAAGCGCTTCAGCGAAGCGTCCCGCCAGACCCGGGAGGACCTCGCCAAGGCCGGCAACGAATCCACCCGCCGCCTCGGCCTCCTGCAGCAGCAACTGGGGCAACGCGAGGACGAGTGGAAGAACGCCACCACCGCCCGCGAAAACGCCCTGCAGCAGAACGCGGAAAAGCGTTTGCAGGAACTCGGCGAACGGCTCCGCGCCGAAACGGAACTCCGGGTGCAGGAAACCGCCGCGCGCTACCAGAGCGGCGAAAAGCACCTGCGCGGCGAACTGGCGGATTTGCGCAGTGCCAACGAAAAGTTGACCGACGACTTCGCCAAGGCCCAGAGCGCCCAGAAGCTCCTCAGAAACGAAATGGCGGAAATCCGCGCCGCCAACGAAAAGCTCGAGGAGGACAACGCGCATTACCAGGCCGGGGCGAAACAGCTCCGCAGCGAAATCGCCGATCTCCGCACCGCCAACGAAAAGTTGACCCAGGATAAAACCCGCTTCGTGGACGGCGAAAAACACCTCAGGAACGAACTGGCTGAACTCAAAGCAGCCCATGACAAACTGATCCAGGACAAGGCTCGCTTCCAGGACGGCGAGACACACCTCCGCAATGAACTCGCCGAACTGCGGACGGCCAGCGAAAAAGCCGGGCAGGCACACATCGCCATGTCGGAGAAGGCCCGCAAGCTTTACCAGGACGGCATGAAGGGAATGGACGAGGCGCTGGCTAAGGCCAAGGCCGACCACAAGCAGGCAGTCGCGGATTATACCAAGCAGCTGAAGGACCGGGACGATCGCCTCGCCGCCACCACCCAGCAGTTCGCTACCACCGAAAAACAGCTCAAGGAGCAACTGGCCAGCCTGAAGCAGGCCGGCGACAAGGCGGCGACGGAACAGGCCAAGGCGCTGCAGGAATCGCACGCCCGGCTGTCGGACGCCCTCAAGCAGGCCGGGGACGAACTCGCCAAGGTCAAGGCCGACAACGAAAAGGCGGTCGCGGATTATGCCAAACAGCTGAAGGACCGGGACGATCGCCTCGCCGCCGCCACCCAGCAGTTCGCGGCATCCGAAAAGCAGCTCAAGGATCAGTTGGCGGATCTGAGAAACGCCGGCGAGAAGGCGGCGGCGGATCACGCCAAGGCGCTCCAGGAACGGGAACATAATCTGGTTGCCGCCGGCCAGCAGTACGCCGCCAATCTCGCGAATGCGAAGGAAGCGACGGAACGTTTGGTCGCCGACTATACGGGTAAACTGAAGGATCGCGAAAACCAGCTCGCCGCCGCCGCCAAACAGCACGCGGACGAACTGGCCAAGGCCAAGGCGGCGCAAGAGAAGGTCGCGGCCGACTACGCCGCCCAAGTGAAGGACAAGGAAGGCCAGCTCGCCGCCGCCCTCAAACAGCACGCGGACGAACTGGCCAAGGCCAAGGCGGCGCAGGAGAAGGCCGCCGCCGACTACGCCGCCCAAGTGAAAGACAAGGAAGGCCAACTCGCCGCCGCCGTCAAACAGCACGCGGACGAACTGGCCAAGGCCAAGGCGGCACAGGAGAAGGCCGCCGCCGACTACGCCGCCCAGCTGAAGGACAAGGAAGGCCAGCTCGCCGCCGCCGCCAAACGGCACGCCGACGAAATGACCAAGCTGAAAGACGCCACCGACCGCGCCGTCGCCGACTACGCGAACCGGCTGAAAGGCACCGAGGACCGCCTCGCCGCCGCCGCCAAGCAGAGTGCGGACGAACTGGCGAAGGCAAAGGCGGCGCAAGAGAAGGCCGCCGCCGACTACGCCGCCCAGGTCAAGGACAAGGAAAGCCAGCTCGCCGCCGCCCTCAAGCGGCACGCTGACGAACTGGCCAAGGCGAAGGCGGCGCAAGAGAAGGTCGCGGCCGACTACACCGCCCAGGTCAAGGACAGGGAAAGCCAACTCGCCGCCGCCGCCAAACGGCACGCCGACGAACTGGCCAAGCTGAAGGACGCCACCGACCGCGCCGCCGCCGACTACGCGAACCGGCTGAAAGGTACCGAGGACCGCCTCGCCGCCGCCGCCAAGCAGCATGCCGACGAACTGGCCAAGGCGAAGGCGCTGCAGGAACGGATGGTTTCCGACTACACCAAGCAGGTGAAGGACCGGGACGGCCTCCTGGCGAACGCCGAGAAGCGCTACGCCGACGACATGGCCAAGGCGAAAGCCGATTACGGCAAGGCCGTCGCCGATTTCACCGGCCAATTGAAGGATCGTGAAGCCCGCATCGCCGCCGCCGAAAAGCGTTACGCCGAGGACATGGCGAAGGCGAAGGCCGACTACAACCAGGCGGTGTCCGAATACCAGGGTCAGCTCCGGGACCGGGACGACCAGCTCGCCGCCGCCGGCAAGCGCTACACCGCCGATATGACCAAGCTGAAGGCGGACGGCCAGAAGGATCTCGACTCCTACGCCGAGCGGCTGCGCAAGGCGAACGCGGCCTGGCTGGAAAGCGACAAGCAGTACCAGGAACAACTGACCGCGGAACGGAAGCGTCGCGAGTCCGAGCAGTCCGCCTGGGAAAGGCGTCTCGCCGCCGCCGAGAAGGATGCCTTGCAGCGTATCGCCGAAGCCCGCGCGAATCCGGCTCCGGCGCCGGTGATTGGCGTGCCCTCGCAATTCGGCGCTTTGTCGATTCAACCGCTGCAACAGCCGGTCCAACCGGTCGTCACTCCGGAACCGACCCGCACCCAGGTCGTCATTCCGGCCATTCCTGCCGCTCCCGGCGAGGTCATTCCGGGGATTACCGTGGGCGCAACGCCGAATGTCCAGGAGGTCCGTCCGGACCCGGCCGGGCCTAGAGCGCCGATGGGCGATCCGGCCAATTTCATCCGCCAGGATCCGTCCCGCGCGCTTGGGCAGGTGGTTCGTCAAGCCGGGGACGGCCGCACCTGGCTAATCAATTTGGGTGCGCGGCAGGGCGTGCGTCCCGGGATGCGTTTTGATTTGCACCGTCCGGACGGCACCCGCAAGCAGTACAACGGCACGGTCCAGGTGACGAACGCCTTCGAGGACTATTCCTGGGTGACGCCGATTGACGCCGGCGACATTTGGGTTTGCCCGGTGACCGGCCGGGCGGTATTGGACCCGAACGCCCAGTACAGCCCCTACGCGCTTGGCCAGGATGGACGGCCGGTTCCGCTGGTGCGGGCGAGTGAACTGGGTCTGGGCGCCGGTTATCCGCAGGTCGGCGACACCGTGGACAACCCGCTGTTCCAGCCCGGCGCGCATCCGCGCTTCATGCTTAGCCCGGAGGTGATTTTGGACAGCGGCGACGCGGTGGCCAGGGCGGTCGGCACCCTCGGCGGGACCTTAACCTCGAACCCGAACCAGGCGGATTATCTGGTGGTTGGCGAGGATCCGTCGGTGTTTCCGGGGAGCGGCAAGCCGCAGCGGATCAGCGCCGGCCAGGTGATGAGTTATGGCGGGGCGTGGTGAGCAGCGAAGTTTCAAGTGATTGGTTTTGAGGAAACGTTAGGCGCCGCGATCCACGGGATCGCGGCGCTTTTCGGTGTTTTATCTGAACTTTTGCCAGAATTTCAAGGATATTCGATTTTTACAAAATCTCCACCAACTACTTATTAAACCTTATCACCACAATGTCCCCGTCCTTCACCAGGTAATCCTTGCCCTCGACCCGCAGCTTGCCCGCCTTCGTGACCGCCGCCTCGGAGCCGAGGCCAATCAGGTCGTCGTAGGTCATCACCTCCATGCGGATGAAGCCCTGCTCCATGTCGGAGTGGATTTTGCCGGCGGCGCGAGGCGCTTTGTCGCCGTTCACGCAGGTCCAGATATGCACTTCCTTCGGGCCGGCGGTGATGAAATTCACCAGCCCCAGAGTCCGGTAGGCGGCGTGGATAAGCCGCTCCATGGACGACTCCTCCAGCCCGAGTTCGGCCAGGAAGACCTTCTGGTCGGCCGGGTCCAACTGGGCGATATCCGCTTCGTCGCGGCCGCAGGCGATGACGCACTGGGCTTTTTCCTCGTCCGCCAGCTGGCGCAGATCTTTCACGAATTTGTTGTCGGCGTCCGCCGCCGCCTTGAGGTTCGCCACATACATGACCGGCTTCTGGGACATCAGGTTGCAGTCCTGAATAGCCGCCAGGTCGCGGGCGGCGAGCTCCAGCTTCCGGACCGGAGTCCCCGCGTCGAGGGCGGTTTTCACCAGTTCCAATGCCGCGAGATCCCGCTTCGCCTCGGCCTCGCCCGCCTTGGCTTTTTTGGCGAGACGGTCGATTTTATTCTGCACGGTCTGGGCGTCGGCGACAATCATCTCCAGGTCAATCGTTTCGACGTCGCGGCGGGGGTCGATAGTGGCGTACTCGTGGGGCAGGGCCGCGTCCTCGAAACAACGGACGACGTGAATCAGGGCGTCCACATCCTTGATGTGCGAGAGCAGTTTGCCGCCCCGGCCACCGGCGGCGGTCGAACCGGCCTTGAGGCCGGGAATGTCGACGATTTCCATTTGCGCGGCCACGATTTTCGGGGCGTTGTACATTTTAACCAGCGGTTCGATGCGGCTGTCCGGCACCTGCACGGTGGCGCGGTTCGCCTCGTCCTTCCCGAAAGTGGCGGCGCCGGCGGCGGTGATGGCGTTGAAGATGGTGGTTTTACCGACTCCGGGGAGTCCGACGATGCCGCAGATGAAGCTCATGGGCGCGATCCTTACTGAAGTTTTGCATAGTGACGATTTAACCGCCAATCGTCACTATGCAAAAATCGTTTTTGCCAGAATTTTCGAGGTTTTTTAATTTTACAAAATCGCCATTCAGCGGTTTGAATGGTGATTTTGCAAAACTCCAGATCCTTAATTGTGTACTGGTCGCGGTTGCATCTCGACGACGCGTAATCATTACTTTCCCGACGGGAGGGGGATTCCCAGATCATTACAGATACCGGTGACTGTCCCCTGCTTAATTTCATTATGTCGGGGGACCATGGTGCCGAGTTCGCTGTCCCGGCGGCGCCATTTATCATGATTGCCGCCATGGGCGAAGAGATAACAGTTGTGGGCAAGTAAATGCCGCTCGAGTTTCCGGCGATTCATCGTTGCCTCTTCGCTGTAGCTAGGGCTGCCGAGCGGCGTTTGGCGGCGGGAATTTCCTTCGCCTTTGCCATGCTCTCCGCCTGCATCTCTTCGCGGAACTCCGCCATCGCCCGGGACGCGTCGTGCGCCATGCTCAGCGCCTCCTCGAAGGTATCGCCCTGGGTGTTGACGCCCCGACCCCCTACTTCGGAGACCGAGTACCCGACCTCTTCCGGCGTGAAGCGGAAACGATGGCCTTTACTGGTGACGATGAAGCTGTCGTCGCTTGATATGGCGTTCGCGGTCGCCTGAATCGTCGCCATGGCGGTCGCCGGTTTTTTTCCCACCGCGCGCGGTTTCTTGTACGCCCTGGTCATCGTTGTCATGGCAGATCTCCTTATCGCGGCATTGTACCAAAGTAGGCATCGGAAAGAAACTCGCAGGCAAAACTCTTTGTCGCCACCACTCCATGCCTGGCGCCGTTCGCTTGCCGGCCTTCTCGAGCCGATATAGAATACCCGAATTGACATTGCCGGTCAAACCTCTATGATTTGGTCCGGGAATCGCGGTTCAGGTGACCGCGCCCCGCTTACCGAATTTTTTGGAGAATACCCATGGAAGAAATCCTCGACATTCTGGAGAAAAATGGCCGGCGCACCCCGGCCGAAATCGCTGCCATGCTCGGTAAGGATGAAGCGGCGGTCGCCAAGGCTATGGCCGAATACGAGAAAAACGGGGTCATCAACGCCTACACCGCCCTGATAAACTGGGAAAAGACCGGGTGCGAACGGGTCACCGCCCTCATCGAAGTCAAAGTGACGCCGCAACGGGATCGCGGCTTCGACAAGGTGGCGGAACGCATTTACAATTTCCCCGAGGTGAAGGCGTGTTACCTCATGTCCGGGGGATTCGACCTGACGGTGGTTATCGAGGACAAGACCATGAAGGAGGTCGCGTATTTCGTGGCCGAAAAACTGGCCGTGATTCCCGACGTAAACTCCACCGCCACCCATTTCATACTCAAAAAATACAAAGACAAAGGCTTCGTCTTCGCGGGTGACAACGCGGACGAGCGGGAGCAGGTGATTTTATGACTTTCAACGCCAGAGACATGCTTAACCCCAAGGTGCGGGATTTGCCGCCTTCGGGAATCCGTAAGTTTTTCGATCTCGTGAACGAAATGAAGGACGCGATTTCCCTCTCGGTCGGGGAGCCGGATTTCGTCACCCCCTGGAGAATTCGCGAAGCGGGGATTTATTCCCTCGAACAAGGCCACACCCACTATTCCCCCAACGCCGGGTTCATCCGCCTCCGCGAAGCCATTGCCGCCTACCTGCGCCGCACCATCGGCGTCGACTACCAGCCGCGCTCCGAGGTCATCGTCACCGTCGGCGGTAGCGAAGCGATCGACCTGGCCCTCCGCGCCCTGGCCGGTCCCGGGGACGAAGTCATCATCCCCGAGCCGTCCTTCGTCGCCTACAAGCCTTGCGCCGCCCTGACCGGGGCGACCCCGGTGGCCCTCCCTCTCGAAGAGAAGGACCAGTTCAAACTGACGCCGGAGAAGTTGCTGTCCGTCCTGACGCCCCGGACCAAAGCCCTGGTTCTCCCCTTCCCCAACAATCCCACCGGCGCCATCATGACCGGCGACGAGCTGGAAAAGATCGCGGCGATTTTGCGGGAGCGGAAGATTGTCGTCCTGTCGGACGAAATCTACTCCGAACTCAGCTACGCCGGTCCCCATGTCTCCATCGCCAGCCTCCCCGGCATGCGCGAGCGGACCCTGGTGATGAACGGCTTTTCCAAGTCCTTCGCCATGACCGGTTGGCGCCTCGGCTATGCCGCCGGCGACCCGGAACTCATCGCCGCGATGTACAAGATTCACCAGTACGGCATCATGTGCGCACCCACGACCGCCCAATACGCGGCGATCGAAGCTTTGACCAGTTGCGACGGCGAAGTCAAGGAAATGGCCAAGGAATACAACCGGCGGCGGCGGGTGATGCTTAAGGGCTTCCGCGACGCCGGCTTGGAATGTTTCGAAGCGATGGGGGCTTTTTACCTGTTCCCGTCGGTAAAAGCCACCGGCATGACTTCGGCGGAATTCTGCGAGCGGCTCCTCAGGGAGGAGAAAGTGGCGCTAGTCCCGGGCGAAGCGTTCGGGGAATGCGGGCAAGGATTCATCCGGGCCTGCTACGCCTATTCGATTGACAACATCAACGAAGCCATGGCGCGGGTGAAGAAGTTTGTGGAACGGCACAAGAAGTGACGCGCGACTGAAAGTCGGTCCGCAGGGGGCGCATCTCAACTCTGTTACGTCAACCGGAATGACGAGCGGGGTGGGTTCTGGCCTGACAGGGTGGTTTAGACGCGTATGAGGCCGGCATAGGTTTCTACCGAATTTCAATACGCGGCGAGTATATAAAAGCGCCTCGCGAAGATCGTTCGCGAGGCGCTGTCGTGGCGCTGTCGTGGTCATTTCAGGCATAACCGTCCACGCTCAAAGTCGTCCCGCCGTCGGCGGTCGGGGTCGACTCCACCGCCACCGCCGGCAGGTCGGTGGCATAGCGCGACTCGACTGCGGCTTTGGCGGCTTCGAAGTTGGAACGGGCTTTATCGTTTGCCTCCTCCAGTTTGTTCTCGGCGTCAAGCTGGCTCTGGTCCTCCTGATTCAATTGCGAGCGAAGCGCCAGAATTTGCGATTGAATGAGGGAAATCATCTTGAGGCGATCTTTATCACTTAATTGCGAGTCGAGGTCGGAGTCCTCCGTTTCGTCGGAACTGTCTTGACTATACAGCGCTTGGGCCAGAAAAGTTTTACTCGCCTCTATGTTAATCCCTTCCTTGGCCGGGGCGCTTTGCTTTTGGTTTGGGAATGCGGCATCCCCCATTTCGCCGCCAAGGGCCGCCCGCCCGGTTTGACCTGCCGTGGTTTGCGAAGCGACGGGCATGATATTGACACCGGGGAGGGCTATACTTTTGCCGGCATTGCCGGTCGGCGGGGTTTTGCCGGCGCCGGATTTTTCGGAGGATTGGCCTTGGCCGAGGAGTTTCCGCTTCCTCGCCTCCAATTTGCGGATTTTATTGAGGATCTGCTCCCGTTTACTGGTGGTGGCGGTATGGGAACCGCCCGCGCGGGTGATGTTGAAGCCCATGGCTGTTTCTCTCCCTAGAATAGCCCAAGGAAATTCCGTCCGATAATTGCTTCATATGTTAGCGATCGTGAGAGGAGAAACTTAACCGGAAACTGGCGGCAGGATTGGCCCGTTCATTCCGGATCGTAAATCCCTATCCCGCGGTCCGCTTTTCGCGCGGAGCGGAACCGTTTGTCGGATAAACGCCGTTCTATCGACGAGCGCGAAGGCTTGCTGGCCCGGCGGACTTTCGGTCGGTGCAGGGCCGCAGCCAGCAGCTCGCAGAGCTTTTCGCCGCTCCGCCTCCGGTTCGCCGTTTGCGAACGTTCCTCCTCCGAAGTTATCCGCAGGACGCCGTCGGCGTTGATTCGGTTCGCCAGCCGCCGCCCGGCCAGGATTTTGTCTTCCGGTGACAGCGCCCCGCTGGAAGCCAGGTGAAAACACAAGGTCACTGCGCTGGCGGTTTTGTTCACCTTCTGCCCGCCGGGGCCGGATGAATGGGAAAATTCGAACCAGACCTCGTGTTGCGGAATGGCCAAACCCGGGCGGATGGGGTAATCTTCGGCGTGCATTTCCTTGACTTTCCTCACTTAATAATCAACGGCGGCAAAAAAACACGCCATCCCTTATATTCCAAAAGGACGGCGCGGTAAAGCCCAAGATAATCCTAATTCGCGGGTCAACGCACTTCGCTAAGCCTGCTCCGGCACGAACGAATCCTTGCCCGCCCCGCAATTGGGGCAAACGAAATCGGAAGACACGTCCTGCCAAGCCGTGCCCGGCGCCACATTCGACGCCGGATAACCTTTATCCGGTTCATAAATCCAGTTGCATTCCTGGCAACGCATTTTCAGCTTGTTCATTGTCCCGCCTCCTGTAGCAATCAGGCTTGAGGAGAAAACGAATCCTTTCCCGCCCCGCATTCCGGACAAACAAAATCATCCGGAACCTTCTCCCAAGGCGTACCGGCCGGAACGCCATCCGCCGGCGCCCCCACCTTCGGATCATATACGTAGCCGCAAACATCGCAGACATATTTTTTCATGACGGAGTTCTCCTTATTTTTTATAAAAGCTGGCGATTTTCCTCCCACCCTTTGCCGCTATTCAAATAGTAATTGCTTTTATTTGTAATGGCAAGCTTTATTTCCCGCCCCGGTCCTGTTTAAAGGCTGCCTTTCGAGGAAGGCACCCCTTTTTCCCGTGGATCATAGGCGACCGCCATGCGTAACGCCCGGCCCAGGCCTTTGAAAATCGCCTCCAGGGCGTGATGCGGATCGGCGGCGGCGAGGAGGTCGACGTGCAGGTTTATCCCCCCTTTGCCAACCAGGCCCCGCATGAATTCCCTTCCTAAACATGTGTCAAAGTCACCGCACTTTTCCGCTGGAATGTTCGCCCGCCATTCGAGGTGGGAGCGGCCAGAGAGATCGAGGGCGATTTGCGCCAGCGCTTCATCCATGGGCAGGAGCATGAAACCGTATCTGACGATGCCCTTCTTGTCGCCAAGCGCTTCGGCGAGGGCTTGCCCCAGGCAAATGCCCGTGTCTTCGACGGTGTGGTGGGCGTCGACCTGGGTGTCGCCGCGGACTTCGAGGGTGAGGTCGAAGAGGGCGTGGCGGGCCAGGAGGGTGAGCATATGGTCGAAAAAGCCGACGCCGGTGGCGAGCCGGCTTTGGCCGGAGCCGTCGAGGTTGAGTTCAAGGTTGATTTGCGTCTCGGCGGTGGATCGGCTGATCCGGGCGGTGCGATTGGGCATGGCGGCTCCCTAGGTTCGTCCGGCGATAATCGCTCTCACTTCGTGGACGATTTTGATGATTTTTTCCAGAATGGCCGCGCTTTTCACGTCGGCGTCACGGGCTTCCAAGTGCTGCGAATTTTTGGCATTGACCAGAATATTCACCCGCGCCGCCAAGGCGGCGGACTCCAACATGATCGCGGCGACCATGACGTCCGAGAGGAGATTTGGATTGGCTATCCGGGCGAGTTCGGGGAGGAGCGCGATCGCCTCCTCGCAGTAGATGACCATCATGAAGGGAACGCGCAGCGCTTCCAACAGGGCGGCTTCGACGGCGATTTTCCGGGCATTCTTTTCGGCGTCCGTTTCCTTCGGAAGTTTGTAGGCCTGGGAAATTTGCAAAAACGCGGCGGCGTCGGCGTCTAGGCCGTCCTGCAGGTTCTGGAAAAGCGGCTGGAGCTTGGCGAGGACTTCCTGGACCGCCGCCTCGTGCTCCGCGTACTTCGGCCGGCCGACGGTGAAGTTGCCGGCCATCGATGCCATGGCGATCCCCAACGCCCCGACCAGCGCCGCCACCCCCCCCCCACCCGGTGTGGGAGCGTCGGAAGCGGCCTGGCGGAGGAAATCGCGGACGGAGTAATCGAGGAAGCCTGGCATGGGGAACTCCTTGATATGCAAAACCGTGTTTTTCAGAACACAAACCGCGTCCCCGCGTAGAACATGTTCGCCCGGTTCACCCGCCGCTCCCCCGCGCCGTTCGCACCGCCCCGCGCCGAGTCAATCCGCCAATATTCGTATTGCCAGCCAGCTTCGAGAGTGAGACCCTTCGCGACCTCGTACTCCGCCCCCACCATCGCCCGGAGGAGATTGTTGTCATGGCAATCCCGCGCCCAGCCGCCGTCCTTGGTTTTTGCCATCCAGCTCCCGTCTTTCACCCGCAGCCATTCGCCTTCGGCATGGATGGTCAATTTTGGGGTCGCCTTGTAAGACAAGCCAAGGTTAACCCCGTCGGAACGGACATGCTGGTTGAAGCCCTGGTTCCAACCCCGCGCATACTCCACCCTCACCGCCAGATTGGTGTTCGGCACCTCCGCCGCCAGGCCGACAATTAAGGACTGTTCGTTCTGGGCCGAACCGAAATCCTCGCCGCCGCCCCGGTCGGTCCATTGTCCCACTTTCGCGTCCCAACTCGGGTCGTTCTTGCCGCTGGCCAGGTTTTCCCGGAAGTCCCAGCGATAAGGGCTGTTCGCCCAATAGCCCACGCCCCGGTCGTTACGGTGGCGGTTGCGGAAATGGCCGGTCAGTTCCCAGCCTTCCAGCGGTTGGAGTGAGAAGCCGATTTGCCACGAACGCGGCAGGCTGCCGTAGTCCGTAAGCTCGTGGTAAGTGTTGGCGCCGTCCTTGTTCGTTTTGTCCCAAACCAGTATATCTTCCTGGAACAGCGCCGCTTCAACCCTGATGATGTCGCGCCATTCGTAATTCAGCATCACCGCCGTCACCGGGTCGACAAACCGCGATGCATGCGGCAGACGCACGCCGTTTTCCCAGTTCTTCGGGCTCATCAGGTAGGACGTCGATAAATCGGCGCCGTCCATATAGCTCTGGGCGAACAGGTTCGGCCGGTTCCATAATCCGAACGGCAATTTCACCCGCCCGACAATCGCCCCGAAACCCGACTGCCCGGCCTTCAGCATTTCCACATAGGCCTGCGCCACAAAAGCCCGGTCGACGTATTTCTCGTACTCCTTGGTCGGCGGCCTGGCCGATCCCGGCGCATTCGGGTTGACGGTCCGGTATAACTCGTTCCGCCCGTTATATCCCTGTAAGTTTATGTCCAAGAATGCCCGCCAGCGTTCGCCGGCCCGGGCGTCCAAGAGAATTTTCGCGGTGGTGATGCGGAACTGGCCGATGTCCGACTTGCCCTTGCCCTGGGTGGGATCGTCCGGATCGAAGGAAGGATCGCGCCAGGTGGCCTGGACGCTGCTGAAGTCGGCGCGCATTTCGCCGCCAATCGTCACCGAGGCGTTTTTCCGCAAAGACACCTCGCGAGCAGGCGGGAGCTCTTCACAGATTTCCGGATTGTCAACCTGCTGCATCAGGCGGGTGAGTTCGGCGTCGATGACCTCGGAGCGGCGCAGCAACTGCTGATAAAGGTTTTTCCCACTCTCTTCCGCCACTTTCGCGGCCGCGGCCTTTTCGGCCTTTTTGGCGACCGCCGTGTTCAGCGCGTTCGCGAGCGACACCGGCGCCGGCGCGGCGGGGAATGGCACCGAACTTTTGCCGGTGGAAACCGCGGCGGAAGCATCGGGAGGAAGGGTGGCGGAGACACTTGCGGCAGCGACAGGCTCGTTTACGCTTTTGGGGGATGTTTTCAAAAAATCCGGCGCGGCGGTTTTGGGGGAAGTTTTAGCGGACGCGCTGGGAACGGTTTTGGCGTCGGCGTGGAAATTGAGGGCATTCTCGAACGCATCCGGGTCGATGCTGTCCAGTTCGTAGGAAGCGCCGAGTTCGGCGTCGAAGTCGCGCCACGACTCCTCCGCTAAGCCTATACGGGATAACAGGACGGCGCAAAAACACAGCAAGGTCAACAGGACCAGCCGACCGCCCCGTTGCCCCCAATTTCCGCCGCCACTTTCCCAAATCTGCCTGGCCCTAACCGCTTGGGCCGACGAACCCTTATGCAATCCCTTCCCCCGGGGGTAATGCTCTTGGTATAAGCGGTGTCTGCAGTAAATCCACACTTAATCCGTACTTCCGATAATATTTAGAAGCAGGAGCTTTAATCTAACCAGAATCCAGCTCGGTTCGCAAGGGTTAACCGGCGATTTTTTGGCAGTTTCCGCTGGGGATTGGTACGGTGGAAGGGGATGGGGGGCGACAGGTTTCACAACAGGCGGATCTGGTGAAGGATTAAGTTGCAAAGGCGGATCCGTCCAGGTAACATAACCGTCGCAGGATGTTCGTAATCACTGTAGGAAGGGAGAACGCCATGGGCGCGACAACCATACTCAAGAAAAAAACCAAGCGGAGAAAGATGAATCCGGAGGACAAAAAAGCCGAGGCGGAGCGTGAAGTATTGATCAAGGAAAAGGCCGGTTCGCTTGCCTACCTGAACTATAGCGTTGATAAATATCTTGAGGAAAAACATGCCGGCGTGGATGCCGAGAACTATGAAATGAATTTGACACCTCTCTCCCCGGTGATAGCGGCAATGCGAAACAAAACCGATCCCGATGACCAAAAACGCGAGGCGGAGCGACAAGCACGGATAGACGCCGGTTTTGGTTGTCTTGCGTGGATGAACTATAGTGTCGATGAATATCTGGCCGAAAAATATGCCGAGATAGAACGGGGGAACGATTGGTGAGATATATATTCGACGCCAGCGCGGTTTTGGCATACTTTCAAGGCGAAAGGGGGGGAGAAGAGGTAAGAGAAATATTCAAGCTTCCGGCCGGGTCATGCTGCATGCACTCCGCCAATTGGGTGGAGTTTTACTATAAACTGTTCAACAAATCCGGCATAAAGGCGGTAAATAAAGCGATTGAGGAACTATTCTATTACAAAGTCTCGGTCACCGAAATTTGCGATGACACGTATCGCACCAGGGTGGCCGAAGTAAAAATCAA
>JAVBQR010000181.1:0-10951 GCA_031548865.1 Planctomycetota bacterium
CTGTTCAACCTGGTCAAAGCTCAAATTCTCTATCGCCAACCTCTATGAAGCAACCACGCTTTGGAGAGCCGTGTGCGGGAAAACCGCAAGCACGGTTCGGAGGGAGGGGAGGGCTACCGCGCCCTTCCCTACCCCTATCGGGTGGAGAGGGGCCAGACGTAACAGGATGCGGATTGGCGTAATCGAGTTCTGATTCGCGCGGCGGCGTTTGTTTTCCTTCAAGCGGGCAATAATTCAGTGGGAATAATCGAAAAATCCCCGTCCGCTCTTCCGCCCCAATAATCCTCCCCGCACCATCTTTCGCAGGAGCGGATGCGGACGGTATTTGTCCTCGCCCATTTCCCGGTGGAGCACCTCCATAATCGCCAAACACACGTCCAGCCCCACCAAATCGCCCAAGGCCAGCGGACCCATCGGGTGGTTCGCCCCCAATTTCAGCGCCGTGTCGATGTCCTCCGCCGAGGCGAGGCCCTCCGCCAAGATCCCCACCGCTTCGTTCACCATCGGGATCAGCACCCGGTTGACGACGAAGCCCGCCCCCTCCTTCACTTCCACCGGCGTCTTGCCGATCGACTCGGCGATGCTCTTGACTTTCGCGACCAACTCCGGCGGAGTGTCGACGCCGGCGATGACCTCCACCAGCTGCATCTGGTCGGCGGGATTGAAAAAGTGCATCCCCACCACCGGCCGGTCGAGGCCGTGACCGATTTCCGTGATGGAAAGGGAGGAGGTATTGGTCGCGAAAATCGTCTCCTTCGGGCACACTTTCCGCAGTTCCCCGAAGAGCGCCTTCTTCGCCGCCATGTCCTCGATGGCCGCCTCGATCACCAATTCGCAATTGGCCAGGCGCTCGCGTCCGGCCGGGACAATCCGGTCCAGAATCTGATCCACCCGCGGGCGATCCAGCTTGCCCTTTTCGACCAATTTCATTAGCTTCCCCGCCACCTTGTCCTTACCACGCGCGGCAAACTCCTCCTTCACGTCCGTAAGCGCCACCACGTGCCCCGCCGCCTCCGCCTGGGCGAAAGCCAGCGCGATCCCCGACCCCATGGTTCCCGCGCCGGCAATTCCGATGTGCATGATGTTCTCCAATGTTTTGTCTGCGAGCTGAATACCGGGGACAAGAAATTCAATTGCCCAAACCGCCTGGCAATTAAACATCATGTCCCCGTCATTCTCCCATCTTTAACCTACCCCAGAAACGGCTTCGGTTTCCGCTTCTCCACAAACGCCATCATCGCCTCGCGCTGATCCCAGGTGCCGAAGCAATTGCCGAAGGCTTCACGCTCCAATTGATCCGCCGCGGCCAGGTTGAGGCCGACGCTTTCGTTCATGATTTTCTTGGCGGACATGATGGCGATGGGGGCGTTCGAGGCGATTCGCTCGGCCAGCTTGTGGGCGGCGGGCAGCAATTCCGGCTGGGGATATACCGCATTGACCAAGCCCCAGGCATATGCCTCCTGCGCCCCGATGCGAATGGCGGTGAAGACCATTTCCCGCGCCCGGCCCTGGCCGATGATGCGGGAAAGGCGCTGCACGCCGCCGTAGCCGGGGATGATGCCGAAAGTGGTTTCAGGCATGGCGAAGCTGGCGTTTTCGGAGGCGAGGCGGATGTCGCAGGCCAGGGCCATCTCGAGGCCGCCCCCTAAGGCGTAACCGTTGACGGCGGCGATGACCGGCGCGCGGAAAGTCTCGAGTTTACGCATAACCCCGTTGCCGTCGCGCGACAGGTTTTCGCCCTGCTTGCGGTTCATGTCCTTCATCTCCTTGATGTCGGCGCCGGCGACGAAGGACTTGTCGCCCGCGCCGGTGAGGATCAGGCAGCGCAGGTTCGAGTCGCCGATGCGGTCGAGCAGGTGGGAGAGTTCCAGCATGGACTGCGAGTCCAGGGCGTTCATGACTTTTTGGCGATTGATGGTGATGACGCCGATTTTGTTCTCTTCATGAAAAATTAAGCTTTGTTCTTCCATAACAGGCGTAGCCTTTGCTGTTCGGGTTGGAAAATGATGTTCGGTAAATCTCGCGCCAGGTTCACAACAATTCGACGATGCTCGTCACCCCCATGCCGCCGCCGACGCACAAGGTCGCGAGCCCGCGCCGGGCGCCCCGCCGGCGCATTTCGTGGAGGAGAGTCACCAGAATCCTCGTCCCGGACGCCCCGACCGGGTGCCCGAGGGCAATCGCCCCACCGTTCACATTCACCCGCGCCGGGTCCCACTCCAGCATCTTCCCGACCGCCAGCGCCTGGGCGGCGAACGCTTCGTTGGCCTCTATCAGATCAATGTCGCCAATCTTCAGTCCGGCCTTTTTCAAAGCCATTTCCGTCGAATAGGCGGGGCCGATCCCCATCACTTCCGGCGCCACCCCGGCCGAGGCGCCGCACACCCAGCGGGCCATGGGCTTGACCCCGAGTTCTTTCGCCCGCTTCGCGGACATGACCAGGATCGCGGCGGCGCCGTCGTTGATGCCGGAGGCGTTGGCGGCGGTGACGGTGCCGTCCTTCTTGAAGGCCGGTTTCAAATCCTTGATCGAGGCGGCGGTGACGCCGGCGCGGGGGTATTCGTCGACGACGAAATCGACGAAATCCTTCTTCACCCGGATTTTCACCGGGGTGATTTCCTCCTTGAACTTGCCGGCCTTCTGGGCGGCCTCGCACTTCTGCTGGCTTTCCGCGGCGAATTCGTCCTGCATTTCCCGGCTGATGCCGTGGCGCTCGGCGACGTTTTCGGCGGTGATGCCCATGTGGTAGTCGTGGAAGACGTCCCAGAGGGCGTCGTGGACCATGGTGTCGACGAGCTGGCCGTTGTTCATGCGGTAGCCGAAACGGGCCTGGGGCAGGGCGTAGACGGCGGCCGACATGTTCTCCATGCCGCCGGCCAGGACGACTTCGGCTTCGCCCGCGATAATGGCGGCGGCGGCGAGGTTGACGGCTTTCAACCCGGAACCGCAGACATTGTTCAGGGTGAGGGCGGGGACGGAGTCGGGGAGGCCCGCTTTCCGGGTGGCTTGCCGGGCGACGTTCATGCCCTGGGCGCCCTGGAGGACGCAGCCGAGAAATGCTTCGTCGACCCGGTCCGGCGCGAGGTTGGCGCGGGCGAGCGTTTCCTTGATGGCGGCGGCGGCCAGTTCGGGAGCGGGAAGGGCGGCGAGGGAGCCGCCGAATTTGCCGATGGCGGTGCGGACCGGGGCGGCGAGGACGATTTCGGTACTCATGTGTGGGATCCTTTCTGCTTCGCGGCGGGGACATTTTCCCCTGCCGAAGACAAGCATGAAAAAGAGCGGCGATTGTACAAGTGAATATTGTGCGGCGACTGTGCCTTGGACCATTGTACGGATTTGCCGCAATTTCCATAATCCAAAGCGCGGCGGCGGCGACATTGACGCCTGGCCCGGACGCGGATACAGTGGTAAAACTCGAACAGGAGCGATGTACACCTACAGGAAACCCCGCGATGCGCATAATCACCCTGACCCTGAACCCGGCCCTGGACAAGACCGCCAGCCTGGAAGAACTGCGCCCCGGCGGCTTGCACCGCCTCGGCGAAACTGTCCGGGACGCCGGCGGCAAGGGGGTGAACGTCGCCAAGACGGTGGCGGCGCTGGGCGGTTCGCCCCTCGCCTCCGGTTTTGCCGGAGGGGCGGAAGGGACGGAAATACTCCGCGTCCTCGACCGGCTGGGGATCCGCCACGACTTTGTCCGCATCGCCGGCTCGACCCGGACCAACCTGAAAATCATCGATCGGAACGGCCGGCTGACCGAGTTGAACGAGCCCGGCCCGAACATTTCCCCGGGGGAACTGACCGAGCTGGAGGACAGGGTGCGGGCCTGGGCGGACAGGGATAGCTTGTTCGTTTTTTCCGGCAACGTGCCCGGCGGCGTCGGACCGGGAGTATATGCCCGGCTGATTCGCCTGGTCCATGGCGCCGGCGGGACGGCCTTTCTCGACGCCGACGGCGCCGTATTCGCGGCGGCGGTGGAGGAAGGCCCCGCTTTTGTCAAACCGAACCGTTTTGAACTTTTCCAGTACTTTGGCGAAGCGGACCGGGGCGACCTGGCTGATGTCCTCCGTCTAGGCAAAAAATTGTTGGACAAAGGCATCCCGCGGCTGGCGGTGTCGCTGGGGAGCGCCGGAGCGCTTTTTCTCGGCGCCGGCGAGTCCTACCACGCGCCCGGGCTGGCGGTGGAGGTCCGTTCCAGCGTCGGCGCCGGCGACAGCCTGGTGGCGGCGGCGGCGTATGCAATGGCCCGGGGCCTGTCGTGGCGGGACACGGCGGCGCTGGCCCTGGCGACTTCGGCGGGAGCGGTCACCACCGTGGGCACCAAACCTCCGGATAAGCGCCTGGTGGAGGAGCTCCTCGGCCGGGTGGAATTGCGGCGGATTGATTGAATTTCACCCCTCAGCGATTGGGAGTTTATGAACGCGCGATCCGATTCGAACTGCCGGAAGGGCGACTTGCTGGTGTTGACCAGCACCGTGTGTTGGGGATCTTCCTACTACTTCATTAAAGTTGCGCTGGAGCACTTGACGAGCTTCAACCTGATGGCGCTACGCTTCACCCTGGCCTTCGTCCTCACCGGCCTAATCTTCAACCAAACGCTGCGGAAGATGCGCCTCAAGGACCTCGGCC
The DNA here is from genome assembly GCA_031548865.1 of Planctomycetota bacterium. Classification (GTDB taxonomy): domain Bacteria; phylum Planctomycetota; class SZUA-567; order SZUA-567; family SZUA-567; genus JAJBSZ01. The sequence goes on from JAVBQR010000181.1 coordinate 4,630, forward strand.
ACGGTCTCCGGCTGGCCCTGGCGCTGTTCACCGGTAACGCCCTCCTCACCTACGCCCTCGGGATGACCAGTATCGCCAACGCCGGTTTCCTCACCGGTTTCACCGTCGTCTTCGTCGCCGCCATCCACGCCATCCTGACCCGGACTTTCCCCGCGAAGTATCTGCTCGCCGGCCTGCTGCTGGCGCTGGCGGGGGTAGGGGTACTGACCTTGAAGGGCGGCTTCACCATGCAGCGGGGTGACGTCCTCTGCCTTCTTGGGGCTTTCATGTTCGCCGTACACATCTTTTTCGCCGAGCGGGCCGGACGGGAGTCGGACGCCTTGGGGGCCTGCATCCTGCAGTTCGGTTTCATCGCGGTTTTTTCCTGGGCGGGAACTTTCCTGTTCGAGCACCCGATCCTTCCCACGACCGGCAAGGCGCTGGCGACGGTGGTGGCGCTGGCGGTTTTCGGCAGTTCCATCGGGTTCATTTGCCAATTGGTGGGACAGCGTTACACCACTCCGACCCGAACCGCTTTCATATTCTTAATGGAACCGCTGTTCGCCTTGCTCTTCGCCTACCTGTTCGCCGGCGAAGCCCTCACCCTCCGGACCGCGATCGGGGGCGCGTTGATCATCGGCGGGGTATACGCGTCGGGGCGGGAGAAGGGCGGCGCGGCTTGTTCATAAACTTGTGACGGTATATACTATACGGAGGAGACATAGACATGAAACTGAAGTTTTGCAAAGTGGCGATTAAACCGCCAATCGCCACTTTGTAAAAATCCTTTTCGCCTGAATTTCAGGGGTTTTTGATTTTACAAAATCGCCATTCGGCGGTTTGAATGGCGATTTCGCAAAAGTCCAGGTGTTAACTCGTTACGTATGAATATATACAAGCCACCCAAAAAACCGCCGCCAATCCAAAGGATCGGCGGCGGTTCCTTGTCTCGAAACCTCTGTGGGCATGACAGCCGGCTAGAAGGAAATCCCCACCTTCAAGGTCGCCATGTGGTTGCTGGTCTTGCTGCCGAAGTAGCCGTCGTAACCGACCCCCACCGTGGCGCGTTGCCCGATGGCGCGGTTGATTTCCGCTCCGACCGACCCCACCGTCCGGTCCAGGTTCGCCTGGCTGGAGTATTGGATGACGCCGGGCGCGAGTTCGCGGTTTCCGTAGCCGAAGCCTTCGTCCTTCGATACCCGGACGTTCACACCGCCCCGGGCCGCGAAGCCCCACTCGCCCACCTGGTAACCAACCTTCAACCCGGCGGAAAGGAAGTGCTGCCAGTTGTGCAGGCGGATTTGCGAACCATTATTTAGGTCGTAAAGACCGAACGTACGGTAATTGTAGACGCTCCGCCAGCCGGCGTACGGGGTCAAGCACCAGCCGCTCCCATCGAGGGCGATCGGCTTTTCGTACCAAAGGCCCAAGGATGTGGCGGAGTTCTTGGTTTTCTCCACACCGAAATTCGTGGTCGATTCGCCTCCCGGGATTTTTTCCGTGATGTAGAGGTCGCCGTGGTCGCTGTCCCAACGCTGGCTAATCGGCACTTGCAGCTTGCCGATTTCCCCCAAATCGAACTTCGGAACCAGAGTCAGGCCGTGTGAATGCACGCGCACTTTCTGCATGCCGCCAATACCGTCGACATCGGGAACGGCAACGCCGCCGTTTTGCTTCAGGAAGGCGTACTGGTAATAGACCCCCAGGGCGAAGAGGTCATTCACTTTCCGTTCGTAACCCAGGGCGAAGCCGGCGCCGTTCGCGTGGCCTTCGGTGACTTTCCGTTTTATGCCTAATTCCTCGCCTTTCGCGTTGCGGTTGGAGGAATGGTAATACTGGGGAACGAATACAATGCGGTTCAAGTAGCCCTCGTCCACCAGGCACTCGTTACATTGCACTTCCGGAGCCGGCGGCGGAACGTACTGCTGCTCATAGCGGACCACCGGCGGAGGCGGGGGGGGAGGAGGCGGAGGCGGAGGAGCGACCTCCTCCTCGTACTCTTCCTCTTCGCATGCTTCCTCCTCGTATTCCTCCTCGTAATAAACCGGGGGAGGGGGAGGTGGCGGGAGCACCACTTCCGGCTGCGGCGGAGGCGGCTCCTCGTAACAGCCGCCGCAAATTTCCGGGGTCACCAGGACCGACCTGAGGGGCGGATTTTCCGGCGGCGGCGGTAAAATAACCATATTTTCCGGATCGATGACCGGCGGCGGCGGCATATAGTACACCTCCGTGACGGGTTCGGGTTCCGGTTCGGGAATTGGCTCGGGTTCGGGTTCCGGTTCCGGTGCTGCCACCGGTTCGGGTTCCGGTTCTGGCTCCGGCTCGGGCGGGGGCGGCGGCGGCGCCTTGGCCGCTTCCTCGGCCTCCTTCAATTTTTTGTAGTATTCCACTTCGCTAAAATCTTCGTCAGCCCTCGCCGCCGACGCCCCCAGCGTCAACAGGACGGCCAGTACCGCATACATTAACCTGTTCATACTCTTCTCCCGGTGAAGCGGGCCGCTCGGGGCGGTGTGCCGCTTCGGGACCCCTGGTCCCGTATTGGCTGTCATGGACCGGAACCTGCCCGGATGGTAAACGGTAACTCGAGGTTTGGTCCGAATCGCTTCGGACAGAACCCGGCTCTGGGGGTGCCGCGGGTTTGTTTTCCCAACAAACCCGGAGTGCGTTTACCATCCGGACAGGTGCAGGTTGTGAAACTATTACGGATCGCTATGCATTCGTAATGGAGAATTATCGATACGAAACGATTCCATTCAAGAATTCCCTACGAAAGGTTAAAAAGTTTCCCGTAGAAATTGGCGGAAAATGGTGAGGCGGCCAAACTGGCTGAAAAACGGCTGAATATTCAGATAATGTTGCGGACGTACCGGCCGGTTTCCGATAAAACGCGACGGCGCGGGTTGAACCGTGTTGACGAAATCAACCGCTGTTGAACGGGTTTTGCCGAAATGGGGTGAAACGGGATGAAATGGGAAGAGGCGGAGGGAGGCAAATACAGGGTCGGCCCGGTCCAGTGGAGACACCTGGAAATATCTGTGGCTACCTATGCCCTGATGCGTTATTATCGGACCCTACATGGAATTGTATCGTGGCCGATGTTTTCTCCGCCGGGTTCCGGCACGCCGTCGTCCACCCCCTGGTTCAACGCCCACCTGCCGGACCGACGGCGGGGGAGGTTTGCGGCGGAGCAGGATGCGGGTTTCATTCGTTCGATTTTTCGGAAAGTCCACAGAAAGACAAAGTACAAGCATGCCTGACCCACAACCCATCCGCCTCGCCATCTGCCTCGGCAGTTCCTGCTTCGCCCGGGGCAATAAACTACTACTGGAAAATGTGGAGAAACGCCTCGCCCAAAACGGTTGGCGGGACCGGGTTAGCATCTCCGGCCTCCGCTGCGAGAACCGCTGCGGCGCCGGACCCAACCTGAAAATCAACGACGAGCTCCACCAGGGCCTCGACACCGAAACGGTCATGGACATCCTCGCCAAACTCATCGCCGCCGAAGCGCACCGCGGAGGCGCCTGATGGAACGCCTCTTCCCCGTTTACACCCAGGAAACCGTGTGCCAGGACTGCTATAAGTGCGTACGCGAGTGTCCGGTCAAGGCGATTCGCGTCGAAAACGAGCGGGCCCGGGTCGTCGCCGACCGCTGCGTCGCCTGCGGGCGCTGCGTGCGGATTTGCCCGTCCGGGGCGAAGGTGCTGCGTAACGACGTCGGCCGGGCGCGCTTTCTCATCCGCTCGGGGAAGCGGGTCTACGCCAGCCTTGCCCCGAGCTGGGTCGCGGTGCATCCGGACTGGAGCCCGGGGCAAATGGTGGCGGCCCTTCGCCGCCTCGGCTTCGCCGGCGCGAGCGAGACCGCTCTCGGTGCTCAGGAAGTCTCGGCCAGCCTGGCCGGGGAAATCGCCCGCGCCGAGTCGGGGCTGTTCATTTCCACCGCCTGTCCGGCGCTGGTCGATTTGGTCCGGAAACACGTGCCCGGCTTAATCGGCAACCTCACCCGCCTCGCCTCGCCGGCCCTGACCCACTGCCGGATGCTCCGGGAACATTTCGGATCGGACATTGGCGTCATTTTTATCGGACCCTGCGCCGCCAAGAAGACGGAAGCGGACGAACACCCCGATCTCATGGACCTTTCCCTCACCTTCGCCGAACTCGACGGCTGGCTGGCGGACGAGCGGGTGAGGCCGAACCTCTTCACTCCCCGCGACGACGACGTTTTCGTCCCGAAGGCCGCCGGCGAAGGCGGGTTATATCCGTTGGAAGGGGGGATGCTGGAGACGCTCCGGCATTACGGCTGTCCCGGGGGCGTGCGGATGCAATCGATTTCCGGTCTGAAGCGGCTGTTCTTCGCCCTCAGCGAATTGAAGGACTCGCAGCCCAATCCCCCATTTTTTCTCGAAGGTCTGGCCTGCCGGGGCGGCTGTGTGAACGGCCCCGCCGCCACCAGCGATCCCTCGCCGATTGACGGCATTGTGGCGGTGCGGGAATACGCGAAAATCGGCCCGGACGGCCCGCGGCCGGGTCTGCGTTTGGAAATGGCCTACCAGCCGACCCCGGCCGCCAAGGCGGAATGGAGCGAGGCATCCCTGAAGGATGCCCTGGCCCGGGTCGGCAAGACCAGTTCCGACGACGAATTGAACTGCGGCGCCTGCGGCTACGACACCTGCCGCACTTTCGCCCGCGCCCTCCTTTCCGGCGACGCCGAGACCTCGATGTGCGCGAGTTACATGCGTTCCATCGCCCAGCGGAAGGCGAACGCCTTGCTCCGCTGCATGCCTTCCGGGGTGGTAATTGTCGGGGGCGATTTGCGGATTATCGAATCGAACCGGCCCTTCGCCGCCTTGGCCGGGGACGCCATGCTGGACCGCTTCGACCGGGACCCGGGCCTCGCCGGCCTGCCGGTCGAGGACCTGCTGCCGCTAGGGAAATTCCTTCGCGCCGCCTTGCGGAACGGCAAGGACATCACGCGGGAGCGCCTGAAAATCGGCGACCGGCTCCTCACCATCGAAATCTTCGTTCTCGAAGAATACAAGACTGTCGGCGCCATCGTCGACGACGTCACCCAAAACGAAATGCGCCGCGACCAAATCGCCCGCCGTGCCCGCGAGGTCATCAACCGAAACATCGCCACCGTACAGGAAATCGCCTGCCGTTTGGGGGAACATATGGCGGACACGGAGATTCTCCTCAGCTCCATCGCCGAGGGCTTCGCGGGGGACGAGGAGGGGGACAAGGGCGAGGGGGCGAAGCCGTGATCGCCGACGAACTTTTCATCGACGTCGAGCATTACGCCGCCCGCAAGTGGAACCAGAACGTATGCGGCGACGCCTACGTTTCGAAACGCTTCGAAAACGAGGGGCGGTTGATTTCCGTGTTGTCGGACGGCCTGGGGAGCGGGGTCAAGGCGAACATTCTCGCCTGCATGACCGCCCACATGGCGCTCCGGTTTGTTGCGGCCGGGACGGAGCTTCTCCGCAGCTGCGAAGTGATGATGGAGTCGCTGCCGGTCTGCCAGGTGCGGAAAATTTCCTACGCCACTTTTTCCATCGTCGACTGCGATTCCGAAGGGGCCATCCGGGTGGTCGAGGAAGGTAACCCCGACTTCATTCTGTTGCGCGGGGACCAATCGGAGGAGGTGCCGGCCCGGGTGTTGACGAGCCGCCTCTTCCCCAGCCGGCAGTTGCGGATTTCCGAGACTGAACTCCATGCCGGCGACCGTGTGGTGGTGTGTTCGGACGGCGTGACCCAGTCGGGGCTTGGGACGGTGTCTTACCCTCTCGGGTGGCGGCGCGAGGGCTTGGCGGATTTTCTCGCTGCTCAGGTGCGTCTTGACGGCGAGATGTCCAGCCGGGAATTGGCGCGTTCGGTTGTGGAGGAGGCGATGGGGTTGGAGCCGAATTTTCAACCGAACGACGACACCAGTTGCGTGGTCTGGTATTTCCGGACGCCGCGGCGTCTCCTGGTGTTTACGGGACCTCCCTACGATGCGGATCGGGACGGCGAGTGCGCGGCATTGCTCGACGCCTTCCCCGGCCGGAAGGCGGTGTGCGGGGGGACGACGGCGAACCTGTTGGCGCGGGAGTGGGGCGCGAGCCTTGAGGTCGAGACGCCGCGGGCGGGGTCGGTATTGCCGCCGTGTTCGCGCCTGTCTGGTGCGGATTTGGTTACGGAGGGAGTGCTTACCTTGACCATGACCGCGAAGCGTCTGGAGAAGGGTGGTGCGGCGGGGAACGACGATGCGGCGGATCGGCTTATCGATTTGCTGTTGGATTCGGACGACATTGAGTTTTTGGTGGGGACGAGGATTAACGAGGCGCATCAGGATCCGAGTTTGCCGGAG